>NZ_CP046620.1:697500-1032500 GCF_009931615.1 Algicella marina | reverse complement strand
ATTTCTAGCTTGCGCTTCTCAAGGCGCTCCAATTCAACACCGTCAGTCGCTTGTTCAATCTGAGTGTCGATCTCAGCCAACTGCCTGCCGATTCCGTCAGCGATTTTTTTTGCATTCGGCCCAGCCATGTAACGTTCTCTGGACCGATGCAGGCTTGCTTCCAGAGGCGCCCTCTCCGGTCTTGCTTTCTCATGCAGAGTTTTGAGTTTTTTCAGTTCAACATTCTGAAGTCGAGCCAGACAGCGAGACAATGCCGCACCGCGCACCAGCACTTCCGGCGCATCACGACGCTTCAAGAAGATAGGGTTAACATTCACTTTCAATTGCCGGACGACGTGCACCAACTCGCTGTGAAGCTGTAGCGAAGTGCGCGCAACACGATAGACGCCAAGCAAACTTTCGTCCGAAGGCGGCCGATACCGAGCATCATTCAGCACGCGGTGATCCGCGCGCGGCGCGTCAACCACCACGTTGTAGATGTCTTTGGCGTTTGCGACGTGTGTCGACCTTGCGGACTTGTATTCCGAAAGTTCTTTGTCACATGCGGCGGAGACAGGCCCCGCCAGTAATAGCCCCAGAACACCGGCCACACATATCGAGAGTCGCGGCCTCAACACCCCAACTCCAGTGTTACGATCTTGTCCATCACGCCGTCGAAGACGGCATACTTCTCGGCCATGACCTGCGGAATATCCGGCGGCAGCTCCACCCAGAGCGACCAGATTTCCACTGCCGCGCCGCGCTCCTCCTCGGCATAGCAGGGCTCGCCCTCGGCCAGAAAGAACAGAGAAGATGCGGCATAACGCAGGCTCGTCAGCATCGCGAAGCTTTCCATGCCGAACTTGCCGAAGGGTCGGATTTCCGATCCCGAGATCAGGCCCAGGTTCTCCGCCAGGTCCGCCGCGTCGCAACCATCCACGCCGATCTTCTCGGCGCCCGCGCAGCGCTCCAGCACGGCCATGTCCAGCACCCGTTCGCCTCTGTCGGCGAAGTTCATCTCGTCCTGCGCCACGGCAGGCGCCGCCAGCAGGCAGAGAAAATATGCCGGGTACCAGCGCATCAGCCCCCCGTCGCGAACCGGGCGTAACCCGGCACGTCATAGAGTGCCAGCCCGGCAACAATCACCACCCAGGCCAGGCTCATCGGCAGGAACACCTTCCAGCCCAGGCGCATCAGCTGGTCATAGCGGTAGCGCGGTACGATCGCCTTGACCATCGCGAACATGAAGAAGAAGAAGCCCATCTTCAGGATCATCCAGTGCAGCCCGTCGCCAAGCAACGGCCATTCGGACACGCCCGGAATCGGGCTCAGCCAGCCGCCGAAGAACAGGATCGTGATCAGCGCGCACATCAGCACCACCGCCATCAGCTCGCCGATCATGAACAGCAGGAACGGGGTCGAGGAATATTCCACCTGATAACCCGCCACCAGTTCGGCCTCCGCTTCCGGCAGGTCGAAGGGCGGGCGGTTGGTTTCCGCCAGCGCGCTCACGAAAAACAGGATCACCATCGGGAAATGCGGCAGCCAGTACCACGAGAAGAAGCCGTAGCGGCCTTCCTGCGCATAGACGATTTCCGAAAGGTTCAGCGATCCGGTGGAAAGGATCACACCGATGATGATGAACCCGATCGAGACCTCGTAGGAGATCATTTGTGCCGCCGAGCGCAGGCTGCCGAGGAACGGATATTTCGAGTTCGAGGCCCAGCCGCCCATGATCACGCCATAGACCTCGAGCGACGAGATCGCGAAGATATACAGGATACCGACATTCAGGCTCGCCACGACCCAGCCGTCATTGAACGGGATCACCGCCCAGCTGATCACCGCCAGCACGAAGGTGATCATCGGCGCGAGGAAGAACACCACCTTGTCGGCCCCGGCGGGCACCACGACTTCCTTGACGATGTACTTGATGAAATCCGCAAACGATTGCAGCAGCCCGAAGGCCCCCACCACGTTCGGCCCCTTGCGCATCTGCACCGCGGCCCAGACCTTGCGGTCGGCATACATCAGGAACGCCAGCGCCACGAGGATGCACACCGTCACCAGCAGGCACTGTGCCAGCACGATGACGAAGATGCCGAAGGGCGTTTGCAGGAACTCACTCATCTATGGCCTCATCCACATGCTGCGACAGCCGCCGAGACTGTCCGTGTTTCGGCATTCCTGCCCTGGTAGTTCTCGAGTGCCCCGGCATCCGCGTAAGAATAGAGAGCCCCGGGCCCCGGTATCACTTTCCGCCCTTCCGGGCTGCGGATGCCCAGCCCCTTGGGGCTGATCCGCGACAGCCGGCGAATGGCCGCGTCGCTGTCGAGGCCCAGCTTGCGTTTGGCGAACCGCCCCGCGACGCACCACGAAGCCTCGCCGATCCCGCCACCTGTTACCGCAAAGACGCCCTCGGCCGCGAGCACTGCCCGAAGCGCGGCCCGGGCCGAGTCCAGCGGCCCCGGCGCCGCGACGGCCGGTCCCGTGATCACGATGCCCGTCAGGGCGAGGGCTGCAATGGCCTGTCCTGTCCGCATGCGTCGGCCTCCCGGTCTATTCTGCTGCCACGGCGCTGTGACGCATCGCGCCGAGCTTGCTCATTTCCGCCATCACGGTGGAGGCGCGGGCAATCGGGTTCGTCTGATAATGATCCGATACAGGGTTAACAAATGCTTTGCTACCCGGCTTGCCCGCTTTCTCGGCCTGCCATTCGTTTTGCGGCACTTCTTCCAGGCGGCCCATGTGCGGCACCGCCTCGAACAGCGCCCGCCGCAACTCCGGCAAAGAGTTGTAGGGCAATGTCGCACCCAGTTCCGCGCTCAGCGCCCGCAGGATCGCCCAGTTCTCCTTGGCCGCACCCGGCGGGAAGCCGGCACGCGCGGCCATCTGCGGCCGGCCTTCGGTATTGACGAAAATCCCTGATTCCTCGGTCCACGCAGCGCCCGGCAGGATCACGTCCGCACGGTGCGCGCCCCGGTCGCCATGACTGCCCTGATAGATCACGAACGGCCCGGCGGCGATGTCCACCTCGTCGGCACCAAGGTTGTAGACGACCTCCGCACCCTCCAGCGCCGCGTCCATACCGCCCTCGGTGGCGAAGCCGATATCCAGCGCCCCCACCCGGCTGGCCGCCGTGTGAAGGATCAACAAGCCGCCCTTTGTCTCCTCCGCCAGCTTCATTGCCGTGGCCAGCACATCCGCGCCATCCGCGCCCATCAATGCGCCCTGCCCGACGATCACCAGCGATGGCACCTCCAGCACCTTGGTGAACTTGTGCTCCAGCAGCTTTGCCAGATCCTCGCCGGTCGTGCCGACGTGCGCGTAATCGTAGGTCAGGTCCACGGCCTCGCCCACCAGCCCGATATTCGCTCCCCGCAGCCATGCCTTGCGCAGCCGTGCGTTCAGCACCGGCGCTTCCGCCCGTGGGTTACAGCCAACAAGCTGGATGTACTCCGCGCGGTCGATATCCTCGATCGTCGCCGTTCCGGCATAGGCGGCGCGGTTGCCCGCCGGCAGCTTCGCACCATCGGTGCGGCACTCCACCGTACCGCCCATGCCCGTCACCAATTCCTTCAGCGCAAACATTGCCTCCACCGGCGCCAGGTCTCCGGCAAGCGCCGCCACCTTCTTGCCCTTCACGGCCTCGGCCACGGCAGCGAAAGCCTCGCCCCAGCTCGCCTCGGCCAGCTTGCCGTTGCGGCGCACGTAGGGTCGATCGAGCCGCTGGCGCTTCAACCCGTCCCAGATGAACCGGCTCTTGTCGCTCAGCCATTCCTCGTTGATGCCGTCGTGGTTGCGCGGCAGAATTCGCATCACCTCGCGGCCCTTGGTATCCACCCGGATGTTGCTGCCGAGCGCATCCATCACGTCGATGCTCTCGGTCTTCGTCAGTTCCCATGGCCGCGCCGTGAAGGCATAGGGTTTCGACGTCAGCGCGCCCACCGGGCACAAATCGATCACGTTACCCTGCAATTCGCTCGTCAGCATTTGCCCGAGGTAGGAAGTGATCTCGCTGTCCTCGCCCCGCCCCGTCTGGCCCATCTCCGGCACCCCGGCGACCTCGGAGATGAAGCGCACGCAGCGCGTGCAGGAAATGCAGCGTGTCATGCACGTGCCGACCAGCGGTCCGAGATCCGGGTCGATCGCCGCGCGCTTCGGCTCCCGGTAGCGACTGAAATCGACGCCATAGGCCATCGCCTGATCCTGCAGGTCGCACTCGCCGCCCTGATCGCAGATCGGGCAATCCAGCGGGTGGTTGATCAGCAGGAACTCCATCACCCCTTCACGCGCCTTTTTTACCATCGGGCTCGTGGTCTTGATCTCCGGCGGCGCTCCTTCCGGCCCGGGCCGCAGGTCCTTCACCTGCATCGCGCAGGAGGCGGCAGGCTTCGGCGGCCCGCCAACAACCTCTACAAGGCACATCCGGCAGTTGCCCGCGATCGACAGACGCTCGTGATAGCAGAACCGTGGCACTTCCACGCCTGCCTGCTCGCAGGCCTGCAGAAGCGTCAGCCGCGGATCAACCTCGATCTCGGCTCCGTCGATGATGATTTTGCGCAAGTCTGTCATTCGAACCGCTCCACAATTCCTACACCGCTTTCCTCTGACGGCCAACGCTTGAAGGCCAGCCAGAACGGCATGATGATATTCACGAGGGGGATCAGCATCAGCAGGCTCCACAGCCCGCTGTGGCCCGTCCGCGACCAGAGTTTCCAGAAGGGCGGCACCAGCAGCAGCAGCGTCACCAGAAAGCCGAGAACCGACGTCATCGCACGACCCTTCCCGCACCGCCGAACCGGGCGTCTTCCGCCGGCCAGCGCTTGAAAGCCAGCACCCAGAGCGAGACGATATTGACCACGGGGACCGCCATCAGCACGCACCACCAGCCCGAATGGCCGGCGCGCGCCCACAGCTTCCAATACGGCAGCAGCAGAACGGCCAGCATGACTGCCGCCACCAGTAATCCCGGAAGTCCGATGTTGTTCATCATCTACTCCGCCGCCCTCGCGTCGCACTGCTTTGCCTTCCACAGCCGCGCCTCTTTCAGGTACGCCCAGCCGAAGGCTTCCTCGCTGTCTCCGTGTGCCTTGAGATGGGCCAGCTTCGCAAGCCCCTCTTCCAGCGTCGGCTGGTGCCCCTCTGGCACCCACCACATCACGAAATGCATGTCTCCCATCAGCTCGAACCATTCGGCGCGCCGATCATAGAACTGCTTGTGGACCGTGCCCCAGACAAAGGTTTCCAGGTGCTCGACGCTCTCCCACACCGTCAGGTTGGACACGAATTGCGAGTCGCCGTCGATCTTGGCGTCCGTGTTTCCCGTCCCCGGCTCTCCCGACCCTTCCATCATCCACACGAATCCCGGCATCCGCTTGCCGAGCCCGTTGATCCGGTCGAGGTTGTTCATGAAATCCGCAACTCTCGGGTCATCCGTCGGTGCCACCAGCCTGCCGATATTCAATTCAGCCAGATGCATCACACGCCTCCCGATGCGCCGACCCACTTCAGGTAAGCGAAAGTCAAAAGTCCAAGCGCCACCGCACTCACCAGCAACACATGACCGATGCGGATCGACGGGTCCACCAGCTTCTCGGCCACCTTCAGCAGCAAAGCCCCGAAGCTCATCGCCGACAGCACGCCGGCGCCCCATGCCACGGGACGGTAGGTCTCGCTCATGCCATCGCCGCTGGCAAACTGCGCCACACCGTAGCTCACCAGCATCACCACCAGCAGCACGGCGATCAGCTTGATGTCCTTGCGCATGGAGGGCGAAGCCTTGGCACGCGCCTTCACCTCGGGCCGCTCCTCCGCCACGCCGTGGGGCGAGCCGGGACGCCATTGCCAGACGGAGTGCCGCTCGTCGCTCATCCGCTCACCGTCAGGTATTGCCCCGCACCGGCACCGCTCGCCGCCTCCTGCCGCGCGATCCGGCAGATGGCCAGCAATTCCGCCGCCTGCGCCTCACCCTGCGCATCGAGGCTCACGTCCACGCCCCGCTCCGCATAATACCGCGCGACCGTTTCGGTGATCCCGTCCGGGCCCATCGCTTCTGCGAACCTGCGAACATCCTGCGGTTTGTAGCCGTCGCTCACCAGTCGCTGCGCGATCCGCCGCTTGGCCGTTTCCTCGGCTGCCGCGTCGAACCCGACACCCTCGCAATGTCTGGACGAGGCATCGGCGATACCAATATGCGTTACCGCCTCGGTCAGATAGGCTGGCGCCACCGCCTTGGAGGGCGGCAGCGTTTCCGCGCAGCCGGCCGATACGGTCAGCGCTATTGCCGCAAGAAGACGCATCACTCGAACACCTCCACCGCAATGCGCTCTGTGGGCCAACCCTTGAAACTCAGCACCAGCACCAGCACCGTCTGCAGGATCAGCGAAAAGACCAGCCCGAAGCCCAGCGCCAATTCCCCGTCACCCACGTCCGTCGTCGAGATGAAGAACAGCGCCGAACAGAAAAAAACTGTCGCCGGTACATAGGCAAGCACCCGCCAGAACGCGCCATGGCCGGTCCGCTTGAAGATGCGATGCATTCCCCAGGCCATCAGCAGGCTCGGCAGGCTGATCGCCAGCGTCCCGATGATGTTGCCGAGTTCGTACCAATCCACACGCCTACTCCGCCGCCACCGCGCTCACGCGGCCGGTGCGCTTCGCCTTGATGCGGTCCTCGATTTCGTCGCGGAAATGCCGGATCAGCCCCTGGATCGGCCACGCCGCGGCATCGCCCAGCGCGCAGATCGTGTGGCCCTCCACCTGCTTTGTCACGTCCAGAAGCATGTCGATTTCCTCGACCTCCGCTTCGCCCCGCACCAGCCGGTCCATAACCCGCATCATCCAGCCGGTACCCTCGCGGCAGGGCGTGCACTGACCGCAGCTTTCGTGCTTGTAGAACGCGCTCAGTCGCCAGATCGCCTTGATGATGTCCGTGCTCTGGTCCATCACGATCACCGCTGCCGTACCCAGGCCGGAGCGCTGCTCGCGCAGCCAGTCAAAATCCATGATCGCGTCGTCGCACAGGTCCTTTGGCAGGCACGGTACCGACGATCCGCCGGGAATCACCGCCTTCAGGTTATCCCAACCGCCGCGCACGCCGCCGCAATGCCGCTCCAGCAATTCCTTCAGCGGGATCGACATTTCTTCCTCGACGACACACGGATGGTTCACATGGCCCGAGATAGCGAAAATCTTCGTGCCCACGTTGTTCGGTCGCCCGAAGCTGGAAAACCAGTCCGCCCCCCGCCGCAGGATCGTCGGCACCACCGCGATGCTCTCCACGTTGTTCACCGTCGTCGGGCACCCGTAGAGCCCCGTGTTCGCCGGGAACGGCGGCTTCAGCCGTGGCATCCCCTTGCGCCCTTCCAGGCTCTCCAGCAGCGCCGTCTCCTCGCCGCAAATATACGCGCCCGCGCCATGTACGACATACAGGTCGAAATCCCAGCCCGATTTCGCGGCATTTGCCCCCAGAAGCCCCGCGTCATAACACTCGTCGATCGCCGCCTGCAAAGCCTCGCGCTCGCGGATGTACTCGCCGCGGATATAGATGTAGCAGGCATTCGCCCCCATCGCGAAACTCGCGATCAGGCAACCCTCGATCAGCGTGTGCGGATCATGGCGCATGATCTCGCGGTCCTTGCAGGTGCCGGGCTCGGACTCGTCGGCATTGACCACCAGGTAATGCGGCCGCCCGTCGCTTTCCTTCGGCATGAAGCTCCACTTCAGCCCCGTCGGGAAACCCGCGCCACCGCGTCCGCGCAAACCGCTCGCCTTCATCTTCTCGACGATCACCTCACGACCCTCGGCGATGATCCCGGCGGTATTGTCCCAATGGCCACGCGCCTGCGCGCCCTTCAGGCTCCGGTCATGCATCCCGTAGAGGTTGGTGAAAATCCGGTCTTTATCTTGCAGCATCTCGCGCCTCTTTCAAAACGGGCCACAGCACCTTGGCGTAGAGCAAGCCCACGCACAGCCCGAAAACAGCAATCGTACCCACCAGCCACATCGTCCGCGCCCCTTCTGACGGCGAAGGCGGCAACAGCCCGTCCAGCGTGTCCGTGAACAACCAGATCATCACGCCGACAAAACCCATCACCAGCGGCGTCTCCAGCATCGCAAAGGTCAGGAACGCCTTCAGCCGCCGCGCCTCCGGGTCCTGTTTGCTCTCCGTCGCTTTGTCCTGGAATCCTACCCGCCGCGTCACTCGCCCGACCTCCCGGCCTGCCGTATGCGCAGTACCGCGACAAGCGCCCAGACGAACGCGGCCATGCACGACAGGTCCAGCAGGAACGCATAGCGCGGCGACAACCCCAGCCGCGGGCCGAGCGCCATGCCCGCCAGCCATACACAGGCCGCCACCGCGATCACCGCCGCGGGCAACCGTGCATCCTTGCCGGTCCGTTCTGTCTTGCCGCTCATGCTCTTCCTTGTCTCAGCCTTGCCTCAATGGTCAGTAAACGCCGCCGTCCTCAACGCGCTTGGAAAACTCCGTGTCGCCGCCCGAGGCCAGTATCTTCGCCTGTGCCACCCAGTCGTCGCGCGTCACCCTGCCCTTGAACCCTTCGAGGTTGGCATTCACCCACGCCACCTCGTCAGGGCTCCACGCCGCGATCTGGTCGAAGTGATAGAAACCCATGCCGTTCAGCATCGCTTCCATTTTCGGACCAACACCCTTGATTTCCTTCAGATTGTCGGCACCCCCCTCGCGCGGGCCGTCCAGCGTTGCGGGCTTCGCGCCCTCGCCGGTGCCCTCAACGATGCCATCCTTGTCGAAATCCTCGTCCGCCACCGCTGCCGGCTCTTTGGTGATCACCTCGGCCACGGCTTCCTGCACGGTCTCCGGTTCCGACGGCGCTTCCGGCGCAGGCGCAGGAGCAGGTTCCGAAGCCACCTTCGGCTCACTCGCCGGTGCCGCGTCTCCGCCCGGTGCCTTGGTCACAGCCGCATCCGCAGCCAGCGCCGCACCACCGCCAACGGCAACGCCGTTGCCGCCGGTCGTACCCTGGGCGATGCCCGTCTCCGGGGCCGCCGCCGCACCGATTTGCGCATCGGCGCAGCGGTACTTCCACAGGATCACCCCGGTGGCCACCCCGATGACGATGCCGAGGAACCATCCCCCGACAACGCCCATCCCGAATTGCCGCAGCAGCATTATGAAAACGAGTCCCACCACGAAGCCGATGGCCGCGCATGTCGCCGGGCAACTCCAGTCCTTATCCGTCGTCTTGGTCATGAGGCTTTCTCCGATCGTTCCGATCCGCGCCATGTGCCTTCTGCACAGGGCCTCCCGTCAGTCCTCGGCCGCAAGAGCCTTGGCCTGCTCTACCCAGTTATCACGAGTGACCCTGCCCTTGAAGCCTTCAAGATGTTCATCGACCCACGCCACCTCGTCCGCCGACCAGGCCGCAACCTGATCGAAATGATAAAAGCCCAGCGAATGCAGCAGCCCTTCCAGCTTCGGCCCGACGCCTTTGATCTTCTTCAGGTCGTCCGGCCCGCCTTCGCGCGCGGCGCTCAGGCCCTCCGGCTTCGCGCCGACAGCGACGATTTCCGCGTCCTTGGCGTCCTCTTCCTTGTCCACCTCCGGGCGGCCCTTGCTTTCCTTTTCCTCCAGTTCCTCGTTCGGAACCGGCTCGTCCCGCGCGTCTGGCGTCGGTTTGGGCGTATCGGGCGGGGTTTCGGGCTGGCGCACCTTGCCCACCGGCTTCGGCTGTTCACTGATGCGCATGATCGTGTCACCGTAAACTTCCGCACGCTCCACCGATCCGTTGGCCGCGTGACCGCCGGTGTATTCGGTCAGCGAGGTCAGCCCGCCCAGCGGTTCGGAAGCGAACCGGCCCTTGCGGCTGCCCGGCAACGGCGTTTCACCCGCGGCGAAGGCATCCAGCAGTTCGCCGAAGCTGTCTTCTGTCAGATCCTCGTAGTAATCCTTGCCGATCTGTGCCATCGGCGCGTTCGCACAAGCACCGAGGCACTCCACCTCTTCCCAGCTGAACTTGCCGTCGGCGGACAATTCATGTGCATTGGGCGCGATCTTCGCCTTGCAGACGGCAATCAGGTCTTCCGCCCCGCAGATCATGCAGGAAGTTGTGCCGCAGATCTGGATATGCGCGACACTGCCCACGGGCTGAAGCTGGAACATGAAGTAAAAGGAGGCGACTTCGAGCACGCGGATATAGGCCATACCCAGCATCTCCGCGATCGCCTCGATCGCCGGCCGGCTGACCCAGCCCTCCTGCTCCTGCGCACGCCACAGCAGCGGGATCACCGCAGAGGCCTGCCGGCCTTCTGGATACTTGGCGATCTGCCCTTTCGCCCATTCGAGGTTGCCGGGTGTAAAGGCGAAGCTTTCGGGCTGTTCGGGGTGAAGCCTACGCAGCATTCTCGCACCTCTCCGATTTCAATCTTACATTCATCGTCCCGCCCGCGCGTTCCTCCCGAACCACGAGTCCGGATTTCAGCGAGTCGTTCAGGTAGTTCTTGGCGACAAGCCAGCGATAACGATCCGGCGCCGCGCCGCTCTGCTTCGCATACGGCTGAAGGTTTGCCGTCGAAAAGCCGCCTCCCGCGATCTGCTCTGCCGCCGTCGTTTCAGGCAGTACACAGCCGAGATCCTCAAAAGCAGCCATCCAGGCCGCCTTCGCAACAACCGTCGACGTGCCGTCCTCGGAACAGGCAGCGACAGCCAGCGCGACAGAGGCTGAGTCGATTACTCTTCCCACCATCACAGCCACCCCCGCGCCAGTCCGGCCAGAAACGCCACCGCGGCCCCGATCAACGCGCCGGACAGCACCTTGCTCCGGCCCCGCGCCCCCAGAATCGCCGCCGCGCCCGCGAGGGCACCCACCAGCGGCATCCAGAAATCGAATGTTACTGTCACCTGAAGCCTCCGCGCGGCTGAAGGTCCGGTCGCGCAACGATGCTCACGGGAATTGGTCTCGCGTCGGCATGATGAAACGGCGCGCCGCAAAAACTGACCATATGGTCAAAAAAATTGGCAGCTTCAGGGATCAGGGCCGAGAAACCGGATTTCGCGGCAAAAACAGATCTTTTGCCATACCGAAACCATACCAAACCAATACCAAACCCATACGTCATTTTCGCGCCTGCCCTCACCGATCCACCTCGCCGAAAACGATGTCGAGCGAGCCGAGAATGGCCGACACATCCGCAAGCTGATGTCCGCGACACAGGTGATCCATCGCCGCCAGATGCGCAAATCCCGGCGCCCGCAACTTGGCCTTGTAAGGCTTGTTGGTGCCATCGGCGACGAGATAGACGCCGAACTCGCCCTTGGGCGCTTCCACAGCCGCGTAGACCTCGCCCTCCGGTACGTGGAAGCCTTCCGTATACAGCTTGAAGTGATGGATCAGTGCCTCCATCGACGTCTTCATGTTAGTCCGCGTCGGTGGCGTGATCTTGCCCCGCGTCAGCACATCCTGCCCCTTGCATTGACCAAGTTTTTCAATGCATTGCCGCATTATCTTCAGGCTTTCCTTCATCTCCTGAACGCGGCAGAGGTAACGGTCGTAGCAGTCTCCGTTCTTGCCCACTGGGATGCGGAACTCCATCTCGTCGTAGCATTCATATGGCTGCGCCCGACGCAGATCCCATGCCATGCCGGACCCACGTACCATCACTCCGGAGAAGCCGTAATCCAGCGCTTCCTCCTGGCTTACGACCCCGATATCGACGTTGCGCTGCTTGAATATCCGGTTTTCCGTCAACAGGTCCTCAATATCCTGCAGGGCAGACGGAAACGCCTCCGTCCACTTGAAGATATCCTCCACCAGATCCTGCGGCAGGTCCTGATGCACCCCACCCGGCCGGAAATATGCCGCATGCAACCGCGCCCCACATGCTCGCTCATAGAACACCATGAGCTTCTCGCGCTCCTCGAAGCCCCATAGCGGCGGCGTCAACGCACCGACGTCCATTGCCTGTGTAGTTACGTTCAGCAAGTGGTTGAGAATACGGCCAATTTCGCAGAACAGCACCCGGATCAACTGCGCCCGTCGCGGCACTTCCGTGCCCGTCAAACGCTCGATAGCCAGGCACCAGGCATGCTCCTGGTTCATCGGCGCCACGTAATCCAGGCGATCGAAGTAAGGCAGGTTCTGCAGATAGGTCCTGCTCTCCATCAACTTTTCGGTGCCGCGATGCAGCAGCCCGATATGGGGATCGCACCGGTCCACGATTTCGCCGTCCAGTTCCAGAACCAGCCGCAACACCCCATGCGCCGCTGGATGCTGAGGACCGAAGTTGATGTTGAAATTGCGGATCTTCTGCTCCGCCGGAGCGCCCGGAAGTCCGCCGAGATTACCGTCGTCCATCATTTTCCAGCCTCGTATGTCTTGCGCCATTTGTCAGGCACAGCGTCGCCAAATCGCTCGAATATTCCTTCATAGACAGGCGCAAGCACCCTTGCTCCCTCCACGGCCAGCTCCTCCGGGATCGGCGCACTGCCGCGTCCGGAGTTGACCTGCTTTTCGAAGGCCGCCGGTTGCGGCGTGATGCCCAGAAAAGCCGCGAGGGCACTCTCATCCTTCTGCGCAAAAAAGCTCTCGAAGAAACAGACGAACCGGTTTTCCTTCGGCACCACTGCTTCGAGACTGCCGAGCGTGCGAATGTAGTTGTCCCGCGATTCCTTATTGATATCAAAAGCTTCAAGTGCTTGCCTGAAGAACCTGGCACTCGCCTTAGCCTTCTTGTCCTCGCTGACACCCTTGCGGCGGAACCCGTTCATCCGCGCCTGTGACCAAAGTCTCCCTACGGGATCACGCATAAAAAATACGAACCGGGAACGAGGAACGATTCTGTGCATTTCTGCCATCATGTCCCGCTCGACAACGGCATAGGCCGGCGTGATATCGCAGATGCATCGCTGGCCCTCATAACCGCTCGACAGATAGCGGAGGTAGGAAGCGTGACCATCGTGGCCCACAGGGAACATTGCCCGCCAGAGCACATCGTCCAGCATCTGCTGCCCCCGCGCCGCCTTAGCCTTCGGCTTTGCTTCCAGAAACGCCTTGCCGCGTCGCGCCAGTCTGTTGAGGTATCGAGATTCGAGCTTGCCGAGATCGACATGATATGGGTTTGAAAAGTAATGCAATTCCTTGCGCACAGGCACGTAGCAATCCGGATGGCCGGCAAGGTAGTCGAACAGCCAGGTAGAACCGGATTTCTGCGCACCGAGTCCGAACACATATGTCGCGTCTTCGGCCGCCGGGTGCGGTCCCGGCGTACCGATCAGACGGCGCCAGAGATGTCTGTCCGGGTGGTCCGGCTGTACCAGAGGCTCACGGCCCTCCGCATCGTCCATCGCATCGAGATCTGCGTCGTCCCGCATAAGCCTCAGCCCTTCGCCGCCTGCTCGTCACCCGGCAGGATGTACTCAGCACCTTCCCAGGGGCTCATGAAGTCGAACTGACGATATTCCTGAACGAGTTCAACAGGTTCGTAGATCACACGCTTTTCCGCCTCATCGTAGCGGACTTCGACGTAGCCTGTCGTCGGGAAATCCTTGCGCAACGGATGACCACGGAAGCCGTAGTCCGTCAGCAGACGGCGCAGGTCCGGATGGCCCGAGAACATGATGCCGTACATATCGAAGACTTCACGCTCGAACCAATTGGCAGAGGGGTGCACTTCCGAGATCGACGGCACGATTTCCCCCTCGCGAACCGGCAGCTTCAGCCGGATCCGCTGGTTCTGCGTCATCGACAGGAAATGGTAGACAACCTCGAACCGACGCTCCCGTTCAGGGAAATCCACAGCGGTGATGTCAATCAGCGTCGTAAATTGGCAGTTGGCATCGTTTTTCAGGAACGTAACAAACTCGCCGATAGCGGAGGGGGAGACGGTGACCGTCAGTTCATCCCTCAGCACACTGACATCGATGACGGCCTCTTCCTGTGCGATGGTGATCGACTGGCTCAGCTCGATCAGGGAGTCGGTCATGATTTTTCCTTCGAAGCTGGCGACTTAGCGGGCTATCGTGCCGGTACGGCGCATCTTTCGCTGAAGTTGCAGAATTCCATAGAGCAACGCCTCCGCCGTTGGCGGGCAACCCGGAACATAAATGTCCACGGGCACGATGCGGTCACAGCCACGCACGACAGAGTAACTGTAGTGGTAATAGCCGCCACCGTTGGCACACGACCCCATCGAGATCACGTAGCGCGGCTCGGGCATCTGATCGTATACCTTCCGCAGCGCTGGTGCCATCTTATTGGTCAATGTTCCGGCGACGATCATCAGGTCGGATTGCCGTGGCGATGCCCGCGGCGCGGTTCCGAACCGTTCGAGATCGTAACGCGGCATGGAGGTGTGCATCATCTCCACCGCACAACATGCCAGTCCAAATGTCATCCAGTGAAGCGAGCCCGTGCGCGCCCAGTTGATGATATCTTCGGTCGAGGTCAGCAGAAAACCCTTGTCCTGCAACTCCTTGTTGAGTTGCAGCGTTGCGGATTCCTTGTCGGCTCCCGCCGTGTTCACAGAGCTTGCTACTCCCATTCAAGGGCCCCTTTCCGCCATTCGTAGATGAACCCCACCGTCAGTACGCCGAGAAAGACCACCATGGACCAGAACCCAAACACGCCGACAGCCCCGAAGCTGACCGCCCACGGGAACAGGAAAGCAACTTCAAGGTCGAAAATGATGAACAGGATCGACACCAGGTAAAACCGGACATCGAACTTCATCCGGGCGTCGTCGAAAGCGTTGAAACCGCATTCGTATGCGCTGACCTTTTCCGGATCCGGGTTTCGGACGGCGACGATCACCGCGGACAGCATCAGCACAAGACCGAGCGCAATTGCCAACCCGAGAAAAACCAGAATCGGCAAATATTCTCTCAACAACTCTTCCAAGGCATTCTCCTGTCCCGCGCATCACCGTGATCCGGCTGACAGCCACTGCAGCATTCTGCTAGATTGGGAGTAGGACGCCTCGGCGCCGAGGTCAACAGACCAACCGACGCACCTCCAGATCAGTCCGTCGAATTTAATACGATCTCAACCAATTTGTGCCACCCTATTCAAGCGACGCAGTTAGGCTCACGCAAATTGACGGAGCAAGACAATCCAGGGTTGATTTGCATGTTCACAAGTTACATCTTACCTTGGGTAACCGGGGATTCCGGCGGGCAATATGAGACGTGAGTTGCCGACTTTATGGCAGCAATGTGTCACTAGGCGTAACGAATTGAAATAATTAGACTTATTAACTTGTCGGGAATGTGATTTTTGCCAGCTTTCAGAATTAACTTTTTGTTCACTCTATCCTATGATCGTCGTGGGTATCAGAGTTAAATTTGTCTTCGCAACGTATGCGCGAATGGGTCCAAAGGTATCGAGTATGTTCGAGTTATCATCCAAAGGCAGAGTTTCGCTTCGGCTCACTCTTGCGGATGAGAGGGGGTCCGCAGTTGGTGAATGGGTAGTCGCCGCTGCGATCGTAGGTCTGTTCTCAATTCCAGTCATCGCTCTAATCAATTCTGGATCGCAAAAGCGAAGCGAACCAGTCGTCGCTGCTATGGAAAATCCGGGCAGCAAGGATGTACAAGACGCCTATGCAATAGGCAGTGATGGACGTGACGGCGGCACATTGGGCGATTCCGAAGGGAACGGCGAGGGTCCTGTCGAGACGGCGGCAAGCGGTTATTCCGGCCTCAACAGAGGCGTCGGCTATGATATCGGAGTTGAAGACCTCACTACATCGGACCGGGGCCAGAGCCTTCGTCTGGGCGGCACGAACCGTGACCAGAGGGGCGGCTTCACCACTCGTCGTTCGGGACCAACACCCGGTAGCAAATCGGTCGGTGTTACATCTTCCACAGGCGGAACCTCCGCCGAACCGGCTGAACGGACAGTAAGACCGCTCTCGGCGGCCCGTATCCCCCGGGAGGAAGATCTGCGACGCCGTCAGATCGCCCGCATTGCCACTGCCGAAACTGTCGTCACACCATCTGCAGAAGCTCCGGAAGCGGATGTGGCTGCAGACGATCCGCGGTGCCGGAACGGTTTCGAGGCGAAATCTGTTACCCCGGCGGACGAAGGCATCGATACTCAGGATGATCTGAACGCCGCTCTGGTCGGAAACATCGATGCTACCAAGGTAGATGCTCTGCTCGACAACGGCCGTATTCGCATCCTCGACGAGGAAACGCCTTCTGATGAGCCGGATTGCCCGGCTGAAACCGTCGTGACGGCCGCAGCGGAACAACTCGGAGACGGCACAGTTCTCGGCCCCGTTACAATCTCATCGAAGACCGATCATTTGCCGGCTCGTCGCAGGCAGCCCAGCAGCGTTGCGCATGCTCCGAATCTGGCGGACAGCATTCTCGGTAATGAGTATCGCAAGCAGCAGAATGCCGAACGTCTGCCCCTGCCTACGGACGAGACTGCGGTCGCCAAGCTGGCACCGGCGCTCGCCGCACCTCAGGGCCGGCCGGCGCAGCCGCAACTCCCGACCGCAGTCGGAACGCTCAATCTGGACTTGTCAGAAACACCGGCAGACGACGCGGCAAACGCAGCCACAGACGAAGACACCAGCATGCACAGCCTCGCTGCCGCAGCCTCAGCGGCTCTCGGGGACGCCGTGGTGGCCGGATCAGCCCTGACGCTTTCTGGTGGTGGCAGCGCGAGAGCCGATACCGACGTTGATGTCGGTGCGAAATCTACTGTCAGCCACGAGTTGGAAGTCACCATCCCGGACCTGCCAAAACGCGAAGTTCCGATCCTGCGTTCGGGCCGCTGACGCTCAGTTCTCGTCGTAGCCGAGCGCTCTGAACATCAGCTCCGCGCGATGCCAGTCGTCTTCAGTGTCGATGTCCTGGACCCGCCACCCTGGAAGAACCAGCGCTCCGGACGCCTCAGAAAACAGCTTTCGTTTCTGGAGCCATGCCTCAGGCTTTCCAACATAAAATTGCCCTGCATCATGGTAGACAGGAGCCAGATCCTGAGAGCGTGTCGCAAAATGGTCGGGGCGATCCATCGATACATCACCACGGTCATTCAGCCGGATCGCACGCTCAATTGGCGCGGGGAAAGCCGTGACCGGAAAGACGAAGTCCCGCCCTTCCTCCGATAATTTCGACAGCGCTTTGAGAACATCCTCAGGCCGAAGGAATGGCGCCGTCGCATATGCACAGGTTACACTGTCGTATTCCCGGCCCTGCCCCCGTGCCCAGGCAACCGCATGGGCGATGACGTCCGTTGTACCTGTCATGTCGTCGGAAAGATCATCCGGGCGCATGAACGGAACCGTTACGCCATAACTTCGGGCAACGTCGGCAATCTCCTCGCTGTCGGTCGAGACGGCGATGTCAGCGAAACATCCGGCTTTGTGCAGGGCTTCGATCACCCAAGCGATCATCGGTTTTCCGCAGAATGACCTGATGTTTTTGCGGGGCACGCGCTTGCTGCCTCCACGTGCCGGGATAACGGCCCAATTCATCGCAACCTCGTTTCTGAACCCGACGCTAGATGTCGGAACTGAGAGGACACTACGCAATTCGAATTTCAGGATGCAACAGTGACACGCTGGACGCGGGCCGGTGAATTCAATAAGTCTCCGGAACGAAACAAGGAAGCGTGGAGACCGAGCAGTGGATTTGAGCGGAAAGAGCCTTTTGATCACGGGTGGCACCGGATCCTTCGGTCGCGCCTTCGTGGCTCGCATACTCGAAACGCAGCCAGATATCCGCAGGCTGATCATATTTTCCCGCGATGAACTCAAACAGTTCGAAATGCAGCAGGTCTTCAACCCGACCGAACACCGTTGCCTGCGTTATTTCATCGGCGATGTCCGCGACCCGGAGCGTCTCGCCCGTGCGTTCGAAGGCGTCGATGTGGTAATCCACGCAGCCGCACTGAAGCAGGTACCGGCAGCCGAACACAATCCGTTTGAATGCATCAAGACCAACGTTCTCGGTGCCAACAACGTAATCGAAGCAGCGTTCAACGCCAGAGTTTCACGCATCGTCGCCCTCTCGACGGACAAGGCGGCGGCACCGATCAACCTCTACGGCGCCACGAAACTTTGTTCCGACAAACTGTTTACCGCGGCGATGAACATCCGCGGCGCCCGCGATCTGAAGATATCGGTCGTCCGGTATGGCAACGTCATGGGCAGTAGAGGTTCCGTGATCCCGTTCTTTCTTGCCCAGAAAGCATCCGGCCGACTGCCGATAACCGACACGGCGATGACTCGCTTCAACATCAGCCTGCGTGAAGGCGTGGATATGGTCCTGTGGGCATTGAAAAATGCTGAGGGCGGCGAGATTTTCGTTCCGAAGATTCCGTCCTATCGGATAACCGACGTGGCCGAAGCCATTGGACCCGACTGCGAAAAACCCATTGTCGGAATTCGGCCCGGCGAGAAGATTCACGAGGAAATGATCACCGCCTCCGACAGCTACAACACCGTTGATCTGGGCAAGTACTTTGCGATCCTTCCAAGCGCCGGAGACGTCTCACTGGATGACTATTCGGCAAAGATGGGCGGCAAGGCGGTCGAACCCGGCTATGCTTACAACAGCGGCACGAACCCGGATTTCCTGACGGTTGAAGAGCTTCGCGACCTTGTGGCGGCGTATCAGGCGGAAAATTAATGACTGTCATTCCCTACGGTCGGCAGACAGTTACCGAAGAGGACATTGCCGCCGTCCGCGAGGTACTCGTCTCCGATTACCTGACGCAAGGTCCCGCCGTGCCGCGCTTTGAAGCCGCCATCTGCGCCGCGACAGGTGCCGAACACGCGGTGGCGACCAGCTCCGCAACCGGAGCGTTGCACATCGCCTGTCTTGCGCTAGGGGTCGGACCAGGGGACATGGTCTGGACGGTTCCGAACACATTCGTAGCTTCCGCCAACGCCGCATTATATTGCGGCGCGGATGTCGATTTCGTCGACATAAACGTAGACACGTGGACGATGTCCGTTGAGGCGCTGGAAGCGAAGCTGGAAACGACCAAACGCAAACCAAAGGTGCTTATCCCGGTGGATCTGTGCGGGCGCCCCTGCGATATGGCGCCACTTCGGGCTCTGGCAGACAAGCACGGGTTCGCTATTCTGTCGGACAGCAGCCATGCTATCGGTGCCAGCTACCGAGACAGCATCGTGGGCGATGGCCGATACGCCGATATCACGGTTTTCAGTTTTCATCCTGTAAAGATCATCACTACTGCGGAAGGCGGTGCCGCTACCACGAACGACCCCGCACTCGCCCGCAGGCTCGATCTCCTGCGAAGCCACGGGATTACCCGTGATCCGGAGGAGATGACGGAGCCAAGCCATGGTGGCTGGTATTACCAACAGATAATGCTCGGCTACAACTACCGTATGACCGACATGCAGGCGGCACTCGGCGCCAGTCAGATGACCCGGTTGCAGGACATAATCGCACGACGCCATGTGCTTGCCCGACGATACGACGAGATGCTGACCTCCCTGCCCGTTCGGCAGCCAGCACCGGAGAGCAACAGCCGTTCAGCACTTCATCTCTATCCCGTACTCGTCCCGGAAACGCAGCACAGCCAGGTTTTCGCAGCAATGCGTGCGGCCGATATACTGGTAAATCTGCACTACATTCCCGTACATCTTCAGCCTTTCTATCGCGCGCGTGGGTTCGCCGAGGGCGATTTTCCCAATGCCGAAGCATACTACCGCCGCGCCATCTCTCTGCCGATGTTTCCGGCGCTGACATTTGAACTGCAGGATCGCGTAGTAGCAGAGCTTGGGCGCGCGCTGGGGGCCTGAAGGTTTGCACCCTTGCGTGGGTTATCGAGGATATGCAGAGTCGCGTTCGGAGACGGGTGCGACAAGCGGCACAAGAGACTAGGGACGCAGGATGAAGAGAGATGTCGAAATCAACGGGCGCAAGATTGGTCCGAGCCATCCGCCTTACATCATCTGTGAAATCTCAGGCAACCATAACGGTCAGTTGGATCGGGCGCTGCGTTTGCTGGAGGCGGCTGCCGCCACCGGTGCCGACGCGATCAAGATGCAATCCTACACACCCGACACAATCACCATTGATCACGATGGCCCTGGCTTCACCATAGAAGGCGGGCTTTGGGACGGTCGACGGCTATATGAGCTCTACGGCGAGGCCCAGACCCCATTCGAGTGGCATGAGCCTCTGTTTTTAAGGGCACGGGACCTTGGCGTCACCCTGTTTTCTACGCCCTTCGACGATACGGCCGTAGACCTGCTGGCGGGACTCGATGCGCCTGCCTACAAGATCGCCTCTTTCGAAATCGTCGATCTTGCGTTGATTGCCAAGGTCGCCCAACAGGGTAGACCGATGATCATCTCGACCGGGATGGGCAACCTGGCAGAGATCGAAGCGGCGGTGAGTACGGCCCGCACAAATGGATGCTCCGAACTGATCCTGCTGCATTGTATCAGTTCCTACCCAGCACCGATCGAACAGGCTAACCTGGCGACAATCCGCCATCTTGGTGACGCCTTCGGCTGCGTTTCCGGCCTGTCCGACCATACAATGGGAAGTGCCGCCGCCGTCACGTCCATTGCGCTCGGGGGATCCGTGGTGGAGAAGCATTTCACACTGGCGCGAAGCGACGGTGGCCCTGACGCCGCCTTCTCGATGGAACCAGATGAATTCAAGGCGCTGGTCGAAGACTGCAAGAACGCACATGCGGCCATTGGTGCAGTCACCTATGAACGTGCCCCGGCAGAAAAAGGATCGGTGGTTTTCCGGCGGTCCCTGTACGCAGTTGTGGATATAAAGGCCGGAGAGTTGCTGACCAGTACCAATGTCCGTTCCATACGTCCGGGTTTTGGCCTTTCCCCGGCAGCCCTGCCGGAAGTGATGGGGCGTCGGGCGAGGCAAGACATTGCCCGCGGCACACCGCTTGCCAGAAACCTCATTCAGGAAGATTGAACCTTAACTTCTTGTAACCTTTTTGAGGCTGCCTACATGTATCCGACACTCAAATCGGCAGTTTCCCATGGCATCAATAATTAGCGTCTCAGACCTCTCCAAGGTCTACGAGGGCGGTTTTCAGGCCCTCAAGAATGTCTCTCTGGAAATCAAGGAAGGTGAAATTCTCGCCTTGCTCGGCCCAAACGGAGCAGGAAAAACCACTCTAATTTCAACGATTTGCGGCATCACCCTGCCTACCAGCGGTACAATTTCCGTCGGCGGTTTCGACAGCCAGGACGATTTTCGCAATGCAAGGGCGCTGATCGGGCTCGTACCGCAGGAAATAACGATCGAGCCTTTCGAGACCGTATTCAACACCGTTTCTTTTTCGCGCGGACTGTTTGGCAAGAACCGGAACAATGCGGTGATCGAGAAGGTCCTGAGGTCCCTCTCCCTCTGGGACAAAAAGGACAACCAGATCCGCACGCTGTCCGGCGGCATGAAGCGAAGAGTGCTGATCGCCAAGGCGTTGAGCCATGAACCGCGCATTCTGTTTCTCGACGAACCGACTGCAGGTGTAGATGTCGAACTCCGCAAGGATATGTGGGAAGTTGTGCGGCAGTTGAGGGCCGAAGGCGTCACGATTATCCTGACGACGCATTACATTGAGGAAGCCGAAGAGATGGCGGATCGGGTCGGCGTCATCAATCACGGAGAAATCCTGCTGGTCGAGGACAAGCAGGCTCTGATGCAGAAACTGGGGCAGAAACAGCTGCAGATCGAATTGCAGGAGCCGGTAGAGAAGCTGCCGGAGTCGCTATCCGGTTACCGCCTGACGGTTGGCGAGCCGAAGACACAATTGCATTACAGCTATGAGACGACAGGTGAGCGTACAGGTATTACCGCGCTGCTGGCTGATCTGGCAAACGCCGGTCTGCGGTTGAAGGATATCGAGACCCGGCAAAGCTCGCTCGAGGAAATCTTCGTCAATCTCGTGAAGGAAAACCGATGAACTGGCAGGCGGTCGCTGCGATTTACAAGTTCGAGATGTCGCGGACTTTCCGGACGTTGGCGCAGAGCGTCATTTCTCCGGTGCTTTCAACATCCTTGTATTTCGTCGTTTTCGGATCGGCAATCGGCAGCCGGATCGATGAAGTTGATGGAGTTTCCTACGGCGCGTTTATCGTTCCGGGGTTGATCATGCTGTCACTGCTGACGCAGGCAATCTCCAATGCGTCCTTCGGTATCTATTTTCCGAAATTCATCGGGACGATCTATGAGTTACTGTCAGCGCCTGTTTCTTTCTTCGAAGTGGTCATCGGCTATGTCGGGGCCGCAGCAACCAAGGCTATGGCGATTGGACTGATCATTCTGCTCACGGCCACGCTGTTTGTGGACCTACGAATCGAACATCCACTGATCATGATCTTTTTCCTGGTGCTGACTTGTATCTCCTTCAGCCTGCTCGGGTTCATCATTGGTATTTGGGCCAAGAACTTCGAACAGCTGCAACTGGTGCCCCTGCTCGTGATCACGCCAATGGTGTTTCTTGGCGGCAGTTTCTACTCGGTCTCGATGCTGCCACCGTTCTGGCAGACCGTCACCTACTTCAATCCCGTCCTGTACCTCATCAGCGGATTTCGCTGGAGTTTCTACGGGGTGGCAGACGTCAATCTGGCATTCAGTCTCGGCTTTATTACCGTGTTCCTGCTGGCCTGCCTTGCCGTCATCTGGTGGATATTCAAAACGGGCTACCAACTGCGAAGCTGAGACGAACAATACAGCCAAAAGTTTAACTAACAGTAAGCGGGCGGGCAGATGTCAACGCTCTTGCACAGTTCCCCTTTTCAAACCGCCCGGCAGCCCCTATCTATGGAATGTCCCGCAAGGGACTATGGTGATAAACGCGCATGTAATAAACGGATCGGACCCGGGGGCGGTACCCGGCGGCTCCACCAAAAACCCTTCATTTGGGGGTGCATGGGGCCGAAACAGGATCGACGGACGTCTAAAGATGTTAGCTTTCACTCGGCGGGATGCCACCGTTATCGGTTCACCTAAGCTAGTTGCAAATGACAACAAAGCTCCGATGGCTCTCGCAGCGTAAGCTGTGCGAAAAGTCGAAATCTAAGTCCTAAGGCTTTGCAGCTTTGGGCGGGGTTCGCAGGCACCTGGCAACAGAAGCCTGCACTTATCCCCAATCAGGAAAACGATGTGCCATCCCGGCCTTTCGCCACGGGATTTTTTGGTTATGGTGGGCCTAGCTTACTTGGGGGATACGAATGAGCGACCGATTCCACTACGGTCAGTTGATGCACAAGGCGCTGCAGGGCGTCATGTCGGAGGTCTTGCAATCGGTGGCCGAAAACGGCCTGCCGGGCGAGCATCACTTCTTCATCACCTTCGATACGCATCATCCGGGTGTGGACATCGCGCCGTATCTCAAGGAACGTTATCCAGAAGAGATGACGATCGTCATTCAGCACTGGTTTGCCGACCTGACGGTGCTTCAAGACCGGTTCTCCATCACTCTGAATTTCGCCGACATGCCTGAAGTTCTGGTGGTGCCCTTCGATGCGATCAAGACCTTCGTGGACCCGTCGGCCGAATTCGGATTGCGTTTCGACGCGCATGAAAATGATGATGACGAGGACGAAGAGAACGATGTCGACGAGGCGGAGGACGCAGAGGAAACAGATGGTTCCGGCGACGTCGTGAGCCTCGACCATTTCCGCAAGCACTGAGGCAATTGGCAACACCCGTCGGCCGCGCTATAGCTCTGCACGACCCAATTGCAGAGGAGCCTGTCATGGCCGATACCCGCACCGAATCCGACAGTTTTGGCCCGCTGGAAGTACCGGCAGACAAGTACTGGGGTGCGCAAACCCAGAGAAGCATTATGAATTTTCCGATCGGCTGGGAGAAACAGCCGGTTGCGATCGTTCGGGCGCTGGGGGTGATCAAGCAGGCCTGTGCCGAAGCCAACGTGGAACTGGGCACGCTCGATCCGAAGCTCGGTGAGGCGATCCAGGCGGCTGCGGCGGAAGTGGTGGCGGGCAAGCTCGACGACAACTTCCCTCTGGTGGTCTGGCAGACCGGATCAGGTACGCAATCGAACATGAACGCCAACGAGGTGATTGCGAACCGGGCTATTGAGATGCTGGGTGGTGAGATCGGCTCCAAATCGCCGGTTCATCCCAATGATCACTGCAACATGGGCCAGTCTTCCAATGACACGTTCCCGACGGCGATGCATATCGCGGTGGCGACGACGGCACACGACGTTGTGCTGCCCGGCCTGCAAAAGCTGCATGGGGCGTTGAGTGAAAAAGCCAATGCTTTCAAAGATATAATCAAGATTGGCAGGACGCACACGCAGGATGCGACGCCGCTGACGCTGGGCCAGGAGTTCGGGGGCTATGCCTTCCAGGTGGAACAGGGAATCAAGCGGGTCAAGGCGGCGCTGGAAAACATCTACCCGCTGGCGCAGGGTGGAACCGCCGTGGGCACCGGGCTGAACACCAAGGCAGGTTGGGGCGAGAAAGTCGCTGCCAACATGGCGCGGATCACAGGTTACCCATTCGTTACTGCACCGAACAAGTTCGAGGCACTGGCTGCACATGACGCACTGGTTGAGATGTCAGGTGCATTGAAGACTGTAGCAGCAAGTCTTTTCAAAATCGCTAACGATATCCGCCTGCTTGGTTCCGGCCCGCGCTGCGGCCTTGGGGAGTTGATGTTGCCGGAAAATGAACCGGGCTCCTCAATCATGCCGGGCAAGGTGAACCCCACGCAGTGCGAAGCGCTGACGCAGGTATGCGCTCATGTGATGGGCAACGACGCCGCCGTGGGCTTTGCCGGCTCGCAGGGGCATTTCGAACTGAACGTGTACAAGCCGATGATGGCGTATAACGTTCTGCAATCCATGCAACTTCTGGGCGATGCGAGTGTGGCCTTCACCGACAATTGCGTTGTCGGCATAGAGGCGGACGAGGATCGGATCTCGAAATTGATGTGGGAAAGCCTGATGCTGGTGACGGCGCTGGCGCCGGAAATTGGCTATGACAATGCCACGAAGGTGGCGAAGACCGCGCACAAGAACCGGACGACGCTCAAGGAAGAGGCAATAAAACTTGGGTTTGTCGACGCCGAAACCTTTGACCGGGTGGTGCAGCCGAAGGACATGATCGGGCCGAAGGACTGACCTATCGCCCTGCGGGGCGAATATGGATTTGGTATGGTTTTGGTATGGGTTCGGTATGGCTGATTGCGCCGTTTCGCCCATATCCGCCGCCTGATTGACGTCTCTGGAGAGAGGTAGTGGATTTCATTACCTCTCAGGTATCAGGTTTGATTACCTGGCCTGCAATCGCCCACTCTTCCATCAAACCCCACCAAATGATCAAATTTTGCGCAAAACGATTTTTGTGCGACGCGGTACGATCTTTTAGCAGGTGCAGCACTATTATTGTCATATGGAAATGCTACCCTTCATAGATCAACCATTTCACTGGAGGGGCACGGTGGAGAACATGGATCAGATCGTGTTGGACGAGGGTATCGACGTCACGGACACACGCAACCCGAACGCTCGGACGGAAACGGCGCTGAAGGCCGGGCTGGCACGGGGCACCGAAATTGCCACGGAACGCGGTCCGGTGGCCGTGGAAGACCTGAAGGTTGGCGAGAGGATCGTGACATTCAGAGGGCTGAAACCGCTGCGGCGGTTGACCTGTTCGCGCTTCGTGCCAGGGCGGGAAGAAAACCCGGTATTGCTGCGCTCCGGCTCTGCCCTTGGCAATTCACGAGATCTCTACGTTTCTCCGGCACAATGGCTGCGGGTGCAGGATTGGCATGCGCAGGCGTTGTTCGGTGCCGGTGAGGTGCTGGTCTCGGCGCGTGACCTGGTGAACGGAAGGACGATCTCGGAAGTCTCCGTCGCTGTGATCACCTATTACCATCTTAACTTCGATGCTCAGGAAATGGTGCAGGCCGAGGGCTGCTGGTGCGAATGCGCGGGGATGCGGGCCGTGCGGCGCGGCATTGAGTGCCACATGCTGCCAACCCTGTCGGCAGCGGAAACGCGGGCGCTGATCTGACATCACCGGGCCCACCCGTCCGAACGCCCACTTTTTCAGTTCAAATTCGGTTCGGGCCCGATTAGCCTGAGCCAATGACCAAGGTTGTGAACCTCCGACGTTTTCGCAAGACGCAGGCACGGGATGCCGCGCGCCGCGAAGCTGAGACCCGCACGGACGCCGCGCGGCTGTCGGCATCGGACAAGGCAGGAGTTGAAGCCGCGAAGGCGGAACGGCTGCGAACCGGCGGACATGAGATCGAGGACGAAGACGCATGAGCGGTGACGGAGTTTCCAACCGCCGCCCAGCCTCCCTACAGCGATGGACGTAGATTTTTCGGCAGCACGGCCGAGGAAGCGCTCGCTGACACTGCGCGGCCATCGGACATCGGTCAGCCTCGAAGATCCCTACTGGCGGGAGTTCGTGAAGATCGCGGCGGCAGACGGCAAGGCGATCAACGCGCTGGCGGCTGAGATCGACGCGGCGCGGGGCGTGGAATGCGGGCTGGCCTCGGCGATCCGGTTGTTCGTGTTCCAGCGGATGGCGCGAGGGCAAGCGGCGGGGCGTCGGTGATGAGTCGGTAGGCTTGCCGACTTCCGGGCGTTGCCATCGTCGGCAGGTTGCCCAACCTAAGCGGGGCGGCGCCTGGTGATCGACAGGTAGATGCCGTCCTCCGACCGTACCGTCAGGTGATGCACGGGTTTGGGCACGCGGCCCTCCACGAGCTCGAATTTGAGGTCGCGCAGGATCAGCGCCAGCAGGATCACGCCCTCGATCATCGCGAAGCCCGCGCCCGTGCAGACGCGGGGGCCGGAGGAAAAGGGCAGATAGGCCTTGCGGCTGGCCTCCTTGGTCGCGGCTTCCTGCCAGCGGTCCGGGTCGAAGACATGGGGGCGTTCCCACATCTTCTCGTGCCTTTGCATATGCCACGGCGAGAGGAACAGCAGCGAGCCCTTGCCGACATCGCGCTTGCGGAAACGCTCATTCTTCACGGGTTCGCGGACCATCATGGGCACGGGCGGATAGAGGCGCAGCGCCTCGCGGAAGACGTCGCGGATGAAGGGCAGGTTGCGCATGTTGGCGAAGTCGGGTGCATCCTGCCATGCCGCCTGCGCCTCGGCGGCGGCCCGCTCCTGAAAATGCGGGCAGGCGGCGAGGCAATAGAGCGTCCACGACAGAGCGGAGGCGGAGGTTTCGTGCCCGGCAAGGAAGAAGATGGCGACCTGATCGACCATTTCCTCGGTGTCGAATTTCTCGCCCGTCAGCGGGTCGGCGGTGGTCATGATCTTGGTGGCGAGGTCGTCGGGAGCCGTGCCCGCCGCAATCTCGGCTTCGCGGATTTCCGTCATCTCGGTGATCAGGTCGCGGATTTCCTGCGCATTGACGCGGGATTTCTTCGAGCGGAAGCGCGGCACCCAGTCGGGCATTTTCAGAAGTGCCGAATAGGTCATTAGCGGGGCCGAGCGCTGGTAGTTGCGGAAGGCGTAGAAGACGGCGCGGGCCTTTTCGTCCTCGATGGGGCGTGAGAAGAGCGTGCGGAAGATGACATCGGCGGCGGCGTGGGCGGTTTCGAACTCGATTTCCACCGGCTCGCCATTGGCCTGCTCTGCAAGCCGCGCGGTGCAGTTCTGCCCGGCCTCGACCATCGCGGGGAACACGTCGCGCAGACGGCCGCCCTCGAAGGACGGGTCGATAATGCGGCGCTGGCGCTTCCAGACCTCGCCGTTGGTGACGAAGACGGAGTTGCCGAGCAGCAGCTTAAGCGTGTCGCGGATGATGTCGGATTTCGGGAAGTCGTCGGGACGTTCTTCCAGCACGGTTTTCGTCACGTCCGGGTCGTTGACGAGAAAGGTGTGGAACAGCGGGAAGCGCGTCTGCGCCATCCATGCCGAATAGAGGCGCTGGGGCAGCGAGGCGAACATGTCCTGGTGGGCGAGCCTGAGGCGCTGGCGCCAGGAGGCATTCTCCGGGCGTGTATCGGGCATGGGCGGGATGTAGTCTGTCATTGCTCGCGGTCCGTGTAGGGGGTGCAGACGCGGGTGATGCGGGACGTGGTGCTGTCGCGGTGCGCGAAGCGGGTCCGCAGCGTCATCGGCCCGGCGGTGATGCGGAAGTAATCGTATTCGCGCGGGTAGTCGAAGGCGTAGATGTACTGAAAGTGGCGCTCAAAGAAGGTGAAGGTCTTCGGGTCCTGCTTCTCCTCCGAAAGGGTCATCGAGAAGGCAGCGGAGATGACTTTCGGCCAGATCTGGTCATCGTCGGCGGCACCGCAGGTGGCGACGGGATCGGAGAGTGGGAAACAGCCTCCGTCGCCCGGAGCGGAAACATCGAGCCATGTGATTTCCGGGGTCTTCGACAGGATGTTGAGATCGGCGCGCATGTCCCCTGCCCCCTTGAGGAAAGAGGTGAGCGGGATGACATGGGCGAGCGTCAGCAGGCCCAGTCGTTCAAGAGGCAGACCGGGCATGCGCACTAGCTTTGCCACGATCGGTACGGCGACGTACCCGCCGGCGGAATGGCCGACGACGAGCACTTCGTCGGCCTCGCCCGTGCGGAGGACCTCGGCGATGCGTCTGGCGAACGCGTCCTCGCGGTCGAGCATCATTTTCGGGCGCTTCTGTGCACGGACGGCGGCGTATGCGAGCATGAACAGCAGGTAGTAGATGTAGTGTTTCTGATCGCGTTTGCGGAAGTAGCGCAGGATGGCGGCGGTGGCGGCCACCCCGGCGACGAGCGCAACGGCGCGGACGGCGGGTGTGGCCAGGCCGAATGCGGCGGCGAGACCGCCGGCGGCCAGACCGACCAGAAGGCCGGCCAACAGTTGCGCGAGAATGGTCAGGTAGGGGTAAAGGCCGGGGATCAGGATCTTGCGGTGCAGGCTGGCCCAGGCGCGGACCGCGCCGGACCACAGGAACCACGTGCCGGTCCAGGCCCATGTCCAGAGGGCGTGCAGGGTGTTGCGGTTCATCGTCTGGCGGACGAGGTCGGACCACTCCAGAAACTCGACGATGGTTTCTGTCTTCTGGCCCTCGATCTCGGAGGAGACACTCCACGCATAGTTGCCGGCCTGTTTCGGGGCCGCACTGACGGCGATTTCATAGCCCGAAATTTCGGCCTGACGGGCGGAGTGCGTGCGGTAGAGTTCGCGATAGCGGCGGGCGCCCATGGGGTCGAAGCCGGGCACGTAGAACACGTGACGGCGACGGACTTCCTGTGGCTGAGACGCTTCGGTGGCCGCTTCCGGCGGCAGGGCGTTCGCTTGCGCGTGGGCCATTTCAGGGTTTCCCGACTGTCAGGGACAGACCACGACCGCCCAGGGCCACGCCGGGCTGCGGCTCCGGTGCGGCGTCAGGCGCCGGAGAGATGCGACAGTGGCCGAGGATCAGGGTGAGCAGCGCCAGCACGTCGAGTCGGACCATGCCGGCAGCCGGGCAGCGGCGTTTGCCGGCCGAAAACGGGATGTTGTGGAACCCCGGCTCCGTACCCTTGCCGCCTTGCAGCCAGCGTTCCGGATCAAAGCGCTCCGGCTCGTCCCAGAACTCCTGATGCCGGCCGAGGTGCCATGGCGAGATGAACAGGAAGCCACTCTCGCGGACAGCGATGTCGCGCACCTGTTCGACCTGTCGTGGCCGGCGGGCGAAGATCGGAACGGGGGGCGCGAGGCGCAGGGTCTCGGAGAGGATGGCCGGCAGGAGGCGCAGCCGGGCCAACGCCATGAAGTCGAGTCCCTGCGGACCGGAGCAGGCAGCGGCGGCCTCTGCTTGTGCCCGCTCGCCCAGCCCATCTGTGGCAGCGGTGAACCAGAGCGCCCATGCCAGCGCCGAAGCGATGGCTTCGGTGCCATGGACCAGAAGTGCGGCGATCTGGTGGCGAACAAAATTGGCATCCAGCCGTTCCCATGTATCGGGATGCTGGACGAGCATCAGGTCGGTCGCGACATCCTGCGGCCCCTTGAACTCGGCGATGCCGGGCACGCGGGCCTGAAGATGACGGTCGAGTGCAGCAGCCAGCACTGTGCCATCCGAGCCCTTGGCCTTCGGGCCCTTGCCTCCGAATTCGGAAGCCATGCCGGTTCTGGCGAACCGGGCAGCGACTTCTGGGATCTTCTCGGCGAAGTACTTGCCCTCGGGCTGGTCGACGGTCAGCGACAGGATCATGCGCAGGTTGATATCGGCTGAGAGGCGGTAGATTTCCGGCCAGATGTCCTGCGGACCGGACGTTGCCGTGAGGCGGCTGACGGCTTCAGACCCGGCCTCGAGGACCCGTGGCAGGTAGCGCTTCATCCGGTCTGGCCCATAGGCGATTTCCACCAGCGGGCGGATGCGGGCGTATTGTTCCGGTCCGGCCTCGAAGATGTTGCGGCCGAACAGCTCGAACATGTCCTTGGGCAGTTCCTTGGGACGGGCAAACTCGGCCGCGCGGCTTGCCAGCATCTCCTCGATGCGCCGGGGCCGGTTGATCAGGATACGCTGGCGGCGCAGGCTGCGTATCGGCACGATCGCGGCCTCGTAGAACTTGCGTGGCAACTCGGACGTGAGGCTGACGGGTGCGACACCGAGACGGCCCAGCAAGCCTTCGCCATTTAGCGAAATCTCACTGTCTGCCTTGCTGTCTTCGGGTTCGTCGCTCATACCGCCTCTGGCCTGCCGGAGTTTGTCCTTCGAATACGCGGATTTGTGCGGCGGGGCCAGACCAAGATTTTCGCCGGTGCCGGCTCAGCCGATTGCCGCGAGGCCGGGGAAGGTTTCGAGAAGCCAGAAGGAAAAGCTGGAAAACAGGCCGGTGGCCATCATCACGCCGACGAGGACCAGCAGCGCCCCCATGACCTTTTCGATGGCCCCCATGTGGCGGCGGAAACCGGACATCATCCCTGCGAAACTGTTGAGGAAGACGGCGGCGAAGAGGAACGGCAGGCCGAGCCCGGCGGCGTAGGTGGCCATGAGGATCATGCCACGTTCCAGCGTGCCTTCCTGCGCAGCGAGACTGAGGATGGTGCCGAGAATGGGACCGATGCACGGCGTCCAGCCGAAGGCGAAGGCCAGCCCGAGAACATAGGCACCAAGCGCGGAGCCGCCCCTGTCACCCGCGTCCAGCCGTGCCTCGCGGTAGAGCAGAGGAATGCGGATGATGCCAAGAAAGTGCAGACCGAACACAACGATGACGAGACCGGCGGCCATTGCCATCTCGCGCTGGTATTGCAGGAAGACGGACCCGATGGCGGAGGCGGCGAGGCCCAGAAGCACGAATATGGTGGACAGGCCGAGGACAAAGAAGATCGCAGCGACGATCACCCGACCCTGCGGACGGCGGCTGCCGGTATCGACAGAGGTTCCGGCCATATAGGCGAGATAGGACGGTACGATCGGCAAAACGCACGGCGAGAGAAAGCTGATCACGCCTGCGACCAGCGCCACGAGGAGCGCGGGCAGGAGGGAAGCATCCATGATATCTATGCCGAACATGCGATTGACCTTCTGGTTCTCCAACCCGTTTAGACGCAAATGCCGTGGGCGTCATCCGATGGTTCATAACAATGGCGTGGAAGGTTGTAACATCGGTGAAGGCGCGCCCTCGGAAACGCCGGGGGGTATTCCCTCCAGCCAGCCGGCAGGGTAGCACTGGCGGCATGAGTGACTCCGACCACCTCGATGCCCGCGGGCTGTTGTGCCCCCTGCCCGTCCTGAAGATCCGCAAGCGGCTGAAGGCTGCGGCGGTGGGAAGCCTGCTGGAAGTGGAGACCGATGATCCGGCGGCACTGATCGACGTGCCGCATTTCTGCGCCGAACAGGGGCACGAGATCGTCTCCAGCGACGAAGTGGTGTTTCCGCACCAGCGTTGGATGATCCGCAAGGGGTGAGCCGCCCGGTGGTGGCGGACGCTTCGATGGCTGGCGGGACAGGGAGCCGATTGCCCACCATTCGGGCCGGACTGCATCACCTGGAAGTTCCGGCTGTAAGGCCCGACGCCGTCAAGCGGCCTTGGGGATCAATTCGACGATGACGGCCGCATAGAACACGCAGGATGCAACCAGCACGAAAGCGTGCCAGATGGCGTTATGGTGGGGCAGCAATTCCCAGAGATAAAAGATCACGCCGACCGTGTAGATGAAGCCGCCGACGAGAATGAGAATAAAGCCCGTCCACGACAAGGCGCTGATCATCTCTCCGCCCGCCACGGCCCCTGCCCAGCCCATGCCGAGATAGAGCGACAATGCCACCCATTCGAAACGTCCGGGGGCGAGGATCTTCAGGAGGGCGCCTGCGGCGGCGGCGATCCAGAGGAAGGTGAGCAGCATCGCCGACGAGCCGGCAAGCAGTGCAAAAGGCGTATAGGTGCCGGCGATCTTGATGAAGATCGCGGTGTGGTCCATCCGCCGGAAAACCGGACGCCACTGGGGCACGCGAACCATGTGGTAAAGTGCCGAGCAGTGGATCATCAGGATCAGACTGAGACCGTAGATGACGGCGCCGGTGACGGCGGCGACGTCGCCGCGCCAGACGGCGGCCAACGTGATGAGCACGGGTACGGCCATGAGCGCGAGTACAATGCCTGCAAAATGGATGCAGGCATCGGAGCGCCGCTCCGCCGGGGAATAGGTTCTCTCCTTGATGTCCTGTTCGGTCATGGCATCAAAGGTACGCCGGGATCGCGACGAAGCAAGTCGCATCCGTCACAGTTTTTATGACAGTTTGTTGCTTGCCTGCGAATTCGGCATCATTCGGCGGCACGGGCCGTGCCCGGGGCGCCGCCGGACCGGATGGCGGCCAGAAGTTCCTCGCGGCGCTTGGCGGCGGCGGCTGCATGGGCCGCCTTCACGTGCCCGAAACCGCGAATCTGGAGCGGCAGGTCGGCCCAGGCGATGGCGAGGTCGCGGGTTTCCGGGGTGAACCCGGCCGAGACGTTGGCGAGATCGCCTTCGTATTCCGAGATCAGGGCGCGTTCCATGCGCCTCTCCGCGGTGCGACCGAAGGGATCGAAGGGCGTGCCGCGCATGATCTTGAAGCGTGCGAGGAGGCGGAAGGCAGAGAGTATCCACGGGCCGAAGGCGCGTTTGCGGGGATGGCCGTTGGCATCCTTGCCGCCGAGGATAGGTGGGGCGAGGTGGAAGCGCATTCGGCGGGTGCCGTCGAAGGCTTCTGCGACCTGCGCCTCGATGGTTTCGGAATGGAGGCGCGCCACCTCATATTCGTCCTTGTAGGCGAGCAGCTTGTGATAGCCTCTGGCGACGGCGAGGGCAAACTCCGGATCCAGTTTTTCTGCTGCTGCGACGGCGGCGCGATAGCGGGCAGCAAGGGAAGCGTTCTGATAAGCGGTGAGGTGGGCGGCGCGGTAATCGGTGACATCGGCCAACGTTTCCTCGGCCGGCTGCTCGGGCGTTATTGTCCGGGCCGCATCAGCCGGGAAGGCTATGGCCCAGCGACCGATGGCGAAGGCGCGCTGATTGCCTTCCACGCCAGCGCCGTTCAGTTCGATGGCTTTCAGGAGTGCTTCCTCCGACAATGGCACGAGCCCGGCCTGAAAGGCCGCGCCCAACATGAGGACATTGGCGTAAATGGCGTCTCCCAATAGTTTTTCCGCCAACTGCGTGGCGTTGAGGGGTGCCAATGCGTCTTCCCCCACGCGGGCGCGCAGCGAGAGAGTGAGCTTGTCCGTCGGCAGGCGGAAGGCGGTGTCGCGGGTGAAGGCACCGGTGATGATCTCGTGGGTGTTGAGCACGGCGCGGGTGCGCCCGCGGGTCATCAGGCCGAGGGTTTTCGAGCCTGCCGCGACCACCATGTCGCCGCCGATCACGGCATCGGCCTCGCCGGTCGCGACGCGGATGGCGGTGATGTCGCCGGGCTTTTCGGCGATGCGGCAGTGGATGTGTACCGCCCCGCCCTTCTGTGCGAGGCCCGCCATTTCCATCACGCCCGAGCCCTTGCCTTCGAGATGTGCCGCCATGCCAAGCAGCGCTCCGACGGTGACGACGCCTGTGCCGCCGACGCCGGTGATGACGATGTTGTGCGTGCCGTTGATCGCGGGCAGCGTTGGTGCCGGAAGGTCGGGCAAGTCGAGGTCGGCGGCCTTGCCCTTCTTCGGCTTGGCGCCTTCGAGGGTGACGAAGCTGGGGCAGAAACCCTGCAGGCAGGAGAAATCCTTGTTGCACGAGGATTGATCGATCTGGCGCTTGCGGCCGAGAGGCGTTTCCAGCGGCAGGATCGAGACGCAGTTCGATTGCACGCCGCAATCGCCGCAGCCTTCGCAGACCGCCGGGTTGATGAAAACGCGGCGGTCGGGATCGGGGAATTCACCGCGTTTGCGGCGGCGGCGCTTTTCGGCGGCGCAGGTCTGGATGTAGACGATCGCGGTGACGCCGGGTATTTTCTCCAGCCGCTTTTGCACGTCCATCAGTTCGGCACGAGGGTGGAGCTTGACGGAGGACGGGAAAGCCGTGCGGTCGATCTCTTCCTTCTCGTCGTAGACGCCCACGACCTCCTTCACACCCATCGCCACGAGTTCGCGGGCGATCTGGGGGGCGGTGAGGTCGCCGTCGTTGTGCTGGCCGCCGGTCATCGCCACAGCGTCGTTGTAGAGGATCTTGTAGGTGATGGTGGTGCCGGCGGCGAGTGCGGCGCGGATCGCCTGCACGCCGGAATGGTTGTAGGTGCCGTCGCCGAGGTTCTGGAAGACGTGGCCGCGTCTGGAGAAGGGCGCCTCGCCGATCCAGTTCGCCCCCTCGCCGCCCATGTGGGTAAAGCCGGTGGTTTCACGGTCCATCCACTGGACCATGTAGTGGCAGCCGATGCCGGCATAGGCGCGCGCGCCTTCGGGCAGCTTGGTGGAGGAGTTGTGCGGGCAGCCGGAGCAGAACCACGGGTTACGGGTGGCAATTTCCTCGGCATTGTCGGCGCGGGCGGCATCTTCCAGCCGGGCGCGGGCGGCGGCGATGGGGGCTTCCAGCCCTTCGGCGGCCAGCAGGGTGCCGAGCTTGCGGGCGATGGTGACGGGATCGAGCGCGCCCTTGACGGAGAACACGGTTTCACCCTGTTCGCCCTTCCAGCCGATGACGCGGCGGCCGTGGCGTTCGTCGAAGATCGCTTCCTTGATCTGCACCTCGATGAGCTTGCGCTTTTCCTCGACCACGATGATGAGTTCGAGATCCTCGGCCCATTCGCGGAAGCTGCGCATATCGAGCGGCCAGACCATGCCGACCTTGTAGGTGGTGATGCCGAGCGCTGGCATGTCGTCGGCCTTGATGCCGAGAAGGTCGAGCGCGTGAACGGTATCGAGCCAGCTCTTGCCGGCGGAGACGATGCCGATGCGCGCACCCGCCTGCCCGCCCATGCGTTTGTCGATTTTATTTGCGCGACCAAAGGCTTCGGCGGCGAACCTCTTGTGATCGTGCAGGCGTGCTTCCTGCGCTGCGGGCGTGTCGCCGAGGCGGATGTTCACGCCATCGGGCGGCATCGGGAAGTCGGTGGGTGTGGTGATGGTCAGGCGATGTGGATCGGCGTTGACGACCTGCGTGACCTCGACCGTGTCCTTGACGCATTTGAGGCCGACCCAGCAGCCGGAATAGCGCGAGAGCGCCCAGCCGAGGAGGCCGTAATCCAGCACTTCCTGCACGCCGGCCGGGCTGAGGATGGGCATGAGCGCATCGACCAGCGCGAATTCGGACTGGTGCAGAACGGTGGAGCTTTCGCCGGTGTGATCGTCGCCCATTGCCGCGATCACCCCGCCGAGCGGCGAGGTGCCGGCCATGTTGGCGTGGCGGAACACATCGCCCGTGCGGTCGACGCCGGGCCCCTTGGCGTACCAGAGGCCGAACACACCATCATGCGTGCCCTCGCCCCGAAGTTCGGCCTGCTGGGTGCCCCACAGGGCGGTGGCGGCGAGATCCTCGTTGAGGCCGGGGTTGAAGACGATCTCGTGCGCGGCGAGTTCAGCCTTGGCGCGAGCCATCTGCAAATCGACGGCGCCGAGCGGCGAGCCGCGGTAGCCGGTAACGTAGCCCGCGGTAGAATGGCCCGCGGCGCGATCCCGCACCTTCTGCATCATCGGCAGGCGGACAAGGGCCTGCGTGCCGCTGAGCAGGACTGTTTTTTGCGAAAGATCGTAGCGGTCTTTCAGGGACACCTTCTGCAGGGTCATCTTCAGCGCTCCCGTCACTGTTTTTCTGCATTCTAGGTCAGCCTTGTTGACCAATAAAGCGTTTTTCGAAGTGACAGGCCGAGCCTCGCGCAGTTTGCGGATTCCAGCAAGAAAATTGGCCGTGAGCGCAATTTCCGGTCGGAAAACCGGGGCGATCTGGTAAGGGAACTGAAAAAAGGGGAAATGCCTATGGCCACTGGGACCGACTGGGACAAGCTGCGAATCTTTCACGCTGTCGCCGATGCCGGCTCTCTGACCCATGCGGGGGAGGCGCTGCACCTGAGCCAATCCGCAGTTTCACGCCAGATCCGCGGACTGGAGGACAGCCTGGGCGTAACGCTGTTCCATCGCCATGCGCGTGGGCTGATCCTGACCGAACAAGGCGAGTTGCTTTTCGAGGCGACGGTTTCGATGCGACGGCGGCTGGAGGCGGCCGAGGCGCGCATTCGCGACAGCGCCGAAGGCATTTTCGGTGAGCTGCGGGTGACGACGACCACCGGCTTCGGTACCCTGTGGCTGGTGCCGCGACTGTCGCGGCTGTACGAGGAATATCCCAACCTGAAGATCGACCTGCTGCTGGAAGAGCGGGTTCTGGACCTGCCGATGCGGGAGGCCGACGTGGCGATTCGGATGAAAGAGCCAAGCCAGGCAGACCTGGTGCGGCGGCGGCTTATGGATGTGAACATGCAGTTCTTCGCCACGCGCACCTATGCCGAGAAGATGGGGCTGCCGACAACGGAAGAGGAGTTGACCAGCCACCGGCTGATCACGCTGGCGGCCGCTACGCGACAGGTGAGCGAGGGGCTGAACTGGATCGTGCCATTCCTGTCCGCCGAGCACTCAAGCCGGTTGACGGTGAACAACTATTTCGGAATCCTGCGGGCGGTGGAAAACAATCTGGGAATCGGATCACTGCCGAACTATGTCAGTCTCGACGCGCCGCATCTTGTCCGAGTATTGCCCGAGGAGCAGAGCAAGGTGATTCCCGTCTACCTCGCCTATCCGGAAGAATTGCGTCAATCACGCCGAGTCGCGGCATTCCGCGATTTCATCATCCGGGAAATTACCGACTTCAAGAAAAGATACCAGATGGAGGATTCGGCGACGGCGGACTAAAGCCGGCGCAACACTCAAATCTTCAAATTTTACTATCTCTGCGCCATGTCCAGGCTAGATGTGGTATGCAACTTAAGTCGTAACTCTGCATGCAGATCGCCCTAGAGTTGTGACAATTGTGCAGCTATGCGTTTTTTAGATAGCAGCTATGCCTCGAAATATCTTGATCGGACGAAAGTGGCTTCCTATTTGTGCTCTCGAAGGTGCTTGGCATCTTCACCTCCCTGTTGGACTTGGGCCGAGCTCTGCTCGGCCTTTTTTTTGGCCTGAGGACTGATCATCGCGTCAGGCCTGATCCGGTGGGGCCTGACGCTTCAGCCAGGTGACGAAGCGGCGGACCTGTGGGCGGAGAACACCCGGCCTGTGGACGATGTGATAGCCGCTCTCTGTCTCCGGCGCTTCCCAGACCACCTCCAACCGGCCAGCGGCGATGTCCTCCTCAACGAACAGCCGGGCGGTGGCGGCGACGCCGTAACCCTCGCGCAAGGCGGAGAGCATCAGGAAGCCCGGCAGATCGCTGATATTGGCGCGTAGCGCTGGCGAAAATCCCTGAGCATCCATCCAGTTGCGGATTTCGTCCGTCCCGGTTTCCTGGAACCATTTCAGGTGGCTGAGGGTATCAGGGGCCGACGCCGCATCTGGCGGCACCAGCCCCGGCGCACCGACGACGACAAAACGGGTGGGCAGAAACATGGTCGCCTCCAACCCCGGCCAGCCGCCCTTGCCGAAACGGATTGCCACATCGAACCGCTCACGGTCCGGGTCCAGCACCTCGGCGGAGGGGCGGATGATCAGGTTGGCGTCGGGTTCGCGGCGGAGGAAATCCGGATAGCGCGGCATGAACCAGTGAGTGGCGAAGGCCGGCGTCATGGTGACTGAGACGGGACGATCAGCACTGCGCCCAGCGACCTCCTGCCAGCCATCGCGGATGGTGTCGAAACCGCGAGAGAGCGCCGCCGCCAATTGCGCGCCGGTTTCCGTCAGGGCGACGCCCCTGCCCTGACGCTCCACCAGCTTTTCCTCCAGCCGTTGCTCCAGCGCGCGCACTTGCTGGCTGACGGCAGCGTGGGTCACGTTCAACTCCCGCCCGGCGGCGGAGAGGGAACCGAGTCGGGCGGTGGCCTCGAAGGCGCGTAGCGCAGAAAGAGACGGAAGAGCAGATGCGTTCATATGTAAGATAGTCTTACAGTTTGGAAGTTTTATCAACTTCGTTTTTGACAAAAAAAAGGGAAAAATGGCTATCCATAACGGAGAAGGAGTTAGCAGATGTTTTACCTGATGGCCGAAACCCTGAAAGTCGCCACACGAACCGAGAACCCGCACGAGGCGCGATTGCGCCCCTACCGCAAGCGCAGGACATGGCGTGCGCCGCGCTGGTGGTGGAACAGGGGCTGAACATTGGCCCAATGCGCTTGTGTTCCGGCTTGCCGCCGCCCTAAAAGGGGTGCGCCGAGAGCCGGAGCACATGCATGACCAAAGAGCCGTCTATCACCGATGACCTGATCGCCGCCCACGGGCTTTCGCCCGATGAGTATGCCGAAATCCTGCGGCTGTTGAACCGGGAGCCGAGTTTCACCGAGTTGGGAATCTTCTCGGCGATGTGGAACGAGCATTGTTCCTACAAATCCTCCAAGAAATGGCTGCGAACGCTGCCGACCGAAGGGCCTCAGGTCATCTGCGGGCCGGGCGAGAATGCCGGTGTCGTCGATATCGGCGACGGGCAGGCGGTGGTTTTCAAGATGGAGAGCCACAACCACCCCTCCTATATCGAGCCCTACCAGGGTGCGGCGACGGGCGTCGGGGGAATACTTCGCGATGTCTTCACCATGGGCGCACGGCCGATGGCGGCGATGAATGCGCTTTCCTTCGGCAGCCCGGAACATCCGAAGACGGCACGACTGCTTTCCGGCGTCGTCGAAGGGATCGGGGGTTATGGCAATTGTTTTGGTGTGCCGAACGTCGGCGGCGAGTTACGGTTCGACCCGGCTTACAACGGCAACTGCCTCGTCAACGCCTTCGCAGCCGGAATCGCCGACGCGGATGCGATCTTCTATTCAGCCGCAAGCGGCGTCGGCCGACCGGTGGTCTACCTCGGTGCCAAGACGGGACGGGATGGCGTGGGCGGTGCGACGATGGCCTCGGCCGAGTTCGACGAGACGATCGAGGAAAAGCGGCCCACGGTGCAGGTCGGCGATCCGTTTACGGAAAAGAGACTCATGGAAGCGACACTGGAGCTGATGGCGACAGGCGCTGTGGTTTCCATTCAGGACATGGGGGCTGCCGGCCTGACCTGTTCCGCCGTCGAGATGGGCGACAAGGGCAATCTCGGCATTCGCCTCGATCTGGAGAAGGTGCCGGTGCGCGAAGAGGCGATGACGGCGTATGAGATGATGCTGAGCGAGAGCCAGGAACGGATGCTGATGGTGCTGGATCCCGCAAAGGAGGCGGCGGCGAAGGCGGTTTTCGACAAATGGGATCTCGACTTCGCCATCGTCGGCGAGACGATCGCCGAGGACCGCTTTCTGATCGTGCATAATGGCGAGGTAAAGGCCGACCTCCCGCTGAAGGCCCTGTCGGGCACGGCGCCGGAATATGACCGGCCATGGGTGAACCCGCCGGAGCCGGGGCCGGCGGGCGATGTGCCGGTGATGGCTGCGGATGTGGCGCTGATGAAAATCATGGGCAGCGTCAACTATTCGTCGCGGGCCTGGGTGTGGGAGCAGTATGACCATACGGTCGGTGCCGACACGGTGGTGATACCGGGTGCCGATGCCGGAGTGGTGCGGGTGCATGGCACGCGCAAGGCCCTCGCATTTACGGCAGACGTAACGCCGCGCTACTGCAAGGCCAACCCGTTCGAAGGTGGCAAGCAGGCGGTGGCCGAGGCCTATCGCAACCTGATCGCCACCGGCGCGGAGCCGCTGGCAGTGACCGACAACCTGAACTTCGGCAACCCGGAAAAACCCGAGATCATGGGCCAGTTCGTCGGCTGCGTGAAGGGGATTGGCGAGGCCTGCGTCGCACTGTCGATGCCCGTCGTCTCCGGCAACGTCAGCCTTTATAATGAGACCGATGGCATGGCGATCCTGCCGACGCCGACAATCGGGGCGGTCGGGCTGTTGCGCGATGTGGACGATGTCGTCCGGATGATACCGGAAGATGGCGCGGTGCTGCTTGAAATCGGCGGCACAGGCACGCGGCTGGGGCAGTCGGCATATCTAGCGGAGTGCTGCGGGCTTTCGGCGGGCAATGCGCCGGACGTAGACCTTGCGGCGGAGAGACGGACCGGCGAGTTCCTGCGGCAGATGATGGCGGCAGGCCACGTGGGCGCCGCCCACGATGTCGCCGATGGCGGACTGGCCGTGGCCGCAGCGGAAATGGCGCTGGCCGGGAACGTGGGCGTGACGCTGGCGGCGGACGGCATGGACGAGCTGTTCGGCGAGGATCAGGGCCGCTATCTGGTAGCGGCGACGGAAACCGGTGCAGCAGCCATTCTGTCGGCGGCAGGCGAAGGTAACATCGCCGCGCGGCGGATCGGCGAATTCGTTGGTTCTGACATCACGCTGGGATCCGCAGACAGCCTGCCATTGGTGATGCTGCGACAGGCACATTCGGATGCCCTTGCCACATTGGTGGCATGATCTCTTGCGAAGGAACCCGGGCACACATAGATTTACCGTGACGAGACAGGAGACCCTGCCCCATGGCCATGGAAGCCGTTGAAATTGAGCGCATGATCCGGGATGCCTTCCCGAATGCCGATGTCGAGATCAAGGATCTGGCGGGCGACGGCAACCATTACGCCGCCACGGTGGTGGCCAGCGAGTTCACCGGTATCTCCCGCGTCAAGCAACACCAGATGGTCTATGCGGCGCTGAAGGGAAAGATGGACGGTCCGGCGGGCGAGTTGCACGCGCTGGCACTGACAACGCGTGCGCCGGCGGCGCCGCAGACGGAGGGTTGAGCATGTTGCCTGTCTGGGTCAAGGCGTTCAGCTTTTGCGTCATTGCCGTCATCGTCGTGCTGATGCTGATTAAGCGCATCCGGCGACGAGAGCGGGCGGACATCGACGCGCCGGAACTGGTTTTGACGGAAGATGGCCGGCTGGAGCAGGTGGACAGCAAGAAACGCGATTCCGAAGGGTCGTGAAATACAAAACCGTTACGATGGAGCAATGGCCCCGCGGACGGGACAGCTACAGGAACAGGATAAGCCAATGACAACTACAGCGCATGAGGCCATCAAGGCCGATGTCGAAGCCAATGATGTGGTCTTGTTCATGAAAGGCACGAGCCAGATGCCGCAGTGCGGATTTTCCGCCAAGGTGGCCGGTGTTCTGAACTACATGGGCGTGGCCTATAAGGATGTGAACGTTCTGGCGGATGATGCCATCCGCGACGGCATCAAGACCTATTCCGACTGGCCGACCATTCCGCAGCTTTACGTCAAGGGCGAGTTCGTGGGTGGTTGCGACATCATCGTGGAAATGACGCTGTCGGGCGAACTGGACGAGATGCTGACGAAGTCCGGTGTGGCCTTCGACGCCGATGCCGCCAGCAAGATCCGGGAAGCCAACCAGCCTGCATGATCACGCGGGGAAGGCAGTGTTATTGAGGTTTGAGAAACGGCCCGCAACTCGGTGAGTTGCGGGCCTCCTTGTCCCGGCCATGGACGGTTGGGGGGCTGACCCGACCGGGAATTCTAGAAATTCAACGTAACCCCGAAGGCGGCAAATGGCGTGAAGCCGAAACTGTTGAGGTCATCGTTCATGTCGGCGACCGTCGCCTCCAGACCGGCACGCTGACCGGGGGTGAGCACCTGATCCGAACTGTAGGAAATGCGGTAGGGAGCGTAGCGGACGCCGATTTCGGCGAAGAGGCCGAGGTTGCGCCGCGCACCGCTGGTGTAGCCGACGGCAACCTGCGGGGCGGCGGGCACCTTTTGAGCCATCCTAAGTGAAACCTCACCGGGAATGGTGACGCCCTGATAGACGGGATCATCGACGCGGCCCGTAGCACGATAGCCGCCGAAGGCAAAGCCGCTGGACAGGCGGAAGCCATTCTCAAATGGATGAAAATCTGCCATCAGGGCGGCCTGGAAGGCGCTGAGGTCAACCTCGTAAGTGTTGCCATCGCGGTCCGTATAGTGAGTGCCGTAGCCGGCGACGGAGATCGGCGCGCGGACGGCGAAACGCTCGGATAGCGATGCCGCAGGCGCGATGGTGGGGCCATAGGTTGAAATCCCAGCTTCCAGCCAGGTGTCATGCTCCTGCCCGAAGGCCGCGAGGCATGAGAAAAGGAGCAGTCCACAGGCCTGGCCATGGACAGAGGTGAGGCGCGGCATTCACGGGCCCTCGGCATGGAACGAAATCATGCCTGCCAGTGTCTGGCGGCAGCCTTAAGATTTGCTGAAGATTGGACGATGGCTGGGCAAGAGCCGCGAGGCTTGTCTCAGCCCTGCCCTTCAAGCGCGTCAGCGAGGCTTTCGAGGTGAGTGGCGACCTGCTCGAGCATGTCCTTTGCCGCCTCCGATTCCCGCTGCGCCACGGTCAGCGCCTCGTCGTCCTTGTCTTCGGAGGAATGCAGGGCGCTGGTGGCCATCCTGGCGGCCTTTTCCTCGACGGAGCGGACCTGCGCCTGCAATTGGCGAATTCGTTCTTCGGCGCCAGACACCGCGGTATCCGCCTCCAGCAATTTGTCGGCGAGCATCAATCCGGCCAACAGCAGCATGCGCGCCTCGGGCACACGACCGTTGTGGGCCTGCAGGGTTTCCGCCTCCGCAGCCAACAGGGCCGCAGCCTTCTGCAACTGCTCTTCCTCGCCGGGTTGGCAGACGACCGGGAAATTGCGACCGCCTATTTCCAGTGTGACCTCGGGCATGGCTCAGACCTCCTCTACCAGTGGCTTGAGCTGCTCGATGAGTGAGTCGAGTTCGGCCAGATCCTTCTTGCGCAGGTCGGCCTGGCTCGAAAGCTCTGTGCGCAGGCGGGTGATCTCGGCTTCGAGTGGTGCCGTATCGGCGGCGGATTGCCCATCCTCACCGGCAGGTTGCGCCGCCCGATCCGCCAAGGCTTCGCAGGCCGCGGATACGCGATTCAGCGCTGCTTCAAGACGGGTCTGCAAACTGTTCAAATCATTCATCTCTGAGCCTTCTTATCAACGCGCTTTGGGGGAGTCGACTCTTCCCCAAGGGAACTTGGTACGCAAGTCTGCCGAGTTTAGACGAGAGATGCGGGCGTGCCGACCACTTTTTTTGGCGGAGATCGCTTGACCCCGACCGGGGGTTGCGTATCAGTGCCATGCAAAGGGAAAATGCGCGAAAATCGCTGAAAAAACGTCTCTCGCGTCTGCAAAACGAAAGAAATGCCGTGAACATCTCCGATCTCAGAACCGCCCATCCCGACCACTGGCAGAAAGCCGCTGCGCTTCGCGTATTGGCGATGGATGCCGTTCAGGCCGCCAATTCCGGCCACCCCGGCATGCCCATGGGGATGGCGGATGTGGCGACGGTACTGTTCGAAAAGCATCTGAAGTTCGATGCCTCGGCACCGGACTGGGCAGACAGGGACCGCTTCATCCTTTCCGCCGGGCATGGGTCCATGCTGCTCTACGGGCTTCTGTATCTGACCGGCTACCCGGAGATGACGATCGACGAGATACGGAACTTCCGTCAGCTGGGCTCCAAGACGGCCGGACATCCGGAATACGGCCATGCGCCGGGAATTGAAACGACGACCGGCCCGTTGGGCCAAGGGCTGGCCACGGCCGTGGGTTTCGCCATGGCGGAGCAGAGCATGGCGGCACGGTTCGGCCGCAAGGTGGTCGATCACCACACCTACGTGATTGCCGGAGACGGCTGCTTGATGGAAGGCATCAGCCAAGAAGCCATCGGACTGGCCGGAAAGCAGAAATTGGGCAAGCTGATCGTGATGTGGGATGACAACGGCATCTCGATTGACGGCGAGGTTTCGTTGTCGGACATCACGGATCAATTGAAACGTTTCCGCGCTTCGGGGTGGTCCGTCTTTGCCTGTGACGGCCATGATCCTCAGGCCATCGACGAGGCGATCACGGCAGCGAAGAAGACCAACTCTCCCAGCCTTATCGCCTGCAAGACACATATCGGCTATGGCGCGCCGAGCAAGCAGGACACGAACAAGGCGCACGGCTCGCCCCTCGGTGATGAGGAAATCGCCAAGGTGCGCGAAGCCTACGGCTGGAGCCATCCGCCATTCGAAATTCCGGCAGATATAAAGAGCGCTTGGGAAGAGATCGGCAAGCGCGGCACCGCGACACGGGCCGATTGGGAAGCGGCGAAGGCGGCACTGTCACCACGCCGGGCGGACCTGTTCGACCGGGTAATCAAGGGTGAGTTGCCGTCGAAGCTGTCGAGTGCGGTGCGAAAATTCAAGCGCGAGATGGTGGAGAAGCTGCCGAAGGTCGCGACTCGCAAATCCTCTGAAATGGCGCTGGAAGTGTTGAACAGCGTGCTGCCGGAAACCATCGGCGGCTCGGCGGACCTTACCGGCTCCAACAACACGCTGACGGCGGATCTGGGCACGTTCGATGCGAAGAACCGACGCGGCCGATACGTTTACTATGGCATTCGCGAGCATGGTATGTCGGCGGCGATGAATGGCATGGCCCTGCACGGCGGCGTGCTGCCCTACGGCGGAACGTTCCTCGTGTTCACCGACTACGCGCGCGGAGCCATTCGGCTTTCGGCATTGATGGGCACGAGGGTCGTCTACGTGATGACGCATGATTCCATCGGTCTGGGCGAGGACGGACCGACGCACCAGCCGGTGGAGCACCTGGCGGCACTGCGGGCGATCCCAAACCTCAATGTTTTCCGCCCGGCGGACACGATCGAAACAATGGAAGCGTGGGAAATCGCGGCGAAAAGTCCGACGACGCCATCAGTGATCGCCCTTTCGCGGCAGGGATTGCCAGCGGTGCGGACGACGAACTCCAACCAGAACCTGGTAGAGCGTGGCGGCTACATCCTGGCCGAGGCCGAGGGCGACCGCAAGGCAGTGCTGATCGCCAGCGGCTCCGAGATCGCCATTGCGATGGACGCCCGCGCGGCGTTGCAGGAGAAGGGTATCGGCACGCGCGTCGTCTCCCTGCCCTGCTGGGAGCTGTTCGCAGCGCAGGACGAGAATTACCGCCGCAAGGTGCTGCCACGCGGTGCGGTGCGTGTGGGTATCGAGGCCGCTGTGAACTTTGGCTGGGAGCGCTGGCTGATTGGTGAGCGGGGCCGGGCCGAAAAGGCTGCGTTCGTTGGCATGGACGGGTTTGGTGCCTCCGGTCCCATCGACGACGTTTATGCGCATTTCGGCATCACGGCGGAGAACGTCGCGGCCAAGGTCGAGGCACTGCTGTAGGAGCGCCGCCTAGTGAAAATCTGGCAGGCCGTTCTGGTGGTCGCCCTTGTCGTCGGCTTCTTTGCGGCCGACGAATACTATTTTCATCTCGATGCACTGGCCTGGACAGGCAAGCAACTGTTGCGCATGACCGATTGGCTCGCCTTCTGGCGATAAGGGGGGAACGATATGGCCTGGAAAACGCTCGATGACATGGACCTAGACGGCAAGGTGGTGCTCACCCGCGTGGACATCAACGTGCCGGTCGAGAACGGCGAGGTGACGGATGCGACGCGGATCGAGCGGATCGCACCGACCATCCGCTCCATCCTCGCGGCCGGGGGCAAGCCGGTGCTGCTGGCGCATTTCGGCCGACCCAAGGGCAGGTTCGTTCCGGAGATGAGCCTTGAAATCACACGGGAGACCCTGGCGCATGTCTTGCATGCGGAGGTGACGTTCGCCGACGATTGCGTGGGAGATGTGGCCGAGGCTGCGGTGGAGGCGATGGAGCCAGGGCAGGTGTTGCTGCTGGAAAACACCCGTTTTCATGCCGGTGAGGAAGCCAACGATCCGGCATTCGCCAAGGCGCTGGCGAAGCTGGGCGATGTCTACTGCAACGATGCCTTCAGCGCCGCGCACCGCGCCCATGCCTCGACCGAGGCACTGGCAAGGCTGTTGCCTGCCTGTGCCGGACGGTTGATGGAGGCGGAACTGAGTGCGCTGGAGAAGGCCCTGGCGAATCCGGATCATCCTGTGGTGGCTGTCGTCGGCGGCGCTAAAGTATCGACGAAGCTGGACCTTCTGGGCAATCTGATCCCGAAGGTGGACAGTATCGTCATCGGCGGCGGTATGGCCAACACGTTCCTTGCGGCGCAGGGAGTCGACGTCGGCAAATCGCTGTGCGAGCACGATCTGGCCGAGACCGCACGCAAGATCATGACCGAAGCCGAAGCCAAGGGCTGCACTCTGGTGCTGCCGGTTGACGTGGTGGTGGCGAAGGAATTCGCCGCCGGCGCGGAAAACGAGACGGTGGCGGCAGATGCCTGCCCGCCGGATGCGATGATCCTGGATGCCGGTCCCAAAAGCGTAGAGAAGGTGGCGGAGGTGTTCGCCGCGGCGAAGACGCTCGTCTGGAACGGACCGCTGGGCGCGTTCGAGATTCCGCCCTTCAACAAGGCCACTGACGCGGCTGCGCTGAAGGCAGCGGATCTGACGAAAGCGGGCGAGCTGCTGTCCGTCGCCGGGGGCGGCGACACGGTGGCGGCGCTGAATGCCAGCGGTGCCGCGGATGATTTTTCGTACGTCTCGACGGCCGGCGGCGCGTTTCTCGAATGGCTCGAGGGCAAGACCCTGCCGGGGGTGGCGGCGCTGGAGGGCTGACACCCCCTCCCCTACTTTTGCCATGTTGACCGGCCAGTGAGGCACAGTCTATCCAGCGTATACTTGCAAATTGGGGAGAACCATGAAGGCAACGCGTATCGTTCAGAACATTCTGAAAAACTATGAAGGTGAGACGCCGGGCGTCAAAGCCAACCTGAACCGCATCCTGATGACAGGAAAGCTCGGCGGAACGGGCAAGATGATCATCCTGCCGGTGGACCAAGGTTTCGAGCATGGCCCTGCTCGCAGCTTTGCGCCCAACCCGGCGGCCTATGATCCGCATTATCACTACCAGCTGGCGATCGACGCCGGTCTGAACGCTTATGCGGCGCCGCTGGGCATGATCGAGGCCGGGGCGGACACGTTCGCCGGCCAGATCCCGACAATCCTGAAGGTCAATTCTGCCAATTCTCTGATCCCGTCCGAGAGCCCGAAGACACAGGCGATCACCGGCTCCGTGGACGATGCGCTGCGGCTGGGTTGTTCGGCCATTGGCTTCACCGTTTATCCCGGCTCTTCCATGGCGCTGGACATGTTCTCGGACATTTCCGCCATGCGCGAGGAAGCGGCCCGCAAGGGTATCGCCACTGTCATCTGGTCCTACCCGCGCGGCGAAGCGCTGGACAAGGACGGCGAGACGGCGGCGGATATCGGCGCATATGCGGCGCAGATCGCGGCGCTGTTGGGTGCGCATATCATCAAGGTTAAGCTGTCTACCGACCACCTTTCGCTGAAAGAGGCCAAGAAGGTCTATGAGGACGAGAAGATTGACATCTCCACACAGGCGGCACGGGTGGCCGACGTGATGAAGTCGAGCTTCAACGGCCGGCGGATCGTTGTGTTTTCCGGCGGTTCGAAGAAGGGCATCGACGGGGTTTTCGACGACGCCCGCGCGATCCGGGACGGCGGCGGCAACGGCTCCATCATCGGGCGAAACACGTTCCAGCGTGAGCGCGGTGAAGCGCTGGAGATGCTGGCGAAGCTGGTCGAGATCTATAGAGGGAAGGCCTGATCTTGGAAACCAATGCCCTTGGCCAGCCGATCGGAACTGAAGTTCCCGGCTGGGAAGGCGCAGCGGCGCCAGAGGGCACGGAACTGGCGGGCGCACATGTGGTGTTGCGCCCGCTGACCCAGCATGACGCGCCAGACCTCTTCGAGGCCTACGGCGCGGACAAAGACGGGGCGGACGCAACCTACCTGCCATATGGGCCTTATGAGAACGTTGCGGCCCTGTCGCGGCAGATCACCGATTTTTCTGTGGGGCCCGATCTGTTCTACTGTATCCGCGATGCGCGGACCGACCAGGCCCTTGGCCAAGCGAGCTATCTGCGGATCAATCCGGAAGCCGGCTCAATCGAGGTGGGCAACATCCAGTACGGGAGAGCCCTGCAGCGAACGCGCGGGGCGACGGAGGCAATGGTGCTGATGATGGCCCATGCTTTCGATGACCTTGGTTACCGTCGGTACGAGTGGAAATGCAACGCGCTGAACGCTCCCTCCTGCCGGGCTGCGGAGCGGCTTGGATTTACCTATGAGGGTACGCATCGGCAGGCGCTGGTAGTGAAGGGCCGAAACCGCGATACCGCGTGGTATTCTATCCTCGACTGCGAGTGGCCAGCGCTGAAAGCCGCTTTTGCCAGTTGGCTGGACGACAACAATTTCGACGCCGAGGGGCGCCAGAAACGCCCTCTCTCCCATTTCCGGGAGGAAAAGGGCGTCATCTCCGCATAGTCGCGGCGACGAGCGAGATCTTCCTCCTATCCGAATCATTGAATGCAGATTTGCCGGCAGCGTGGATCGTGGCCATTTCAGCCAACCTGCATGTTGTGTGCTTCCTCTACCAAGCCACAAGACGGCAGAACGGGGATGAGTCTTTCCGGTCACAATTCCGGGGTGTGGAGTGAAATGAAGCCTTTCCCGATTCACACGGCGAATCGCCTTCGTTAGTTTGGTTCTGCACCGCCAAGAGTGCGCGACTTCAAAACAGGCAAGATGCAGGCTCAGAGCAACAGTTCCGGAATCCTGATGATCGGTTTCTCCGCTTTCGTGGTGGCGATGGTGTGCTACTTCACCTACGCGGCGATTCAGGGGAATTTCGGGATGTTCCGCCAGATGCAGGTGGAAGCTCAGGAAGAACTGCTGTTGCGCGAGTTGGCTGGCCTGCAGGCGGAGAAGGCACTGATTGCCAACAAGACCCGGCGACTTTCCATAGAGTATCTGGACCTTGACCTGTTGGACGAGCAGGCGCGCAAGGTTCTGGGCCTGGCACGTGGCGACGAGATCATAATCCGCTGATCCCCCTTTCTGCACCGTGAGACCGACCTTTCTTCGCAACCGCGAAGAAAAAGGGGGGATGGTTTTTACCTCATCGTCCGTTATAATAATAGTGGTTTAACGTTAAACTACCCTTGGGAGGCACCACCATGGCCACATCCACGCGGCGCAAGACGCCTGCGAAATCGAAACCCGCCGCAAAGCCAAACGCATCGAAGGACGAGTTACTTCACTACTATCGTGAAATGCTGATGATCCGCCGGTTCGAGGAAAAGGCGGGCCAGCTTTACGGGATGGGGCTCATCGGGGGGTTCTGCCACCTCTACATCGGGCAGGAAGCGGTGGTTGTCGGCTTGGAAGCCGCCGCCAAGGAAGGCGATCAGAGAGTTACCTCATATCGCGACCACGGCCACATGCTGGCCTGCGGCATGGACCCCAAGGGCGTGATGGCCGAACTGACGGGCCGCGAGGGTGGCTACAGCCGCGGCAAGGGCGGCTCCATGCACATGTTCTCCAAGGAGAAGGATTTCTACGGTGGCCACGGCATCGTTGGCGCACAGGTGCCTATCGGCGCCGGGCTGGCCTTTGCCAACTGGTATCGCGGCAACGACAACGTCAGCTTCGCCTATTACGGTGATGGTTCCGCCAACCAGGGGCAGGTCTATGAGACGTACAACATGGCGACGCTCTGGAAACTGCCGGTGATCTTCGTGATCGAGAACAACAAATACGCCATGGGCACCAGCACCAAACGGTCCACCACCACGCCCGACCTCTACGTTCGGGCCGAGGCGTTTGGCATACCCGGCGAAAAGGTGGACGGTATGGATGTGCTGGCGGTGAAAGCCGCGGCGGAAAAAGCGGTGGCGCACTGTCGTTCCGGCAAGGGGCCTTACGTACTGGAAATGGACACCTACCGCTACCGCGGCCACTCCATGTCCGATCCGGCGAAATACCGCACGCGGGAAGAAGTGCAGAAGATGCGCGACGAGAAGGACCCGATCAACATGGTCCGCGATATCCTGCTGACGGGTAGCCACGCATCCGAGGACGATCTGAAAGAGATCGACAAGGAGATCAAGGCGATCATCAACGAAGCCGCGAATTTCGCGCAGGAAAGCCCGGAGCCGGACCTGTCCGAGCTCTACACGGACATTCTGGCGTAAGGGGGAAAGACCATGGCAACGCAAGTACTGATGCCGGCGCTTTCGCCGACGATGGAAGAGGGCACGCTGGCCAAGTGGCTGGTGAAGGAAGGTGACACGATCGAGAGCGGGATGATCCTCGCCGAAATCGAGACCGACAAGGCAACGATGGAGTTCGAGGCGGTCGACGAAGGTGTGATGGGCAAGATCCTGATCGCCGAGGGCACAGAAGGCGTCAAGGTGAATGAGCCGATTGCCGTACTGCTGGAAGAGGGTGAAGACGCGAGTGCGGCAGAAAATGCCGATGCCGCCCCTGCCCCGGCGGCCGACGACGAAACCCCGAAAGAGGAGACCAAGGCGCCGGCGGCGCAGCCTGTCGAGGTGAAGGTACCCAAAGAAGCCGATCTGCCGGAAGGCACGACTTTCAAGACGCAGACGGTGCGCGAGGCCTTGCGCGATGCGATGGCCGAGGAGATGCGCCGGAACGAAAACGTGTTCCTCATGGGTGAGGAAGTGGCGGAGTATCAGGGCGCCTACAAGATCAGCCAGGGATTGCTGGACGAGTTCGGCGCAAAGCGCGTGATCGACACACCGATTACCGAGCACGGCTTTACCGGGCTGGCTGTCGGCGCGGCCTTCGCCGGCCTCAATCCTATTGTCGAATTCATGACTTTCAACTTTGCGATGCAGGCGATCGACCAGATCATCAACTCCGCCGCCAAGACCCTGTACATGTCCGGCGGTCAGATGGGCTGCCCCATCGTCTTTCGCGGGGCCAACGGTGCAGCGGCACGGGTCGGCGCACAGCATAGCCAGGACTACGCGGCGTGGTACGGCTCCATTCCCGGATTAAAGGTGGTGCAGCCCTATTCGGCTGCAGATGCCAAAGGATTGTTGAAATCGGCGATCCGTGACCCGAACCCGGTGGTGTTTCTGGAAAACGAGATCCTCTATGGCCGGTCTTTCGATGTGCCGGAGATCGAGGATTACACCGTGCCCATCGGCAAGGCCAAGATCTGGCGCGAAGGCACGGATGTGACGATCGTAAGTTTCGGAATCGGCATGCAGTACGCGCTGGCCGCCGCCGACGCCGTGGCCGAGATGGGTATTTCGGCGGAGGTGATCGACCTTCGCTCGATCCGTCCATTGGATACCGAGACTGTCATCGAATCCGTCAAGAAGACCAATCGTTGCGTGACGGTAGAGGAAGGTTTCCCAGTCTGCTCCATCGGGTCTTACATCTCGTCAATATTGATGCAGCAGGCGTTCGACTATCTCGATGCGCCGGTGATTACGCTGGCAGGCAAGGATGTACCGATGCCATATGCCGCCAACCTCGAAAAACTGGCGCTGGTGACGAATGATGAAGTCATCGACGCCATCAAGGCCGTGACCTACAAGTAAGGGGAAGAAGAGATGACCATCAATCTGTTGATGCCCGCCCTATCCCCGACAATGGAGGAAGGCACGCTGGCCAAGTGGCTCGTCAAGGAAGGCGACGAAATCGCCTCCGGCGACGTTATTGCCGAAATCGAAACCGACAAGGCGACGATGGAGTTCGAGGCGGTGGACGAAGGCCGAATGGGCAAGATCGTCGTCGCAGAGGGCACCGAAGGCGTGAAAGTGAACGACCTGATCGCTGTGTTGCTCGAGGAAGGTGAGGATGCTTCTGCCGCCGAGGGCGCGTCGACTGGCGGTGACGATCCTGCGCCTGCGGCGAAAGAGGACAAATCCGAGCCCGAAAACGTGCCGGTCTCCGACAAGACCCCCGCTACATCTCCTGCGCAAGCTGCACCGGAGGCGAGCGACGGCTCGCGCATCTTCGCCTCTCCGCTGGCGCGGCGAATTGCGAAGGACAAGGGCCTCGATCTGGCGTCGGTCAAGGGCTCGGGCCCGAAGGGTCGCATCGTGAAGGCCGATGTTGAAAAGGCCGAAGCCAAGCCCGCCGACAGCGCCCCGGCCAAGGCCGATGCACCGAAGGCTGCCGTTGCCCCCGCCGGGATGAGTGCCGATGCGGTGGCGAAGATGTACGCCGATCGGGACTTCGAGGAGGTGCCGCTGGACGGAATGCGCAAAACAATTGCGGCGCGGCTCTCCGAGGCCAAGCAGACGATTCCCCATTTCTACCTGCGTCGCGACATCATTCTCGACGAGTTGATGGCGTTCCGTGGCCAGCTCAACAAATCGCTGGAAAGTCGCGGAGTGAAACTCTCGGTCAACGATTTCATTATCAAAGCCTGTGCCCTGGCCCTGCAGGACGTGCCGGATTGCAATGCCGTCTGGGCCGGTGACCGGGTGCTGAAACTGAAACCTTCGGACGTCGCGGTTGCCGTAGCCATCGAGGGCGGATTGTTCACGCCCGTCCTGCGGGATGCGGATACAAAGACGCTTTCGTCTCTCTCGAAGGAAATGAAGGACCTGGCAGGGCGGGCGCGCGACCGCAAGCTTGCTCCGCACGAATATCAGGGCGGCACGTTTGCCATTTCCAATCTCGGAATGATGGGCGTGGAAAACTTCGACGCGGTCATCAACCCGCCCCACGCCTCCATCCTCGCGGTAGGTGCCGGGGTGAAAAAACCTGTTGTCGGTGTGGATGGAGAATTGAAAGTGGCGACAGTGATGTCCGTCACGCTCTCCGTCGATCACCGAGTGATCGACGGAGCTTTAGGAGCGGAGTTCCTTGCGGCAATCAAGGGTTACCTCGAAGATCCGATGAACATGCTAGCCTGATTGGCGGGCATAAAAAAAAGGGCCGCGCCGGAAACCCCGGCGCGGCCCTTTTGCTTTGATCTTCGGTTTGCGGGCCCTACCCTTAGCCGCGAGCAGCCAAGAGAACCTTGATGGGCCACGGCCACCACCATGTAGACCCAGACGCCGGAGATCGCCGCGTTGCCATCGCTGTGCTGGTCAACCTCGGGCTGACCGCCGCGCAAGTTATCGGTGGAGTGCTGGCAGGTTCCCTCGCGCTAATCGCCGATGCTCTGCACAATTTCTCAGATGCAATTTCGCTGATTATCGCCTTTGCCGCACGCAAAATCGCCCGCCGACCGGCAAACGAAGAGATGACCTTCGGATACGGCCGGGCGGAAATTGTTGCGGCGCTGATCAATTACACGACGCTGATCGTCATTGGCCTATACCTCGCCTTTGAGGCTGTCATGCGTTTCACGGACCCACAGCCCGTGGAAGGCTGGCTGATTGTCATTATCGCCGGAATAGCGTTGATCGTTGATGCCGTGACCGCTGCGTTGACCTTCGCCATGTCAAAAGACAGCGCCAACATCCGAGCTGCCTTCCTGCACAATGTCGCCGACGCTCTCGGCTCCATTGCCGTGATCCTTGCGGGAACACTTGTACTGCTATTCGGCTGGAATATCGTCGATCCGCTGGTGACACTGATGATCTCCGGCTACATCCTTTGGCAGGCATTGTCGGAAATTGGCGGCGTCATCCGCATTCTCATGCTTGCCTCTCCGCCGGAAGTGGATGTGCGCGAAATCGTTTCGGCAATGACGGCTGTGGATGGAGTGGACAGCGTACACCATGTGCACGTCTGGCAGATGCAGGAGCATACTGCCGCCGTCGAGGCGCATATTGTGATCACACCGGAAAAATGGGAGGCCTCTTCCACGATCAAGGCTGACATCAAGACGCGGCTGGCTGACGCGTTCGGCATATCCCACACAACGCTGGAACTGGAGTGCGCGCCCGACGCCTGCGATGATGCACAGTTGATCGGGCACAGCTGAGACAAATTCGCAAGCCGGTGGTGGCTTGCGGAGTAGTGACCTATTGGAGCGGAATGCCGTTGGCGAGAATGCCACCCTCTTCCGTCATCTCGACGCGAGAGGTGAAGGTGTCGGGCTCCGATCCGGGCTTGGCGAACATGCCCAGCATCATCTGCACCGGCATGGCCTGTTCCGGTGCCAGCAGGCCCATTTCGGTCAGCGAGCCGACAAGTCCGTTGACCCCCCTGATCGACAGGTCGATGCCGCCCACTGGCATGGGTACCGGGCCAGCGTTGTTCATCACCGCCGAACCTTGTCCGGTGATTTCGGCACCGGCAATGCTGACGCGCAGATTGCGCAACTGGACATCCTCGAACTCCCACGGCATCTGCCCTGCCGTCATTGCATCTTCATCCATCAGAGAGTGAAGCGCGCTGGCCTTGCTGGTAACATCCAGTTCGATAGTTGCAGGCTCCCGCGGCAAAGACTGGCCCGGGTCAAACATACCCCAGAGCGACTCATCCACCTCGACATCAGCCATTGCCAGAGACACTGCCATCTCACCCGGCTCGCCCGTTGGCACCAAGGGCATCGCCATGCTGGATTCCAACCGCGCCATAGTCGCCTTCACCGGAAACGGAATTGCACCTCCGTCAACCTGCAGCGCGACATCATCGCCATAGGTCGAGTATGCGATCTGTCCCTTTCCGAAAGAAAAGCTGAGTGCAGTCTCGCCGGTTTTGCCGCTGATGGAGAACGGCCCCTGAGGTGTGTTGCTGTCGACCGAAAAATCGGAGCTGGCCGCAACCAGTTCCATGGTTCGCATTTCGTCGGTCCTGAGGAAGGCTTCCGGGTCGCTCGAATTGGAAATTCCAAACTCGCCCTTTGCTGTCATGTCTGCGTAGGTGCCGGACATGTCCATTTCGGCCTCCGGATCGTCGATTTTTACGGAGTACCCCATCGCACCGATAGTGTAGTCGAACTTCTGGATGTCTTCCTCCAAGGAGTAGCTGGCAGTACCAACCAGATCCGTAACATCCACCGAAAGATCCATCGACGGCACATCGTCACCACCTTCCAGACTGTCGAGTGTAACGGTAAGTGACGTGAACTCGGACAGACCTTCCAGAAAATCACCGGCTCGGCGCACAAGGTAACGGCCGTCGGATGCGATGGTGAAGGCCATTTCAACTGTCTCGTCGTCAACGGATGAAGTTGAGACGATCTGGACCTCAGGCGGGAATGTTACAACAACTTCGTAGCCCTCATCACTTGTCGGAGCGACCCGCATCTCGCCGACGCTGAAACTGGTGGTTAGACCGTTCTTGTCTTCAATCGTGGACCCGAAATCGCGCAGTACCTCCGCCTCACCGTCAGTTTCCTGCTCGCCAAGCTCAAAATTCATGCCCTGAGCTTCGTAGAGTGCCTTGAGCTCTTCCACGAATTCAGCCGGCGTAAGGGCCAGCGCCGGCGCTGCAGTAAGAAAGACTGCGCTGCTCGCGCCAATGAGAAGGGACTTCATGATGCACCTGTCCAGAATTTAAAAAGATGCATACATCGTTTCCGACGCGAGCGTCGGGATCAACCCTCAATCATGCGCATTTTCAGATTGTCTCGACGTGACCCTTGAGCAGTTGGTCCATCGATTTCGCGGGTTCCGAACATCCGGCCTCACCGACAATGCGTGCAGGCACACCGGCTACCGTCTTGCAGGGCGGCACCTCTTGTAGCACGACGGAGCCGGACGCGATACGCGAGCAGTTACCGACCTTGATATTGCCAAGGACAGCCGCTCCCGCACCGATCAGAACACCATCGCCGATCTTGGGATGCCGGTCGTCATCTTCCTTGCCAGTTCCACCCAGTGTCACCGAATGCAGCATCGACACGTTGTTGCCGACCACAGCCGTCTCGCCGATAACAATTGAATGGGCGTGGTCAATCATTACGCCGTAACCGATGCGGGCGCCGGGATGGATGTCCACACCGAAAATCTCAGAGGTTCGCATCTGCACGAAGTATGCCAGATCCTTGCGACCTTCCTTCCAGAGAAAATGCGACAGACGGAAGGCCTGCACAGCCTGGTAGCCCTTGAAGAACAGCAAGGGCTGGATCAAGCGGTGGCACGCCGGGTCACGTTCGAACACTGCCAGCATGTCGGCGCGTGCGGCTTCCACGAGGTCCGGCTGCTTCGCATAGGCGGCATCGAGTATTTCACGCAGGATAAGTTCCGGCATGTCTTCGGAGGAAAGCTTTTGTGCCAGACGGAAGCTCAGCACGCTTTCCAGAGACTTGTGATAGAGGATACCCGAATGGACCATAGCGGCCATCAAGGGCTCGTTCCGGGTCACTTCTTCTGCTTCAGCGCGTATCGTGGACCAGAGCGGATCCACGGACTTCAGGCTTGGTTTGCTGAGCACCATGTGGATGCCTCCATATCGGAACTTTACCGTGTCGTTTCTGACATCGTACCAATCCGGAAGGAAATCAAGCCTGCTGAGGAGAATGGATGGATCAATCCGAGGTGAATAGACACAGACTTTTGGTGCAAGCAAACCTGTAAATACTTGATACGCATTGTGAAAATCTGACGACACCAACGCGGCCGTAAACCTTGATCAACATCGAGTTGGCATCTCAGTGGCATCAATGTGCTCCAGAGCCAGACTGTCGCCGAAGCCACCCACGCCTGCCGACGCATGCAGCGGCTGCACCCTCTGGCAGCACAGTAGCGTGAGGACAACGAACCTTTGCTACCCGCATAACCTGTCATGATGAATTCGAGCCTGCGAAGAAGCTCTGTTTAGCGTGCGCCAGCGGCCTATCATATCGCCCTTGGCGGCTGAATTCCCTTCAGATGTACAGCGATGGTCACGGCGCCGCCAGACAGGTTTCCACCCTCGCCACTGATCACGATATCAGTATCGGCATAATAAGCCACCGGCGCCCCGCTCAAACCAATGCAGTAGCTGTTGAGCGCTTTGCCAAGGCTGTTTCCATACCTGTCGTCAGAACCGGGAACGCCAAGCCGCCACGTCGCGGCAGTTCCTTCAAGCACAGATGTGACCCGTGCCGTGACCCCAGTAACGGAGGTTAATGCCGGAATTGCTGCCGCTACCGTCGAACTTGCTCCGCCAGCCAGGGTATGGCTGATTTCGACAATGCGCGAGACACTGGCCGCCCCGGTGGCCCCAATCACTTCAGCTCCCGCAACCCACTGCTGGCCATCGAACATCTGCCATTCGCCGGTGCTTTCATCCCAGAGCTTCCAGCCCGCACGCGGACTGATGAATTCCCACCCCCCATTGGCGGCAAGCGCCAAGCCACCCGTCTGCCCGGCCCAGTCTGCGGTTGCACCGGCAGGTACCAGATACGCCGCCCCGTCTTGCGGCATCGGCGGCGGCGCGCTGATTGTGGAAGATACGACACGCAGTTGTGCCACCGCATCGAGCCTCGCCAATGCCTCGTTCACAGTAACATGTTTCTGCGCTTGCGACGCTGCCACAAGCGGCAGTGCGAACTGATAGGTTTCAGCCATCGAAATCGATCCTTGTATAAAGCCCGGGCCCGAACCTATCTGATATCTGAGCCACTTCTATGCCGATAATTGTTGGTGCTGAATCAACCGCCTGCTGTGCCGCACTGTAGACGGCAGCGGTCGTAGACGGCTCAAACTCTCTCAGAACCTCAGATCCGTTCAGAACTCTTACGTGATACCGCTCATACGCTTCGCCCAGCGGCACGTCCGCCGCCCGCCAGCCATCGCCATCTATCCGTGTGCGCCGCACCCAGGTCATGTTGATGGCGCCGTCACCATCCCGGTCAGCCTTTAGATGAACCGGTGAATATGGACGCAATCCGACACCTTCAAATGTGTAAACCCCATGCAGATATGCGCCGTTGTCATACGGCAGGTGTGCCGGACCGATACGATAGTGTCGCGGAAGATCTCGCGCAGAAAGCGGCAGATCCGGCTGGGTCGCACTACCATCCAGCAGAACGAAATCCGTACCGACCGGCCAGCTTTCCGGTATCAGCGGTTCCGTCCCTGCCTGCCCGCGCAACAACCCGCCAAGCCGGTATTGCCGCGTAGCTACGAGGTCAGCGCGCTGGAATTGAAAGACCTCCCAGTCACCGGTACCACCGAACCGCAGCGCCGCGACGTTGGCGCCGTTCAGCACGTCCGGTCTGTTCCGGCTCTCCAGCGTACCGCCGTTCACATCGACCACCACGTCTTGGGCAGAAAACCGTCCCGGTTCCGCGCTCGGCAATTCGGTTATCAAAGTTCCGAACACACTTGGCTTCGCCACTTCTCCGACGACGGTGTATCCGAAATCCTCGGCGGCTGAGAAAATTGCCGCGGCTCCCGGCCAAGGCCTTGCGCTCACCGCGATATGCGGTGCGTGCGGCACTTCTGTGCCCCGCAGCAAGGGCAAATCCAGAAACTCTGCATAGACACGTGCCGCGCGTCGCAGCACGGGGGCAGAAACAATCTCGGGCCTTCGCACTCGCGGCACATAGAGATCACGCTCGACCCGTTGTGCTTCGATAAGCCGACCGAAACCTTCCTCAACCCTATCAATACGGTAGAGTCGGTCCCTGCCCTTTCCGGGAATTTCCACCACATCGCCCAGCCCGACCCGCTGGAGAGAGCGTGGGAGGCCAAAGCTGATAGCATCTCGGCCTATATGCGTTTCCGCCAACCACCGTTCGGCAATGCCCTGTGCTTCATCCTGTGACATCGCGACCGGCAGATCCGTCCGGGCCACCGTCAGATTGTCGCCCCCGGGCCTTCGCGCCTCGACGGAGACTGTCTGATAGTCCTGATTATGTGAAACAAAGCTCGCCCGCACCTGATCCGCGGTTTCCGACGCTGGGGCGCGTGTCAGCAGCAGCGCGGTGTCATCCTGTTCCCCAACGACCATGAAATCTGGATCTAGCTGCGTCACACCGAGGGCGTTCCGGGTCCGGAATACCAGTGCCCCGCCTCCATCATAGGCATCGAAGGCGTAGGCCAGCATAAGCGGTTGAAGGCTCTGACGCGCCGTTTCCGTGTCCGAAATCACGAGTCCCCGTAGCGCCCCATGCAGACGGCTGACGTCGATTTCCTCCAAACCCGAACGTCCCGTGATTTCCCTTACGACATCGGCCAGCGCCACGAGGTTTGTCCGCCCGGAAATCCAGTGCCCGCGTCCGTAATTCCGCCCATCGTTCCACACGTCTAGGCGCGAAGGAAAGTCCGGCCAAGGCCTCGCATCCCAGGCCCACACATGCGCCCGGCTCATGTCGATCATCCGCCCATCGTAGATGCGGCTCTCCGGATTGTTTTCGGCTGCACCCCAGTATCCCAGCATCGCCTGCAGATAGCGGACCTGAATGAAGTCGTCCTGCCCGCCGTTGGAGTGATACGGCAGTGCGTTTTCCGAACTTTGCGGGTCAGTGAACACGTTCGGCTGGTTCGTACCTTTGTCCACAGCCGGACAGCCCAGTTCCGTAAACCAGATTGGTTTTCCCTCGGGTCGCCAGCCGGTCGGCTCCGTCTCCCGCACCCCGCTGATGCGGTTCCAGTGGGGCCGCCCCCACCAGTTGCGAATGTCCTTGTAGCGATACACCCACGGCATGTCATATGCGCCATCGCTGATCGGCTGCCGCGTCTGCTCAGTCCGCGCCAGCGGATGTGCGTAGTACCAGTCGTATCCCTCTCCGCCCTCGATGTTCCCGCGCAGGTATTCGAGGTCGTAAATGGATCCGGCCGAAGCATCGAGATGGTGACTGCCGTCACGCCAGTCCGACAGCGGCATGTAGTTGTCGATGCCAACAAAATCGATTTCATCATCAGCCCAGAGCGGGTCGAGATGATACAGCACGTCCTCGGAACCATCCGCCGGGTGGTATCCAAAATACTCGGACCAGTCGGCGGCATAGCCGATCCTGCATTCTGATCCCAGAACGGCCCGCACGTCTGCCGCCAGCACACGCAACGCTTCGACGGCTGGAAAATCCGTCCTTGCTGATCGGATAGCGGTCAGCGCTCTCATTTCAGAACCGATGCAGAAAGCATCGACGCCACCTGCCGCCAAACACAGATGTGCGTAATGCAGAATGAACCGTCTGTAACTCCACTCTGCCGGACCGGAGTAGATGACTTCACCATCTACAACGCTGAAATCTGTAACCGACGCCGCGCCAAAGAACGCTGCCACCTCGTCAGTCGCCGCTGCAGTCTGATCGGTCGTACCACTCCGGCCCGGAGCCTTTGCCGTCGTGATCCGTCCTCGCCACGGCACCTGCGCCTGCTCGCCATCGCTCCAGGGGTCGGGCAGGCCGTTACCGGCACGGATATCCATCAGGATGAACGGATAAAACATGACGGACTTGCCACTGCTCCGCAGCAGGTCGATGCTCTGCACCACGGATGCGTCAGCCGGCGTTCCACCAAAACCGGGCCGTCCGTCGACATAGGAAACTTGTTCGGCAGAACTCCGCGTCACACCGGCAACACGCCACGGCATATCGACACCGTCCTGCACCGTTTGTTCCACCTTGGGTCGGAGGGTGCAGTGTCCGGCCCGCAAATCGTCCCCGAACCAGCTGATGACCAGCGATACGGACTGGCAAGCTGGCAAATCTCCGTCAAGCTGCTCCATGGCGACTTCAATGTCAGGCCGCCCTTCACCGTTATTGATGTTAACAATACGGTTGTCACCCTTGCCGTTGTCGAACTCCACCGGCTCCGTGGCATAGGAATACTCGCCCGTTCCCGGCACCAGCGCCACACCCTCGATCAGTTGCGCAGGGTCGGCAACGTCCACATCATTGCCTGCCCCCGCCTTACGCGTCACCTCGAAAGCAAATTGCGGGATGCGGTTGCCAAACGCCGTCAGATCGAGATCCTCGATCACCACGTATGCGGTGCCGCGATAGGCCGGAGCTTCGCCGTCCGGCAGGCTGGCCGCGATTGTCGGGTCAGGCAGCTGGTTCTCATCCCCGCGATAGAGCCGCCAATTGATATCCGCCAGCGACAGAAGCTTGCCATCGACCCATACCCGGCCAATTCGTGAAACTTCACCCTCGCAGAGTGCGATCGCCAGGCTGATCGAGTAGCTGTAGGTTCGCGTCTTCGGTTTCGGCGGTCCCTTCCCGCCGCCAGAAGAGGCAACATTCTCCAGGAAGCTGGAAGACCAGATAATTTGCCCGGCAATCCGCATCTGCCCGAACAGACGTGGTATCGGCGCCCCTTCCCGCGACGCCTGCAGCCGAAACGTATCAACGCGACCGATCTCAACCGGCGCGGCACCACCTCCCAGCAGCCGGGCATCGAGCAGCGAACCGAGGGTCGCCCCTACCGCCTGCCCTATGGCCGCTGTCGTAATGCCGGCAATCGTCCCGCCAAGGGCCGTGCCGGCCGCCGAACCGGCGGCTGCCAGAACCAGAGTTGCCATCAGTCGCTCCTGTCAGGAAATCGAAATACCCCGGCCACGCGATGCGCCCAGGCGGTGGATAAGGGCGAGGCGACGACGCCCCGCCCACTGTAGGCGTGAATGAATTCGGGCACCGGCCTCAGCGATGAAAGCAATCCCACATGCTTGGCTACGCCAGTCCGCCGCATTCGGAAGATCAGCACATCGCCCGGCGCCCGGTCATCCCAGGCCACCGCGTGAAGATGTCGGCCTGCCGCCGGTAACAAGCGTTCCACCCCGTCGGTTTCTGACCAGTCAGCCGTGTAGGCCGGAACAGCTTCCGGCTCGGCGCCCAGAACTTCCCGCCAGACGCCACGCAAAAGGCCAAGGCAATCCGCCCCCGCCCCGCGGCAACTGGCCTGATGCACGTAGGGAGTGCCGATCCATGTCCGTGCCGCCGCCACGATCTGCTGATCAAAGGTCATTGTCAGTCCACCTGCGAACGGACCCGTCATGCACCTCGTCCTGCCGAGGATATGCCGTCACCCAGTCATCGCCCGGCATGTGCGGAAAGCCTCTGAAGTTCAGAAAATTATTGAATTTTTTTCGGCAGGTCTGCGCCCGCTTGTCACAGCCGGCGATCAACGTGAACCCGTCACCCGGCTTAACTTCGAACGGCGGCTCCTGCCACACCTCGATCCGCCGCGCGGTACCACTGCCCAAGTCCTGCTTGATCAGCCCCTCGATGCCGGCGTTTGCCCCCGTCAGCCACAGGATCCTGCCGTGTCCGAACCAGCCCTCCTGAAAGCTTGCCAGCGTCCCCACCCTCATGAGGGTGCCGTCCATCGCCTCCAACGCCGAGAGGCTGACCGCGAAGAGCGGATCGCTGAGGTCGACACCGCACTTAGCTGACCCCAGAGAAAGGTCACAGGTCTTCAGATAGGCCCGGCCTATCGGTCGGTTCAGTGTCTCCGCCAGACCGCGCAACTCGACCTCGAACACTTGCCCGCGTTGGCGGACCTCACCCAGCGTACCCCGGAACAATTGCATCCGCTCTTCGACGTTCTGCCAATTGGCCCACCACAGGCAGATCTCGGCGGCGTCATAGCGTCCGGCCATGATATCGCTTTCCGTCAGCCCGATCGCCGACAGCGCCCCGACCGCCTGGCTGTTATCCACGCTCAGCCCGGTGGACATTTCCAAGGCCTGCGCATCCATCCCGGTGCTCGCCAGGTAAGTCAGACCATCGAACCTCAGATCGTTGTCATGATCCGTGAAGCCAAACACCTTTCCGTCCACCCGCGTGATCTTCCAACACCGCGCAAGCGTCGTGGCGCCGCTGGCCAGATGTGCATTCAACCGGTCGCTGACCACCACCATCAGACCCGCACCTCAACGACCGGAATTGACGGCATTTCGCCCGCGGAGAAATTGGCGACGCTGGTCTCGATCCGGTCGGCATCGAAGCGCACCGGCACGTCGAATTCGAACCCGGCAGTGATTTCTGCGCCGACAGGTGGCGGCGTATCGAAGATGATCGTCCCGGAGCCCAATGCCAGTTCGTAGTCGCTTCCCTCGATCTTGCGGTCACCTGCCAGCGCCACGATCGTCGTGTCTTCCACGGGCTTGGCTATCGGGCGCACATAGACATGGCTGCCGGAACGGTAGCTCTTGGCCAGTTGAAAATCCCTGGTCTGGCCGTCGCCTGTCCCGATAACCTGATCCAGATCGCTCAGTACGCCCGAAGGACGACAGGACTTGTAGTCTGTCCAATCCTTCCACCGAAACCCTATGAGTTGCCCCTTGCGGGCCTCGAAGAACGCGACAAGTTTTTCCAGGTCGTCCAGAGACTGCACACCAATTCCAGCATCATATCGCCTGCGCGAATGTGCCCAAGGCGCGTTTCGCTCTTCGAAACCATTGGAAAGTGAGACGATCTCGGTCCGCCGCTCCGGCCCGCCGACGGAGCCAAACGAAAGCCGCGCCGGAAAACGCACGTCGTGGAAGTTCATTGATTTGGTTCCTTGGCAAGAGGATCAAAGGTTGCGGCCGGAACGGCGCATCGCCCGGCTCATCTGCGCGGCGATCTGGCTCTGGCTGCGGCTGAAACCGGCAACATCGGGCGTAGTGACGTTCATGGTCACATGCACGCCACGACTACCGCCAGCCGCCCGCACGCCCAGCGACCCGTCGGCTCCGCGCGTCAGGGGCATGATAGCCTCAGGCCCGGCCTCGCCCATCAAGCCGATCCGCCCGCCGCGCAGTCCGAAGTTCATCGGTCCGTCAACGACCCCGCCCTTGGCAAATGCCTGAACCCGGCCCGAGGTCATGACGCCGCCCTTGGCGAACCCGCCGCCGAAGAGATTGCCGAAGCCGCTGGAAAGCAGCCCGCCGATGGCACCGGTCACCGGCTTCAGCGCCGCATTCAGTACCGTGTTGGAGAAACTCCGCCCCACCTGCGTCATCACATTGGAAAGTTTGTCGCCGTCGAAGATCAGTCCGGTAAAGGCATTCTTCAACGATGTCCCGAAGCTTCGGGACAGCCCGGAGGCACTGACGCTGGCGTCACGCATGGTCGTGCCCACATCCTCCATTTCAGCGCGGAATGCCGCCGTCATCGCTTCGGTCCCGGTTATCGTGTCTTCAAGCTCGACCAGACGCGTCTCCAGATTGTCGAGACTGTCATTGAAATCAGGCATCGCCCTCTCCCCTGTCAGGATATTTGGCCATCAACGCGTCCAGCCCGGTGCGGGTCAGACAGGCCCCGCCCGTCGCATCGGCGCCGGCCAGAAACATCAACTCCGCCGGCGTCAGGTCCCAGAACAGATCAGGTTGCAGGCCCAGTTGCCGCATGCCGAGATCCATCAGGTTTGGCCAGGCAACGCGGCTCACTGGCTTTCCTCCGCCTCCGGCAACGCGAATGTCACCTTCAGCAGTTGTGCCGCTGCCCTCGCCGCCGCCATCGGACCGCCACCGAACTCGGCCCGCAACACTTCGTCCTCTTCCATCCCCAGACCTGCCGAAATCAGCACCGCAAGGTCCGCGGCACGGAAGCTGCCCTCCTCGAACCGTGAGACGAGCGCAACCAGTGAACCGCTCTCCAGCCGCGCCTCCAGCGATGCCAGCGCACCCAGTGTCAAACGCATCACCTGTGTCTCGCCATTGACGTCGATTGCGACCTCGCCACGATAGGCGTTCACCACCGGGCCACTCATTCGGCAGGCACGAAGGCTAGTTCGCCGGCGGAAGCCAGTGCCAGTTCATAAACGGCCTCGCCGTCATGGGCACCGGAGTATTCGATGGCCGTGATCTGAAACGGTCCTTCAACGGTGCCGAAGTCCGGAATGATCACCTGGAAAACCGGAATGGTGCCGTCAAAGAAAATCTGCCGCGCCTTCTCGTCAGTGTCCTCATCACGGAAGACGCCAGAACCCGAGATGCTGGCAGATCGGACACCGGACCCGGCCAGCAATTCGCGCCAGCCCCCTGTGCTCTGCATGTTGGTTATGTCGACCGTCTCCGCGTTGAAGCTGATCCGCGTCGCCCGCAACCCGGCCACGGTCTCGAATCCGCCGGAACCGGTCATGTCGATCTTGAGCAGAAGATCCTTGCCTTTTTGGGCCGCCATGTGCGCCATCCTTTGTGAGTGAATCCGGCCGCCGGAAAAGGCCCGAACGGCAAAGGGTTATTGCCTACGCCAGAGACTGTGTCGCTGAGCGAGGAAAGATCGTAGGTCACGCGATCGCGCCCGTAGCCCGCATCCGGCAGAGACGTTAATCGGCAGCCTCGATGACAGCCTGAAAGCGCAGCACGATCCGGCGTGGTGTGCGCGCGGATTTTCTGTCGGCCCGGGCAGACAGGAACCGCAGCGCTACCAGATGCCCGACGTCGAGCGTCAGGTCTCCATCGTCCAGCGCGGCACAGATCGCCCCCGCCGCCTCCTTGGCCGTGCGAAAACCTTCAGCCGCCGTGAACACCGACACGGTCAGTTCATGCACCGCCCCATCGTTCGTCTTGGTTGAACCGTCCCGCACCCGTTCCTCACCAATCAGTGCGTAGGTTTCGGGAATTTCGGTCGCCGGGCCGGGCAGTGGCGCGTCGTATATCGCATCGCCCAGCACGGCGATCACGCCGGCATCGCCGGTGAGCGCCGCGTAGACAGCCGTCTGCAATGCCGCCGAATAGCGATAACTCATGAGACGCCCCCTTCCTCGCAGTCGCAGATCAAGTAGTGACCGGGCGGATCGAATTCCGTCACGGCATTGATATTGAAGATACGGTCGCCATCCCGGAACCGCTGATCCGGGCGCGGACGGGAGGGGGCGCCGAAAGGGGCAGCCCGCACCACGATCCGGAAGCGCTGGCGTGGCGTTTGCCGCCCGCCGATCACGCTCTCGGTACCCGTCCGCGCCGACACATCCGCCCAGAGCGTGCCCAGCGCCATCCACGCGGGATCTACCCCGCCGGCGCCGTCTGCCAGGTTCTGGCGGGTTTCCAGAACCAGTGCCCTGTTGAGATTCGGAACCGTCACAACCGGTCTCCTGTCAGCCGCAGGGTCTGGAAACGTGCCAACAATTGCGACACACCGAACGGCATTTCCCGCTCGGCCCCGTCAATGCTGCGGTACTCGTAATAGTGCGCCGCCAGCAACAGCACAGCCTGCCGGATGTCCGCCGGTGCGTCCTCCCACACCGGGCCATACCCGGCCGTGAAGGCGATCCGCACCATGCCGTTGTGGGGTATGGCCGGCAACACACCAGCCACAAGCTCCGGTCGCAGACCATCCGGCCGTAATCTGTAGCGGCCAGCGTCAATCAACGTCTCACCGCCTTCGAAATCGATCAGCGACACCGCATTCACTGCCTGCACCGGGGCCACAGGCAGGCCCTGCCGGTCGCCGGAATGCCAGCGGGCGATTTCCCAGAGGTAATCCCGTTCCAGGATCACCTTGCCCGTCCGTGCCTCCACCGCCGCTATTGCCGCCACAAGGTAAGCCTCCAGCAGCGCATCCTGGCTGCCATCATCGGCAAAACCGGTACCCAGCCGCAGATGATCGGCGAGCGCACGCACCGGGTAGGCCGCCGCCGGCGGCGACGTAATTTCTGTCAGGTTCATGATACTTTCCTCAGGCCGCGCGGCTGACGGGCTCGGCGATACGAATGACGTAAGATCGGGTGAGCGTACGACGGGAGGTGGTTCGCACCCGTGCCGAAACCATGTAGGTCGTGCCCGGCACCCCACCCTCCAGCAGCGCAAAGGATCTGTCTTCGGCAACGAACTGCTCTGCCACCGCCAAATCCAGCTCGCACGTCACCGGCATCACCGTCCAGCCAAGGTCGTCGCAGACATGCTCATCAGGTTCCAACCCGTGCGCCCGCCAATCGACCGGCAATTCCACCGGCAGCTCAGCCGTCTTAAGAACATATCCGCTCATGACACCATCATCCCGTTCGTCCTGCTCCGCCGTCCGTGTGAATGGGGCCGCGCAGCCAACAAGGGCGCGCGGCCGATGCCTCAGCTGGTCGCGAAACGCAGGAGCTTGATGGCGGCAAAGTCGCTAACATCTCCGCCGATCCGCTTGGTGGCATAGAACAGCACATGTGGCTTGGCACTGAAGGGGTCGCGCAGAATACGCAGGTCAGGGCGTTCTGCCACTGTATAACCGGCCCTGAAATCGCCGAACGCGATCGCAGTTGCATCCGCGGCAATGTCCGGCATGTCCTCGGCGATCAACACCGGGTAACCCATCAGCCGCGCCGGCTCCCCGGCGGCAATACCGTCGGACCAGAGGAACCGGCCGTCGGCATCCTTCATCTTGCGCACCGCACCCGCAGTCTTGGAGTTCATCACGAAAGTTGCGTTGGCGCGGTATTGGGCGCCCAGCGCATAGACCAGATCGACAATCGCGTCCGCCGGGTCGGAGGTTGCGAAATCTCCTGCTGCTCCCGTCGCAACGTATCCGAGACTGCCCCAGGACCAGCTGTCATTGGCAACCGGCGTGTAGTCCAGAAAACCGGTCGGCTTGTCGACACCGTCACCGGAAATGAAGGCCGCACCCTCAGATCGGGCAAACTTGTCGGCGATGCGCCCGGCCAGCCAGCCCTCGACATCGAACGCACTGTCGTCCAGAAGCCTTTGCGATGCCTTCGGCAGAGCCGAAAGCTCATGCAACGGGATGACGACACGGTCGATCTGTGGCGTCGTCGTCTCCGTCAGGTTGGCAGTTTCGGAAGCCCAACCGGAACCCATATCGGTATGGTCCACAAGAACGTCATAGGATGTTGCCTCGACGGATACGACATTGGCAACGCTGCGGATCGACGAGGCACCGCGCAGCACCGAGGTGATCCTTTCGGCCGTCTGCGGATCGACCAGATAGCCGCCATCGGCGGCCACAGCGGTCGACAGCGCCTTCTCCTCCATCTCCATCCCGCGCAGCGCATCGTCGTCACCGGAGCGCAGATAGGCGCCGAAAGCCTTGCGATGTGGTACATCAGCCTCTGCGGAACGGGAAAGGGCGGGCCGCGTCGCGGCAGATGATTTACGGTCGAGCATGGTCAAACGGCTTTCCTGTTCCTTGAACCTGGTCTTGATGTCTTCCTGAAATGCATTGAATTCACTCAAGAACCCGCCCATCGCGGCCTTCATTTCCGCCACGGGTGATCCCTCTGCGGACAGGCCCGCCCGGGATTTCGTCTCAGACTTTTGCATCCGGTAATCCTCTGTGATGTCAGTCCAATTGCGCAACGGCCGGAAATTGACCGTCGCCTCGGGATGGCACGTCCTCATGCCATCAGGGCCCGGGCTTCGGCGAATACCTCTGCCAGTTCCCCTGCCAGATCCAGCGCCTCGGCATCCGCCGTAGCCTGTACCCGCGCCTCGGGAAGCATCGGGAACGTCACCACCGATACCTCCCAAAGATCCACTTCCAGAAGGCGCCGCCCTCCGGTTTCGCTCTTGTCCGCACGGCGGGTGCGGTAGCCAATGGAAAGCCCATCGATCGCTCCAGCCTCGAGCAGTGACAGTGCCTCGCGTCCGGCCTGCACGTCCTTCAGGATGCGGCCTTTCACGTACAGGCCGCGCCCGTCTTCATGAATGTCGTCCCACACACCGATGGGTTTCAGCGGGTCGTGCTGCCACAGCATCTTCACGGCCCCACGAGGACGCGTCGTTGCCGCCAGCGATGCCTTGTAAGCGCCCGGCATCACCGTATCGCCGCCCTGGTCCGTCGCCCCGAACAGGCTGGCATAGCCCTCGATCACGCCTTCCTTCAGCGCGATCTCGGTTCCGAGCGTTGTGTATTTCGTTTCCAGCGCAGGCGCGCTCAGTTGGCTCAACATGCAATATCCAGTCACGATTTGAATGTTAGGAATTGGGTGGCGACATCGGCGGCCAGAAATGCGGCACAACCGAAAACGGCAAACCAAAGACGGCGCTCAAGCCGCTCCAGTCCTGTCTCGATCTGTTCCAGCCGCCGCTCCAACGCGATCCAGCGTTCGTCAGTCACCCGCTCATGCGCTTCCAGCCGCGCGCTCGCCCGGTCGAAAGGTTCATAGAGGAAGCGCGACCCGCCACCCCGGGTGCGCGTCTCGCTCACCGCTGATCAGCGAGCGGCGGCAGACCAAGCAGGCTGCGCTTTTCCGCGTCGGTCAGAAAGTCCGCGGCACCAATGCGCCGCCACTGCGCTTCGCGCTCGCCACTCAACGCCGGAACCTGATCGAGATCCGGCATCAGCCGTGTATCCTTGCCGAAATGTGGCTCCAGCCAGGTCGACAGCGCGGCGACGGTCTTGTTTACAAGCGGCAGCACAGTCAAACGATAGAACGCACGGTTTGCCTCCTGGTAGTTGGCATAAGTGTTGTCTCCCGGAAGGCCCAGCAGCATCGGTGGCACGCCAAAGGCAAGTGCGATTTCCCGCGCGGCGCTTTCCTTGGTCTTCTGGAACTCCATGTCCGATGGGCTGAACCCCATCGGCTTCCAGTCCAGCCCGCCTTCAAGCAGCATCGGCCTGCCGGCGTTCGCGGCGCCGGTGTGGTGGCTGGCCAGTTCATCGACCAGCCGCGAATACTGGTCGGCGCCCATGTGCCCCTGCCCGTCCGCCCCCTTGTAGACGATTGCGCCTGACGGCCGGGCTGCATTGTCGAGCAGCGCCTTCGACCAACGGGAGGCGGCATTGTGCACGTCCAGCGCCGCCGCGGCCGCCTGCATCGCCGACAGGCCGTAATGATCATCATGAGGATGGAAATTGCGCACATGCAACACCGGCGCAAAGCCGCCGCGCATGTCGAAGCGATGCTTTCGGGCGCCAACCGCATACTCGTAGGCAACCGGCCAGCCATCAGCTCCGGGGATCACCCGCATCCGGTCCGATCGCAGCACGAAAACTTCGCTCGGGGTCTCTTCGGGCGTCTCGCCCGCGGCCTCGAAGTAGCCGTCGCCAGTCAGCAGCAACTGGCCATAGAATGCCTCCAGCAGCGCCGCACCGCCCTGCCCCGGATTGGGAGAGGCCATGAGCCGCGCCAGCGGATGCTCCGTGTAGCGCGCCTTATCGTCCTGTACAACGAGTGGTAGTGCCGCCGCCGCTTCCGCGATCATCTTCACACAGCGAAAGCCAACGGGGTTGCCGGCAAAGCCGTTGCGCGTCAGTGATCCGCTGTCTCGCGGCGTCCACGCTACGCGGCCGCTGCCATGGAACGCGATCACCGGTGCAGCCGCCGACGCCTTGGTCTCGCCCACGCTTTCATCGGCCCTGCGAAAGAGATTGAAAACCATACGGCCCCGCTCCTGTCATGAAAATGAGGACGCGCCGGGTTGCGGCGGTCCGAAATATGCCTGTGCCGCCCGCAAAATGCCGCTGCAACGCAGCCGACGGCGGGAATAGTCAGCGACAGAAGGCACCGGGAAAATCTTGTCCGCGATGGGTCCCGCCGGCGGCAGAAAAAATTAAAGTCCCCGCACCCGTGGCGCGTTCCAGGCTGCGGCGGGCTCGATCACAAGGTCGGTCAACGCCCAGACCAGCGCATCCACGCGGTCAGGAGAACCGGAGCCTTCGTAGCCCCGGGATGTCATCAGCACCATCTGATCTTCCAGCGCCGCCAGTCCCGGCATATGCGCGACGCGCCCCTGTTCGTAAAGTGCCGCAACGGGCTCGGCGCGGGCGATCTTGCCGCGGCTTGCACGCACTGCCCGATAGGGCACCAGCGGGTCGATCTGGCGCAGCAGGCTTTCCACCAGTTCACCGCCCTGATTGACCTCGGCCACCAGCCTGTCAGCCTTCCACTTGTGGAGCAAACGCACTGCCTGCGCCGCCCACTCCTGTGGGCTCGCGCCTTGCAGGCTGCCATCCTCCAGCACCGTCGCCTTCCACGCCTGCGGCGGCCCATCCCACTTGACCGACACGACGATGATCCCGCATTCGTCCGAGGACTTGCCCGTGGTTACCGGCGGATCGACCGCGACAACCAGCCGGTCCTGCACCGGCGCAACTTCGCATCGCAAATCATCAAGTGCCACCCGCGACCACAGCGCCCCTTCGGCCCCTTCCAGCATCTCGCCATCAAGCTCCTGTCGCCCCAACCGCGTACCGGCATAGCGGGCCGTAACCTTCTCGACGAAGCCCCGCGCCAGATGCGCCTCATTGGCCGATGTCGGCGCACTGGTCCTCACCGTTCGCGGCGCCTCCAGGACACGCCGCAGCAACGGTGTGTCCCGCGGTGTTGTCGTGATGACCTGACGGGGATCGTCCCCCAGGCGCAGGCAAAACTGCAACATATCCCAGGCGTCCTCCGCCTTGGTCCATTTCCCGAGTTCATCGGCCCATGCACAATCGAACTGCGGCCCGCGCAACGCCTCCGGATCGGAAGCGGAAAAACAGACAGCCTCGGCTCCGTTCGGCCAGACGAGCCGTCTGCGGGCAGCCTCCCACTTGGGGCGCCTGTCCGGCGGCACGCAGGCAAGGACACCACTGTCGCCCATGACCATCACGTCCCGCGCCTGATCATAGGTCTCGCCGATCAGCGCAACCCGCCGGCAGCGACCGGCGTCCAGCGGGCCGGGCCCTTCCACCTGCATCCGCACCCACTCGGCGCCTGCCCGTGTCTTCCCCGCACCCCTTCCGCCGAGGATCACCCATGTGTCCCAGTCGCCCTCCGGCGCCAATTGATGGCCGGTATGCGCCCAGTGCTCGAAAAGGTAAGGCAGGGCCGCGATAGCATTGTCACTCAACCCCTCGAGAAAGGCATCAACTTCCGCCGCGCTCGCGGAGCCGAGCAAGTCGCTCACGTATTTCACTTCGGGCGGCATCGAGATCAATTGCCCCGCCGGCTTCTTTTTGGCTGCTTGTGTCAAGGGAACCCTCGAGATCCAGTACTGCTTTCAATTGTCGTTGGTAGCTGCTCAGCAGCTCAACCCGCCGGCGCGCCGCCAGGTCGGTCTCATGGCCGCCTGGCAGATCGGCCAGCGTCGCCTGAAGTGTCCTGATGATGTCCGCCAAAACACCGCGCGCCCGGCCTGCGAGCAGGCCGGACTCTCGTTCGTTTCCCGAATGGGTCATGTGATTGGATACGCCTCTGTCGGCTGTGCTGATGGAGAAAAGGGAGACAGAAACAGAAAGAGCGGCGCATGTTTCCATGCCCGCTCGCCCAGTTCCTCCAGCTTGCTTGTTTTATACTTTGAGGCGTTCGCTAAGTCAAATACTTTCGCTCAGGTTGCAAAGCACCGTACGCTGCCCGGCCTCAGTTATCCCGGCTCGCCTCGATTTCGCGCCAGCGCGCCACGTTTTCCTCGTGTTCCACAAGTGTCTGCGCAAAGGCATGGCCGCCCGTTCCGTCTGCCACGAAGAACAGGAAGTCCGTCGTATCGGGTTGGGCCGCCGCTTTGATGGCAAGTTCACCGGGGTTGGCAATCGGCGTCGGAGGCAGGCCCTCGATAATATAGGTGTTGTAGGGCGTCGCCCGGTCGAGTTCGCTCCGTCGCAACCCCCGGCCCAGCGCGCCCTTGCCCTCGGTCAGGCCATAGATCACTGTCGGGTCGGTCTGCAACCGCATCCCACGCTCCAGGCGGTTGGCGAAGACGCTGGCGACGCGGCCGCGTTCCTCCGGCACACCGGTCTCCTTCTCGATGATCGACGCGAGGATAAGCAACTCTTCCGGCGATTCCACAGGCACTGTCAGGTCCCGCCCGGCCCAGGCGTCAGCCACCCTCTGCCGCTGGGCCGCTGCCATTTCCGCCAGCAACTCTTCCCGCGCCTTGCCGTCGCGCACCTCGTAGGTGTTGGGCGCAAGGCTGCCCTCCGCCGGCACTTCGGCGATCTCGCCGGTCAGCAGCGGCACAGCATTCAGTCCCTCCGAGATCTGATAGCTCGTAAGTCCTTCCGGCACCGCCACCCGAAGTGAAATGGATTCGTTGCTTTCCACCAGTTCCGCTGCCCGCACGGCCAGCGCTTCCGGCGCCATCCCGGCGAAATCTTCGCTGCCGATCTGATCCGACAGTCGCACCTCCACACCATCGGCCCGGATCAGGTAAGTCAGGCGATAGCGCGCACCACCGGCTCCGCCCTCGCTGAACAGGGCCGCGATGTCTTTCATCGTCGCTCCGCCCGGCACCGCGTAGACTCCGCGTTTCAACTCATCCGTCAGCCCGTCGTACCGCAATCCGATGCGGAAAATCGAGCTGGATGAAATCACGCCTTCACGCTCCAGCTTCTCGGATGTGCGCCGCCAGTTCGAACCGCTTTCGACCTCGAAAATCACTTCGTCAGTCACCTGCGCCCGGTTGGCATATTCGCTCGCTGCCCATCCCAGATAGCTGAGCACGCAGATCAGCACGGCGATCAGCAAGGTCATTCCGTTGGCGGCAAGATGTCGGGTCATTGGGCGTCACGGACTTTCGCGAAGACAACGGAAGCATTCGTGCCACCGAAGCCGAAGGAATTGGACAGCGCCACGTTGATCTCCCGCTTGCGCGCCGCCTTCGGCGCGAGGTCGATGGGCGTTTCCACGTCAGGATTGTCCAGGTTGAGGGTCGGCGGTGCCACCTGGTCACGGATGGCGAGGATCGAGAAAATCGCCTCAATCGCCCCGGCGGCGCCCAGCAGGTGCCCGGTCGCGGATTTGGTCGAACTCATCGTCACGGTGGCGGCCGCATCACCGAGCAAGCGCTCGACAGCGCCCAGTTCGATCGTATCCGCCATTGTCGAAGTACCGTGGGCATTCACGTAATCTATGTCGCCCGGTGCAATGCCAGCCCGCTTCAGGGCCGCCTGCATGGAGCGATAGCCGCCATCGCCGTCAGAAGCCGGGGCCGTAATGTGGTAAGCATCGCCCGACAGCCCGTAGCCCGTCACTTCCGCATAAATCTTCGCACCCCGCGCCTTGGCATGCTCGTATTCCTCCAGCACCACGACGCCGGACCCTTCGCCCATCACGAAGCCATCCCGGTCCCGGTCATAGGGGCGGGAAGCAGCCTGCGGATCATCGCGCCGCGCCGTCGACAGCGCCTTGCAGGCATTGAACCCGGCGATGCCCAGTTCGGTGATCGGCGCTTCGGCACCGCCCGCCACCATCACATCGGCATCGTCCAGCATGATAAGCCGCGCGGCATCGCCGATCGCATGGGCACCGGTCGAGCATGCCGTCACCACCGCATGGTTCGGCCCCTTGAAGCCATAACGGATGGAAACCTGCCCTGAGCAGAGGTTGATCAGCGCCGCCGGTATGAAGAACGGAGAGATGCGCCGCGGCCCCTTCTCCTTGAGGATCAGCGTATTGTTCGCAATCGTCGTCAGCCCGCCTATTCCGGAACCGATCATGACGCCAGTGCGCTCCTGCGAATGGGTATCCGTCGGCGTCCAGCCGGCATCCTTCACAGCCTGGTCGGCAGCCGCCACCGCGTAGAGGATGAACGGGTCAACCTTGCGCTGCTCCTTGCTGTCCATCCAGTCGTCGGCATTGAAAGTGCCGTCGCTGCCGTCACCCATCGGGATTTCGCAGGCATAGTTGGTCGCCAGATGCTCGGCATCGAACCGCGTGATCGTCCCGGCCCCGGATTGCCCCGCCAGCAACCGCTTCCAGGTTTCTTCCACGCCGCACGCCAGGGGGCTCACCATCCCCAGGCCCGTCACTACCACTCGCCGCATCACGTTGCCCCGTTTGTTTTCTTCCGCAATCCTTTACAGCAGAACGCGGAGGGTGGGCAAGCAGGCACGGCCGGTCACTGCCTATTCGAAGACAGCGGCGACGTCCTCCGTGTCAATTCCCTCCTGCAGGCGACGTAACCGCGCGTACAGGCTGGCACCGAATGCCGCCGGCAGCCCGATGACAACGCCAAGGAAAACTATGGTAGTTACGGCGGTAATGAAGATCCACAGCGCTGGCCAGGCCGCAAGTCCGAGATTTGGCGCCGGGAGGATGGCGTAGCTCACGCCAACGACAAGGCTGACGACAGCCAGCATTGCCAGCATGCCGCACAGCGTCAGCAGCAGTGCCGCCAAAACAGGCCAGCGATACCCATTTGTCAGTTGCGAGGCACGGCTCAATGAGGCCAGACCCGCCCCTTCCGCCACTGCTACGGTGACAAACAGTCCGAACCGCGCGCCAAGATACAGGATCGCCACCATCGGCAGAAGCGCTAGAGGCAGCACCAGTGGCAAAACGATCAGGCTGTTGATCAGCGATGAATCGGCCATGGTCAGGCCCACCACGGCGAAAAGGAAATACAGCCCTACGATCGCAACCCCGATCATGAGGCCGAAGGCGAGAAAAAGGACAAGTAGTATCGGCAGGTAAACCAGGCCGCGCCGAAGGCAGTAGAATATCTGCACTCTCTGTCGGGTCTGACGGCGAAGCGCTGCCATACTGAGCGAGGCCAACACCCAGACGCCCATCAGAAGCGACAAAGCGAACGTCACCAGGCCCATGGCACCGGACGGGCCGATTTCTGCGGCAAACAAAATCGCCTGGATGATACCAAGCAGCAGGTATGGCAGGATCAGAAGCAACAAAAAGATATGGGCGGAGCGGAAAAACAACCCGAAGGTTTCACCCACCACTCCGCCCACATTCAGACGTTCTTTCACGAAACGCAGGTTTCGTTATTCGAAGACCGACACGAGATCCGACATGCCGACACCTTCCTTGAGTTCGCGCAGGCGCGCGTACAGCACCGCCGCGAATACCGCCGTAAGGCCATAGGCCAGCGCGTTGACCACGGATTGGATGACAACGGAAACCACCAGGCTTCCCGTCATGGCCACGACCACCCCGGCAACCATGTTGACGATGATCGAAACGATCACCGTCAGCAGGAACACGACGATGATCGAGCCCAGCACCGGCCAGCGGTATCCCTTGGAAAGCGATGCCGCCCGCGAAAGCCCGCTGAAGCCGGCCCTCTCCACAAGGATCGCCGGCACCAGCACATAGAACATCGCCAGAATATACAGACCCGGCAGGATCAGCAGCAACAGACCCAGCGAGATCAGGATGTAGTACACCAGTCCCAACACCACGATTGGCAGCGCACTCGCCAGCGTACGCGAAATATAGGCGCCGAACTGCGTCGGCCGCCCGAGGCTCACATCATAGGCCGCCAGCGTCGATACGCCGATCACCAGCAGGTAGACGACAAGGGACAGGATCGTCACGATCGCGAAAGCCGTCGTCGGGAAGGTGAAATTCGGATCAATCGCACCGGTCGAGCCGAAGCCCATCAGGTCCGGCATCAGCGCCAGCGAAACCAGGCCGACGACAAGTGTCGGCACGAAAGCGATGGCCATGAACAGCAGCACGTGCCTGAAGAATACAGAGAATGTCCTCGAAATCAGTGCGCCGACGCCCAGTGGCTCGGAATGTTCATAGGTATCAGACATCGTTCCTCCCGATGATATGCTAGCTTTGGTGTTCGGTCACGAAAAAGGCGCCCCGAAAGAACGGAGCGCCTTGATAAGCAACCGATGCGAACTTCAGGCCGCTTCGGAGATGAACTTCACGGCATCGCCGAACGTCTGAATCGTCTCGGCCGCGTCATCCGGGATCTCGATGCCGAATTCCTCTTCGAATGCCATCACCAGTTCCACGGTGTCGAGGCTGTCAGCGCCCAGATCGTCGATGAAGGAAGCACTTTCGACAACTTTGGCTTCTTCCACGTTCAGGTGCTCGACCACGATCTTTTTCACACGATCTGCGACGTCGCTCATATTGATGTCCTCACACTTTAGCCACTTGTCCCGGGCTCTTTAGGTTCTCCCCGCAACCGATGATGCCGGTGCCGGGGTCTTGATAATTCGTTCGCACAACTACCTCTAAACAGGTCACCGGCGATCACCGGGGCGCTATATCATACTCACTGATATTGGCAAACGCTAACTGATTGCAATCCATATCACACTGCGACACTGCGGGATTACTCATCCGAAACTGTATCGCAACTGTAGAAATGGGATGCAGTTTCGCCTGCGCAAGGCCCTTCAGATCATCGCCATGCCACCGTTCACATGCAGGGTCTGTCCGGTGACGTAACCGGCATTCTCGGACGCCAGGTACAGAACCGCCCCCGCGATCTCCTCCGATGTGCCCATCCGACCGGCGGGAATGGCGGCCATAATCCGTTCTTTCTGGTCGTCGTTCAACGCATCGGTCATCGCCGTGGCAATGAAACCGGGTGCGACGCAATTCACCGTAACACCCCGGCTCGCCACTTCCTGGGCGATGCTCTTGGTCATGCCGATCACGCCCGCCTTGGCTGCCGCATAGTTCGCCTGCCCCGGGTTGCCGGTGACGCCGACAATGGACGAGATGTTGATGATCCGCCCCCAGCGCGCCTTCATCATCCCGCGCATCACCGCGCGCGAAAGCCGCATGGTCGACGTCAGGTTCACCTCCAGCACATCCGCCCATTCATCGTCTGACATGCGCATGAACAGGTTGTCCTTCGTCATCCCGGCGTTGTTGACGAGAATGTCCAAGCTGCCCATCGCCGCCGCCGCATCCTTGGGCAACGCCGCAACCGCCTCGGCGTCGGACAGGTTGCAGGGCATCACGAACGCGCCCTCGCCCAGTTCCGCAGCCAGATCTTCCAGCGGGCCAGTGCGCGTCCCCGACAGCGCCACCTTGGCTCCGGCACCATGCAGTGCCTTGGCAATCGCGCCGCCGATGCCACCTGATGCGCCGGTTACCAGCGCCGCCTTGCCTTCCAAACTCATGCCGTTCCTCCTGCGAACGCTCTCGCCTGCTCGGCCGTGCCCACCGCATGGGTCACGGCCTCCTTCTCGATCCGGCGGATCATCCCGCTCAGCGCCTTGCCGGCGCCGACCTCGACGAACTCCGTCACCCCTTTGGCCGCCATCCAGGCAACACTCTCGCGCCAGCGGACGGCACCGGTCACCTGGTCGACCAGCAGATTGCGAATGACCATCGCGTCGCTGACTGCATGGGCACAGACATTCTGCACCACCGGCACCTTCGGATCTTCGATATCGACATGGGACAACGCTTCGGCCATCACATCGGCGGCCGGCTGCATCAGGCGGCAGTGAAACGGCGCGCTCACCGGCAACAGCATCGCCCGCTTGGCGCCCTTCGGCTTTGCCAGTTCGACCGCCCGCTCCACCGCAGCCTTCGACCCGGAAATCACCACTTGGCCGGGGTCGTTGTCATTGGCGGCCTGCAGGCATTGCCCGCCCGCCGCCTCCGCCACCAGTTCGCGGACCCCGGCAAGGTCGAGCCCCAGCACGGCGGCCATTGCGCCCTCGCCCACCGGCACCGCTGCCTGCATCGCCAGGCCCCGGGCTCGCAGCAGGCGTGCAGTATCCGCCAGCGAAAGCGCACCGGCGGCACACAGTGCCGAATATTCACCCAGCGAATGGCCAGCCACGAATGCGGCACTCTCCACATGCACGCCCTCGGCTGCCAGTGCTGCCATCGCGGCAATCGAGGTCGCCATCAACGCCGGCTGCGCATTGGCGGTCAGCGTCAGCGTTTCCGTGTCGCCGTCCCAGATCAGGGCTGAGAGCTTTTCGCCGAGAGCCTCGTCAACCTCCTCGAACACGGCCCGCGCGGCTGGATAGGCCTCCGCCAGGTCACGCCCCATCCCGATGGTCTGGGCTCCCTGCCCCGGAAACACGAATGCTCGGCTCATCTGCATCTCTCCCTGTCAGTTTGCGCCGGGTTTAACGATTGCACACCGGTGCGTCCAGCCGGAAGCCACCCGCCGACCGCAAGCGCTCATCAGGGCGGCCCTTATAGCACAACCTCGCGATCGGCTTGCGGGCACCTGCCGCACTCCTTCTTCCTCGCCAGATTTACGTTGTTCCAATCCCGCAATGAGGTCCGGCATTCGCCCATACCAAAACCATACGCAAACCATACCAAACCCAGCTCTTGCCATCCTTCGCGAAACCCGTATAAAGCCCACTCTTTCCGCATCTCTTCAAATCCCGCGATGCCCCTCGGATGCCGGGCGGAAAGAGCAAGCCGGCATGGTGAAGCACGCTTGAAAATGGTGATCTCATGGCGCTCTACGAGCACGTGTTTATCGCGCGTCAGGACCTTTCCAACGCGCAGGCCGAAGGTCTGATCGAACACTTCGGCACAGTCCTCTCGGACAACGGCGGCAAGGTCGTCGATACCGAGTACTGGGGCCTCAAGACAATGGCCTACAAGATCAACAAGAACCGCAAGGGCCATTACGCCTTCGTCAAATCCGACAGCCCGGCGCCTGCCGTGCAGGAAATGGAACGCCTGATGCGTCTCCATGACGACGTCATGCGCGTGATGACCATCAAGGTCGAAAAGCACGAGGAAGGCCCGTCCGCCGTCGTCCAGGCGAAGAACGCCAAGGATGAGCGCGGCTCGCGCGGCCCCCGTCGCGACGACCGTCCGCGGAACTGAGAAAGGGATCACAAGTCATGGCAAACAAACCGTTTTTCCGCCGTCGCAAGTCCTGCCCCTTCTCGGGCGACAATGCACCGACGATCGACTACAAGGATGTCAAACTCCTTCAGCGCTACATTTCGGAGCGTGGCAAGATCGTCCCCAGCCGCATCACCGCCGTATCGGCAAAGAAGCAGCGTGAACTGGCCCGCGCGATCAAGCGCGCCCGCTTCCTCGCCCTTCTGCCCTATGTCGTGAAGTAAGGAGAGACCAATGGAAGTCGTACTTCTCGAACGTGTCGCCAAGCTCGGCCAGATGGGCGAAGTGGTGAACGTCAAACAGGGCTACGCCCGCAACTTTCTCCTGCCGCAGGGCAAGGCACTCCGCGCAACCGAAGCCAACATGGCCCGGTTCGAAGCCGAGAAAGCTCAGCTCGAGGCGCGCAACCTCGAAACCAAGAAGGAAGCCGACGCACTGGCGACCAAGCTCGGCGGCCAGCAGTTCATCGTGATTCGCTCCGCCTCCGACGCCGGTGCCCTCTACGGTTCGGTCACGCCCCGCGACATCGCGGATGCGGCCACCGCGGAAGGTTTCTCCGTCGACAAGAAGCAGATCATCCTGCCGAACCCGATCAAGGAACTTGGTCTGCACGGTGTGGAGATTACACTCCACCCCGAGGTAGAGGTCGAAATCACGATCAACGTCGCCCGCTCGCAGGAAGAGGCCGAACTTCAGGCCTCCGGCAAGACCATTCAGGAACTCCAGGCCGAGGCCGACGCCGAAGCGGAATTCGACATCGCCGAACTCTTTGACGAGGTCGGTGCCGCCGCACTCGACGAGGACGACGATCTGGTTACGCCGGCCAACGAGTCCGACAACGAAGACGAGGGCGAAGAAGAAGCCTGAGGCTACTTCATCCCGGATACATCCCGAACGGGCGGCAGGTCACTGCCGCCCGTTTTCGTTGAAAGCCCGCTTACCTCAAGGGCAACACGAACAGGCTTTCTCAGCCCCAACGCTTGCCGAAGCATCATACGCACCTAGGATAAGACCCATATAGCCACGAAAGGGCGTCATGCGGGTCTTTTTCAGTATTCTTTCCGTCATGATTGCCGTTGCGCTGATCTGGTTCATCGCCCGTGACCTTCTGCCTCCGAGCAGCGCGCGTTTCGCCGCCGGCCCGCCGGAAGGCGGCTACGCCCGCATCGCGCGCCAATACCGCGAAATCCTCGCCGAAGATGGCATCGACCTCATCATCCTCGACAGCGAAGGATCAGTGGAGAATGCAAGGATGCTGGATGACGGCCGCGCCGACATTGCTTTGCTGCAAGGCGGCATCCCGACCGTTCCGGAATCGGAGGCGATTGCCGCGATCTTCTACGAACCGCTCTTTGTTTTCGTCCGAGCCGACGCTGACATCCCCGCCAACCCGGGAGAATGGGGCAACCTTTCCATCGCCATAGGCAGCGAAGGTTCCGGCACCCGCGCCGCCGCAGAGACCTTCTTCGCCGCTGCCGATCTCGGGCCGGAGGACGTGTTCCGCGATCCACGCGGCGGCAGCGCCGCTGCCACAGCCCTGCTCGGCGGCGACATCGACGTCGCCCTCTTCGTCGCCCCGCTCACTGCGCCGTATCTGGAGCCACTGTTCGCGTCCCCGCAAACCCGGCTGCTGGCCCTGCGCCACACGCCGGCAATTTCCCACAGCCTGCCACAATCCCGGGTTGCCACCCTGAACGCCGGCTCCATCAGCCTGTCGCCGACGGTGCCGCCTCGCGACATCGACCTCATCGTCATGGTCGCCCGCCTCAGCGCCCGCGATACCCTCCACCCCGCGCTGGTCGACCGCCTTGTCGAGGCCGCCCGCCGCATCCATTACGGGCGCGACGCCCTGACCGAACTTAACAAGTTTCCTTCATCAGAGGGCCTGCCCGCTCCGGCGGACATCTATGCCCGTGATTTGCTCAACAACGGCACCAGCACCCTACAGCAATACCTTCCCTACTGGGTCACCGCCCAGATCAATCGCGTATTGATCCTGCTCCTGCCACTCCTGTTTTTGCTGATCCCGCTCTTTCGCATTCTGCCTGGCCTCTACCGCTGGCGGATGCGTTCGCGCGTCTGGCGCCACTACTCGGAAATCCGGCGCATAGACGCTCAGGCTCGGCAGGACGCCGACCGAAAGGATCTCGAAACGCTGGACGAAAAACTGGAGGCGCTGGATTGGGAACTGGCCAATCTCGACCTGCCCCTCGCGTTCCGCGATTATGCCTACACCGCCAGACTGCACATCGACATGATCCGCAAGCGTATCCGCGACAAGCTGGTTGGAATGATCACCTGACAACCGCCCTCACAGCACCGAGCGAAACACGGCGGCCACCTGTTCGGCCGTCGGTTTTGGCCCCTGTCCCGTTGCATGCATCAGCCCGATTCCGTCAATAAGCCCCGCACAGGTCGCAATCGGGACATCATGGCGCCCGTCGGTGATCAACTGCAGAAAGAAGGCGATCGGGCGCCGTGCTGCCGCCGTCAGTTCGGCACTGACGCCAGCCAGTTCCGGCAGTCTCGACGCTGCCAGTGTCAGTTCGATGCGGGCCAGAAACAGGTGACGGTGGACCTCGGCGTAGGCAACCACCTCGTCGGCCACGAAGGACACGCCCGCCTCCATGCCCTCCCGGGCCACGATATCCGCGAAGCCAACCTGCAACTCGTCGCAGTCCTTTTCCAGAAGACCGACCAGACGCGCAGAGACAGCCACCAGCAGATCAGCTTTCCGGGGGAAATAGTAGGTGCAGGAGCCTTGCGGCAAACCGGACACCTGATCGACCGCCCGATGCGTCACCCCGGCCAAACCACGCTCCGCCAGCACCGAAATGACACCGTCAAGTATCACATCCCGTCGGTTCAACTCCGTCATTGACAGCCTTCCTCTACGTTTGCAGAGTTACTCACTTCAAAAATACACCATTCCAATACATCACAGGTTCCTCATGCCACAGCCTATCATCCGTTTGAACCCTGCCGGCCTCCCCGATGCTTCCCAAATTGGCTATTCCCAGATTTCGATCACCGCTCCGGGCCGCACGGCCTATATCTCGGGCCAGGTCGCCATACCGGCCGACGGAGGCCCCGTACCGGGTGATCTGGCTTCTCAGATGGAAATTGTCGGCGCCAATGCCCACACAGCGCTCACGGCCATCGGCGCCTCCGTGGCCGACATTGCCATGGTCCGCCTTTATGTCGTCGACCTCACACCTGATCGGCTGGAAGCGGCGATGCCTGCCTTCCTCGCCGCCTTCAACGGTGTCCAACCCAGCCTTACAGGCATCGGCGTGTCAGCCCTCGCTGCGCCGGACTACCAAGTGGAAATGGAAATGATTGTCCACATGCCTGATTGACCCTTCCACCTGTTATCTGACAGTCGGCGGAAATTGAGGACATCAGCAAAAAACAAAAGCGCGCCAAGGACATGGCGCGCTTTTTTCATTCATACTGAAGGTCGGATCAGCCGTCAGCCTTGATCCGCACATTGGTCATGTAATCCGGCTCCCGCGGCGGCTCGCCCCTGGTTATGGCGTCTACCACGTCCTGTCCTTCGATCACCCGTCCGAACACGGTATACTGACCGTTCAGAAAATGCCCGTTCTCGAACATGATGAAGAACTGGCTATTGGCGGAGTTCGGGTTCTGGGACCGCGCCATGCCAACGACACCGCGGTCGAACGGCGTGGCGGTAAACTCCGCCGGCACGTCCGGATAGTCGGAACCACCGGTGCCGGCACGGCCATTGCCATAGGCATCGCGCGTGCCGAACTCAACGTCACCGGTTTGCGCCATGAAACCTTCGATAACGCGATGAAAGGCAACGCCATCGTAGGCACCTTCGCGGACCAGGGTCTTGATCCGCTCCACATGCAACGGCGCAAGGTCCGGCAGAAGTTCGATGGCAATAGTGCCGCTGGCACCACCCTCGACATCGATCAGCATGACGTTCTCCGCATCCTGCGCCCATGCAGCAGCCGCGAAGAGAGAGGCCGCAAGACCCAGAAAAACGCGGCGGATCATGCCGCCACATCCGCGGCGATGCGCACCGTAACCATCCGGTCCGGGTTGCGCGGCGGTTCGCCCTTCTCGATGTTGTCGACGAATTCCATTCCGCTGAGAACCCGGCCAAAAACCGTGTACTGGCCGTTCAGGAAATGCCCTTCGTCGAACATGATGAAGAACTGGCTGTTACCGGAATTGGGGTTTGAGGAACGCGCCATCCCCAACACGCCCCGGTCGAACGGCAGCTTGCTGAATTCGGCCGGCAGATCCGGCAGGTCGCTGCCACCGGTTCCCGCCCGTCCCGGATTGTAGTCCTTTTCCATGTTGGCGTTCTCGACATCGCCAGTCTGCGCCATGAACCCCGGAATCACCCGGTGGAAGGCGACGTTGTCGTATTTGCCATCACGCGCCAGCGTCTTGATCCGCTCCACGTGTTTCGGCGCCACGTCCGGCAGCAACTCCAGCACCACTTCACCGTCCTTCAGAGTGATGATGATGGAGTTTTCGGGGTCTTTGATCTCGGCCATAGGGCCCTCCTCTTTGGTTTGCCCGGAACTTATCGACACCGCGGAGGAAGGGAAAGCCATCGACGCGATTATTCGGTGGCAGGCGCCCCCGGCGGTGTATGTGTCAGCGCCAACAGGCGGCTTTCCGCTGCCTTCACCGCCGCCTCGCCCGCCGCAATGGCCGCGCTGCCCTTGTGAAAATCCATGATGCCGATTTCGGACAGCGATGGCGTAAGCACGATGCTCGGGGGGTCCGCCGCCAGCCGAACCCGCGTCACGAAACCCTGCATGCTGAATATTGCATCGCCCAGTACGTCGATGGAACCGGGCCGCTTGGGAAGCGCGGCTTCCCTGCCCTTTCCACCCGACAGCCAGTTCAGCCAGCTTGAGCCGACGTCCGGCGCATCTTCCTCGGTCGTCGCCAGTTCGACGACGGCCCTGGCCTCACGCGCCGCGTCGCCGGAGGTGTTGACCGCGATGATCACTTCCGCCCCAAGGGCCCGGCACAGCGCAACCGGCAGCGGGTTGGACACCGCTCCGTCCAACATCCACCGTCCCCGCAACCAGACTGGCGTCAGCAGCCCCGGCAGCGCAATTGAGGCCCGAACCGCATCGACTATCGAGCCGGAGGTGAACCACACCTCGTTACCCTGACCATAGGCTGTAGCCACCGCACCGAAACGCAACCGCGCCTCCTCGATGCGGATATCGCCGATCTTGTCGCGCATGAAATCGAGGATCCACTTGCCCTCGATCATGCCGCCGCGCGACAGACTTACATCGAGAAAGCGCAGCATCCCACGCTGTGTCATGCCGGCCGCCAGGTCCTCCAGCACGCCAAGGCGCCCCGTAGCGTAGGACGCACCAACCAATGCGCCGCTCGACGCACCGCTAACGGCATGGATCTTGATTCCCAGCCTGTCCAGCGCCTTCAACACGCCGATATGGCTCCAGCCGCGGGCGACGCCAGCCCCGAGAACCACACCTATCCGCGGCGGTCGATGTTCATGCTGGGGGTCCAAGGTTCAGGCTCCGTCACTTGCTCACCGCCATACAGGCAGCGCTCGTTGGCGTTTTCAACCCCGGAGTTTCTGCGCAAGTGCCGCGGCAACGGGCTTCGGCACGAAAGGCGTGATATCACCACCCAGTCGCGCGATTTCCTTGACCAGTCGCGAGGCAATGGCCTGATGATGCGCGTCTGCCATCAGGAAAACCGTTTCCACGTCATCGCGCATTGCGCGGTTCATGCCGACCATCTGAAACTCGTACTCGAAATCGGAAACGGCCCGCAGTCCCCTCACGATAATCGATGCTCCCACATCCACCGCGCAGTCGATCAACAGGTTTTCGAAAGGATGCGCCACGATCTCGGTGCCCGTGGCCTTGGCAATCGGGCCACACTCGGCCTCGATCATCGCCACCCTCTCCTCCAGCGTGAACATGGGCCCCTTGTCGCGATTGATCGCTACCCCGATCACCAGCCTGTCAACCAACATGCAGGCCCGGCGCACGATGTCAGTATGGCCAAGCGTCACCGGATCGAATGTTCCGGGATAGAGCCCGATGCGCATGCCATTTCTCCCTGCAAAACTTTTTTGCAACGCAACAATATTACCGAAGCACCGTCAAGCCCAACACGGTTCTACCGCGCGGTTCATCTGAAATGTGGCAACACCTTCGCACGTCTTCCGCTACGGAGGCGGTAGCAAGCGGCAGACCAAGCGAAAATATCAGCAATAACGAGGACCGGGGCACCGCCTCTCGTCGCAATCACCAGCCATCTACGGCGAGGCCGCTGTTTTTCAGCCGTGGCCGACGATCATGTCCGTCAGGTTCTGGTTCTCGTGCTCGATTTCCTTGATGCGGAACGCCACCACATCGCCGATCGAGATCACACCGATAAGGTTGCCGTCTTCCATGACCGGCAGGTGCCGAAAACGCCCTTCCGTCATCTTGGACAACGCCTGAACCGTCACGTCATCCGGCTTCGCGGTTACAACCTTGGCAGTCATCAGTGCCGATACGGGATCGTCGAGGCATTCGGTTCCGCGCTTGCCCAGTTCGCGCACGATGTCACGCTCGGACAGCATCCCATCCAGCGAAGCACCGTCCTTGGAGACAATCAACGCGCCGATGCGGTTTTCGGAAAGCACCCGCGCTGCCTCGGAAACCGACGCATCGGGCTTGATCGTCAAAATGTCATGCGCAGCCTTGGAGCTCAGAATATGGCGAACAGTCATTCGCGCCTCCTCAATGATAGCGATCTATCCCGTCAGCGTCCCCCTCGTCACCTGTCCTGTCAAGAGAGACGGGGCCATCCGATACCAAAGCCTCAAGTCGCGCGACTTCCCGCCGAACCCCGACAGCCAGCTTGTCGGCAAACAGTCGCAACCGCTCCACCCGCCGGTCATCGGCATGGCGGATCAGGAAAAACTGGCGCGTCAGTTCGAAGGCTTCGGGCAGAATGCGCCGAACCTCCGGCGCGAATGGCAACGCGAATCCATGCACGATTCCCAAACCTGCCCCCGTACGTATCCATGCCAGCTGCACCGGTACGGAGTTCGAGGCCAGCACCACCCGCTCGGTGCCCAACTCACCCTGATAGTCCAGTGCCCGATCATGGATCATGTCCGGGATATAGCCCACGATCCTGTGCTTCGGCAGGTCCGAAAGGCGTGACGGCCCCCCGTGCTGCGCGATGTAGGTCTCCGACGCGCCCAACCACAGCCGATAGGCCGCCAGTTTCTGCACCGTCAACCGACCCGCCGTCGGTGGCGACACGGCAATCGCCATGTCCGCCTCCCTCTTCGACAGGTTGAACACCCGAGGCAGCGCCACGAGTTGCACATCCAGTTCCGGGTTCTCGGCCACGATCTGCGCCACGACCTGTGGCAGGATATAGGTCGCACACCCATCCGGCGCCCCAAGTCGGATCGTGCCGGACAACACCCGCTCAGGCTCCTGCGCCTCGGCCAGCGCCCCCTGCACGCCCCTTTCCACCGTTTCCGCTTCACCCAGCAGCCGCTGGCCTGTCTCCGTGAGGCCATAGCCCTGCGGCGACTTGGTGAACAACCGTGCGCCAAGCGCCGTCTCCAGCCGCTGCACCCGGCGCCCCACTGTCGCCGGGTCGAGCCGCAGGCGCTTGCCGGCACCTGTCAGGCTTTCCGCCCGAGCCACGGCCAGAAATACTCGCAGATCGTCCCAGTCCATCGGCTCATCCTTGCATTTTTGCAAAACACTTTTGGCAATCTGCCTCTTTTACCGGGAAAACTGCAAGACTATAACGCCCTCAAACAAAGGGAGACAGCCATGCAAGACCTTACCCATTTCATCGACGGCAAACACGTCAAGGGCACATCCGGTCGCTTCGCCGATGTCTATAACCCCGCCACCGGCGAGGTTCAGTCCCGTGTGCCCCTCGCCTCGAAAGCCGAACTCGATGCCGCCGTCGCCTCGGCTGCGGCCGCCCAGACCGCCTGGGCTGCCACCAACCCGCAGCGCCGCGCCCGCGTGTTGATGAAGTTCGTCGATCTTCTTCACCGCGACATGGACAAACTGGCCGAGGCCCTTTCCAGGGAACACGGCAAGACCTTGCCCGACGCCAAGGGCGATGTCATCCGCGGCCTCGAAGTGGCGGAGTTCTGCATCGGCGCCCCACATCTCCTGAAGGGAGAGTTCACCGATGGCGCCGGTCCCGGCATTGACATGTTCTCCATGCGTCAGCCCCTCGGCGTCGCTGCCGGCATCACCCCGTTCAACTTCCCGGCCATGATTCCGATGTGGAAGTTCTGCCCGGCCATCGCTTGCGGCAATGCCTTCATTCTCAAACCGTCGGAACGCGATCCTTCCGTGCCGCTGATGCTTGCCGAACTGATGCAGGAGGCCGGCCTGCCCGACGGCGTTCTTCAGGTCGTCAACGGTGACAAGGAAGTCGTAGACGCCATTCTCGACAACGAAACCGTTGCCGCGGTCGGTTTCGTCGGCTCCACACCCATCGCCGAATACATCTACGGGCGCGGCTGTTCCAACGGCAAGCGCGTCCAGTGCTTCGGCGGCGCGAAGAACCACATGATCATCATGCCCGACGCGGACATGGATCAGGCCGCCGATGCCCTCATCGGTGCCGGTTTCGGCGCGGCGGGTGAGCGCTGCATGGCCATTTCCGTCGCCGTACCCGTGGGCGAGGAAACCGCCGATCGCCTGATCGAGAAACTGACACCGCGCGTCGAAGCTCTCAAGATCGGACCCTTCACCGCCGGCGACGATGTCGATTTCGGCCCGCTTGTCACCGCCGACGCCAAGCGTCGTGTTCTCGGCCTTGTAGACAAGGGGGTAGAGGAAGGCGCAAAACTGGTGGTCGATGGGCGAGGGTTCAGCATGCAGGGCTACGAGGAAGGCTTTTTCGTCGGCGCCTGCCTTTTCGACAACGTCACTCGCGACATGGAAATCTACAAGCAGGAGATCTTCGGCCCCGTCCTCTCCACCGTCCGCGCCAATACCTATGAGGAAGCGCTTGGCCTGGCGATGGACCACGAGTACGGCAATGGCACCGCCATCTTCACCCGCGACGGCGATACCGCCCGTGATTTCGCCAACCGCATCAACATCGGTATGGTCGGCGTCAACGTTCCGATCCCGGTGCCGCTCGCCTACCACACGTTCGGCGGCTGGAAAAAATCCGCCTTCGGTGATCTCAACCAGCACGGCCCTGATGCCTTCCGCTTCTACACCCGTACGAAAACGGTCACCGCCCGCTGGCCGTCCGGCACCAAGGAAGGCGCCGAGTTCTCGATCCCGACGATGGGCTGAGGCTCAATTCTGCCTCGCTTGCCCCTGCTTTCCGGCGGCTTCCGTCGCCGGAAAGACAGATTTGGCTCCGCACCACGTGCAATTTCCGCTGAACAGACTATATTCAGTGCCATGAAAGCCACGCTCACCATCGCCGCCCTTCTCGTCACCATGGCCGCCTCCGCTGGCACGGCGCAGGAACGGTTCAAGGTGTTTGGCGACAGTGAGGCACGCCGCAGCTTCTTTGAAACGCAGGCAGAGGATCGTACCAGAGAAGCGGAGCGGATCGCCGAAGCCGCTCGCAAGGCTCGCGAAGCGGAAGCCGCAGAGCTTGCCGAATCCCGCTCAAGCGCACCGGTGGCCGTACTCCCGCGCCTAGGCACCTATCACGACCCGCGCTGCACCACTGGTCGCGTCTATCAACCCCAGGCGCAGCGGCCGCTGCGTCCTGGTGAGGGCGGCAGCGGTGGCCTGCTGGTCCGCAGACAGGAAACCACACTGTCACGCCCCTGCCCCAGCACCGGCTACCATCCCGTCTACCCGAGCTACCCACCGGGCCTGTCTCTGGTCCTCGGTTCCGACGGCCGCTACTATCCGGTGCACCGTCCCGGCGTGTCCGTCACGATCAATTTCGGCAACTGACCTGATTTCCGTAGCTTGCTCACCGTGCAGGCGTATGATCGTAAGCGGTCAAAGCCTCACTTCCGCAGATGCGCCTTGAAAAACGCAAATATTTCGTGCGGGGCGTTGATGTCGCGGGTTGTGCTGCGTCCCCTGCTGCCGCCTGGCCAGGCATGGCCGCCACCGACAATACGATAGAATACCACCTCCGGTCTGCCGCTGCTGCTGGCATAGGTGAATTTCTCCGTCTGCATCCCGTCCCGCGCTTGATCGATCACCTTGCGCGTCTTGGTCAGCCCGCGCCGTTGCGCTTGCAAAAACGCTGTCAGTACATCCTCTGCCGCCGCATAGGTCAGGCCGAGAGCACCCCTGCCACCGGCATAGGGAACCATCTCATCTTCGGTGCCGTGCATATGCAGCACTGGCACAGCTCCGCGCGGCTTGATCCGGGCCAAGTCCAGCACCCCCGCTACCGATGCTACCGCCCGCACTTCGCGCGGACGCTCCGCCGCGATCCGCTCGGCCAGCATCCCGCCATTCGACATGCCCGCGACGAACAGGTTGCTGCGGTCGGTGCCGAAACGCCGCGCGGCATCGTCGGCCACCCGCAGCACGAATGCCACGTCATCCATCCGCGTCAGCGCCGCACGCGCACAACAATGCCCGGCGTTCCACGTCTTCATGCGACTGCGACCGCTTCCATCCGGATAGGCAATGGCAAAGCCACGCCGCAGCGCCGGTGCGGTCATCCCCGAAGATCGGGCAGATTGCGCGCCGTTGCCGCCGCCGCCATGCAGCATGACGACGAGCGGCGGCTGCTTCACACCCTCCGGCACTGCGATCAGATAGCTGCGCCCGTCGGCCAGCGTCACCCGCGTCTCGGCCACTGCGCCCCCGGCGCAGAAAAGCAGGACCAGCAACGCGATTAATCTCGCCACCATCGCGGCAGACTCCTTTTCAGCCTCGCCTTGATCGTGGTACGCCAAAGCCAACCGGTTCCGTCGAAACCGGAGCAAGAGCATCAGGGAAGGAACGTGCATGGACTTCGCACTGACGGAGGAGCAGTCCGCCATCCGGGAAATGGCCCACGGTTTCGGGCAGGAGAGGATCGCCCCCTTCGCCCTGCAATGGGACAGGGAGGCCACCCTGCCCCGCGATGTCCTGCAGGAAGCGGCCAGCCTTGGCCTCGCCGCCATCTACACACCCGAGGAGCACGGCGGCTCCGGCCTCTCCCGTCTCGACGCCACCCTGATCTTCGAGGCGCTGTCGATGGCTTGCCCGACGATCGCCGCGTTCCTGTCGATCCACAACATGTGTACCAGCATGGTCGCCAGATACGGCACGGAGGCGCAGCAACGCCAGTGGCTGCCCGGCCTCGTGTCCATGCAGACCATCGCCTCCTACTGCCTTACCGAACCCGGCTCCGGCTCCGACGCGGCAGCCCTGCGCACAAGGGCGGAGCGCAGCAATGAGGGTTACACCCTGAACGGCACCAAGGCCTTCATTTCCGGTGGCGGCTATTCCGACGTCTACCTGACGATGGTCCGCACCGGCGAGGATGGCCCGCGCGGCATCTCGGCGATGCTGGTGCCCGACGGTGCCCCCGGCCTCACCTTCGGGGCCAACGAACGCAAGATGGGATGGCGTGCCCAGCCAACCGCTCAGGTCCAGTTCGACGATTGCAAGGTCACCGCTGACGCCCTGCTCGGCGAGGAGGGCCGTGGCTTCACCTACGCCATGGCCGGGCTGGACGGCGGCCGCCTCAACATCGCCGCCTGCGCCCTCGGCGCGGCGCAGACCGCGCTTTCCGCCGCCATCGCCTATGCCGGAGAGCGCAAGGCTTTCGGCCGCAGCATCGACCAGTTCCAGTCACTCCAGTTCAAGCTCGCCGACATGGAAACCGAGCTTCAGGCCGCCCGCGTCTTTCTTCGCCAGGCCGCATGGAAATTGGACACCGGCGCCGCCGACACCACCCGCCACTGCGCCATGGCCAAGCGGTTCGTCACCGACGCCGCCTTCCGCGTCGCCAACGAGGCGCTCCAGATCCACGGCGGCTATGGCTATCTGGAAGACTACGGCATTGAAAAGATCGTCCGCGACCTGCGCGTTCACCAGATCCTCGAAGGCACCAATGAGATCATGCGCCTGATCGTTGCCCGCGACCTGCTGGCGGAGACTGCATGAGCGACATCGACATCCGCCGTTCCGGCCGCGCCGGCCGCGTCACCCTGACAAGACCGAAGGCGCTCAACGCACTCACCTATGAAATGGCCACGCAGATCGAGACCGCGCTCGACGCATGGGCCGATGACGCCGCCATCGCCTGTGTCATCATTGATGCCGAGGGCGAGAAGGCGTTCTGCGCCGGCGGCGACCTCGCGGCGATGTACGACACCGCCAGCCGGGGCGATTTCGCTTATGGCCGCCGGTTCTGGCAGGATGAATACCGCCTCAACGCCAAGATTTTCGACTTCCCGAAACCCTACATTGCCTTTTGTCAGGGGTTCACCATGGGCGGCGGCGTCGGCATCTCATTGCACGGTTCCCATCGCATCGTGTGTGAGTCGAGCCGCATTTCCATGCCGGAGTGCGGCATCGGCCTCGTGCCGGATGTCGGTGGCTCGCTCCTCCTTGCCCGCGCGCCGGGCCGGCTCGGTGAATACCTCGGCCTCACCGCACACCAGATGGACGCCTCCGATGCCCTCCTCGCCGGCTTCGCCGACTACTTCATCCCCGAAGCGAAATGGCCCGCCCTGATTGCAACGCTGGAAGAAACCGGCGACTGGTCGGCGGTGGACGCGGCAGCCGAAAATCCGCCGAACGGCGCGTTGACCACCCATCGGGCAGAAATCGACTTGGGCTTCGCCGGCGCAACGGTGCCCGATATCCTCCGCGGTCTTGCCCCTGGCGCATTTGCCGCGAAAACTGAAACCGCCATTCGCCGCTGCTCACCTCTTTCCGTTGCCTGTACACTCGAACTCGTGCGTCGCGTCCGCGCCTTCGACCACATCCGCCCCGCGCTGGAGATGGAGTATCGCTTCACCTACCGCAGCGCCGAGGAGGGGGATTTCGTTGAAGGCATCCGTGCCATGATCATCGACAAGGACCGGCAGCCGAAGTGGAAGCACGAGAGCGTGGAGGCCGTACCGCAAATGGACATGGTGCGAATGCTGATTCCGCTGGGCGACGACACGCTCGATCTGGATTGACGTCGGCTCCCGCACCCACGTCCGCGATTGGATACTTGAACGAAGAAGAACCGGAGGGAGCTATGAAGATCGGATTTATCGGGCTTGGAAACATGGGGGCGCCGATGGCGTCGAACCTCGCGAACGCGGGCCATGAGGTCACCGGCTTCGATGTTGCGGGCACGACGGCTGAGGGTGTCACCATCGCCGCCAGCGCGTCGGAGGCAGCCACCGGGCGGGACGCGGTCGTCACAATGCTGCCCAACGGCGCGATCCTCCGCACGGTCGCGGCGGAGATCATCCCGGCGATGGCCGCCGACACCGCCTTCATCGACTGCTCGACGGTCGATGTCGAAAGCGCCCGTGCCGTCGCGGAGCAAGCTTTGGAAGCAGGCCTGCTTCCCGTCGACGCCCCCGTCTCCGGCGGTATCGGCGGCGCACAGGCCGGCACTCTGACCTTCATGGCTGGCGGCAGCGAAAAAGCCTTCGCCAAGGCCCAGCCACTTTTTGAGATCATGGGCGCCAAATCCGTACACTGCGGCGAAGCAGGCGCCGGCCAGGCCGCCAAGATCTGCAACAACATGATTCTCGGAATCTCCATGCTGGGCACCTGCGAAGCCTTCGCCCTCGCCGAGAAACTCGGTCTCGACTGGCAGAAGATGTTCGACGTCGTTTCGACCTCCTCCGGCTCCTGCTGGTCCGTAAACACCTATTGCCCCGCACCCGGCATCGGCCCGCAATCGCCCGCCGACAACGATTATCGCCCCGGCTTCGCTGCGGAACTGATGCTGAAGGATCTTTTGTTGTCGCAAGACGCGGCGGAAAGCACCGGTGCTACCACGCCTATCGGCGCCCGCGCGACAGAACTCTACGCCAATTTTGTTGAACAGGGCGGTAGGGGACGCGATTTTTCTGCCGTGCTTGAAATGCTCCGCAAGAAAACTTGAAGCGGAACACCGCCCACGGTCGCAGCGTTCCCTATCAAATTTGCCCGATCAGGAATATGTTCCGGGCCAGTTAAAAGGAGTGAACGCATGTTCCGTACCCTCGCCATAGCCAGCCTGCTGGCAGCAACCTCGCTAACGCCTGCGATGGCCGACAACAATCGTCATTGCCCGCCGGGCCTGGCCAAGAAATCGCCCGCCTGCGTCCCTCCGGGGCAGGCGAAGAAGTGGCACCGCGACGACGATGATCGCCGACACACGCGCTACCACCGTGGTGACCGCTATGACGATGACGTGATCTTCATCCGCGATCCGGAGCGTTACGGCCTGCGCCGTGGCGAAAGCTATATACGCTCCGGCGACTACGTTTTTCGGGTCAACCGCGAAACCCGCGAAGTGCTGGACCTCATCGGTGCTGTCTCTGCCATCCTCAACTGATCGAGACGGCCAGTAAAACCAAAAAGGCTCCCTCGCGGGAGCCTTTTTTCAGATCATCTGTTTCGGTCTCAGTCGCCCCGATCGGGGCCGCCAGCTTATCCCTCGATATAGGACGCGACGACGGTGCTGAAACCTTCTTCCTGAATGGCAGTCTTGTTCATACTGATAAAGATCGCAATCGCTGCACACAAAACAAAACCGAGGCTAACTACTTTGTCCATTTGACATCTCCATTTCGATCTTGCCCCGCTCCTGTCTTCAAGAATTGACAGTGCCTGAGGCGGAAATGGGGCGCGGCAAGGGTCTTATCTAGCCGTAGTCGCCGGAAAATGGACAAAGCGTGGCCGTATCAGGCACTTCGGCAACGAAAAGCCGCAATTCGGTTTATACTATGTGAATACTACGCCAATTCTTGCAACCCATCAAAATAACTGAATAAACATTCCCGGCCTGGGCGAGACGCACTCACTTGCCGCCCGCTCCCGCGTTACTCCGCGGCGATCCGCCGTGCCTTCAAAATATCCTTCAGGTATCGCCCCGTATGGCTGCGCGGTTCTGCCGCCACTGCTTCCGGTGTGCCAACAGCGACAATCTCGCCACCGCCATCACCGCCTTCCGGGCCGATGTCGATGATATGATCAGCCGTCTTGATGACATCGAGATTGTGCTCGATCACCAGCACCGAGTTTCCCTGGTCCACCAGTTCGTGCAGCACCTCCAGCAGCTTGCGCACATCCTCGAAATGCAGCCCCGTGGTGGGCTCATCGAGAATGTAGAGCGTCCGCCCGGTAGACCGCTTGGACAGTTCCTTGGACAGCTTCACCCGCTGCGCCTCGCCGCCAGACAGTGTCGTGGCCTGCTGGCCGACCTTGATGTAACCGAGGCCCACCCGCATCAGCGCCGTCATCTTTTCACGGATCGAAGGTACAGCGCTGAAGAACTGTTCCGCGTCCTCCACGGTCATGTCCAGCACGTCGGCAATACTCTTGCCCTTGAACAGCACTTCCAGCGTCTCGCGGTTGTAGCGCTTGCCGCCGCAGCTCTCGCAGGTGACATAGACATCCGGCAGGAAATGCATCTCGATCTTGATCACCCCGTCACCCTGGCACGCCTCGCAGCGCCCACCCTTGACGTTGAAGCTGAAGCGCCCGGGCTTGTAGCCCCGCGCCTTCGCCTCCGGCAGCCCGGCGAACCAGTCCCGGATCGGGGTGAAAGCACCCGTGTAGGTCGCCGGATTCGAACGCGGCGTGCGCCCGATGGGCCGCTGGTCGATGTCGATCACCTTGTCGAGATGCTCCAACCCCTTGATCGTCCGGCAAGGCGCCGGCGTCTGCCGCGCCCCGTTCAGCCGCATGGACGCAGTCTTGAACAGCGTCTCGATCGTCAGCGTCGACTTGCCGCCGCCCGACACACCCGTGATGCAGCAGAACAGGCCCAGCGGGAAATCCGCCGTCACGTCCTTCAGGTTGTTGCCGGTGGCGCCTTCGACCCGAAGCTTCTTCTTGTTGCCCTTGCGCCTCACCGCCGGCACCGCGATTTCCCGGCTGCCCGTCAGGTAGGCACCGGTGATGGAGTCCGCCGCCGCCTCGATTTCCTTAGGCGTGCCCTGCGCAATGATACTGCCGCCATGCACCCCCGCACCCGGCCCCATGTCGATCACGTGATCCGCCTCGCGGATCGCCTCCTCGTCATGCTCGACCACGATCACCGTATTGCCCTGGTCGCGCAGGTTCTTCAGCGTCAGCAGCAACCGGTCATTGTCGCGCTGGTGCAGTCCGATGGACGGCTCGTCCAGCACGTACAGCACCCCGGTCAGCCCCGAGCCGATCTGGCTCGCCAGCCGGATCCGCTGGCTCTCGCCGCCACTTAGCGTCCCCGCCGCCCGGCTCAGCGTTAGGTAATTCAGCCCGACATTCACAAGGAAGCCCAGCCGCTCGCGGATCTCCTTCAGGATCGCCCGCGCGATCTCGTTCTTCTGCGCGCTCAGCGCCTCCGGCACCGCTTCCACCCAGTCCAGCGCCTCCTGGATCGACAGCTCGACGATCTCGCCCACATGCCGCATCCCGATCTTCACCGCCAGCGCCTCCGGCCGCAGCCGGTAGCCCCCGCAGGTGCCGCAGGGCCGGTTGTTCTGATACCGCTCGAATTGCTCGCGCCGGTGGTCGCTCTCCGTCTCCCGGTACAGCCGCTCGATGTTGGGGATCACCCCCTCGAACGCCCGGCTGATCTCGTAGACCCGCCCGCCCTCGTCATACCGGAACTTGATCTTCTCGCCGGACGACCCGTGCAGCATCAGCTGTTGCACCTCTTCCGGCAGGTCCTTCCATTTCGCCTTCTTGTCGAAACCGTAATGCTTGGCCAGCGCGTCCACCGTCTGCCGCACATACGGCGAATTGCTCTTCGCCCAGGGCGCGATCGCCCCGCCCGCCAGGCTGATGTTCTGGTCCGGCACCACCAGCCGCTCGTCGAAGAACAGCTCCGCCCCCAGCCCGTCGCAATCCGGGCAGGCCCCGAACGGCGCGTTGAACGAAAACAGCCGCGGCTCGATTTCCGGGATCGTGAAGCCCGAGACCGGGCAGGCGAACTTCTCCGAGAACGTGAATCGCTCCGGCTCGTCCACCGCCGTTTCCAGAATGGCGATCCCGTCCGCCAGGTCCAGCGCCGTCCGGAACGAATCCGCCAGCCGCGTCTCCAGCCCTTCCTTCACCACCAGCCGGTCAACCACCACGTCGATGTTGTGGCGATACTTCTTGTCCAGCACCGGCGGGCTGTCCAGCTCGTGGAACTCGCCGTTCACCTTCACCCGCTGGAAACCCTGCTTCGCCAGTTCCGCGAATTCCTTGCGATACTCGCCCTTGCGGTCCCGCACGATGGGTGCCAGCAGATAGGCCCGCGTCCCCTCCTCCATCGCCATCACCCGGTCCACCATGTCCGAGACCTGCTGCGCCTCGATCGGCAGCCCGGTGGCCGGCGAATACGGCGTGCCGACGCGCGCGAAGAGCAGCCGCATGTAATCGTAGATCTCGGTCACGGTGCCCACGGTGGAGCGGGGGTTCTTCGAGGTCGTCTTCTGCTCGATGGAGATCGCGGGGCTCAGCCCGGCGATATGGTCCACATCGGGCTTCTGCATCATGTCGAGGAACTGCCGGGCATACGCGCTGAGGGACTCGACATACCGCCGCTGCCCCTCCGCATAGATCGTATCGAAGGCGAGCGAGGATTTGCCCGACCCGCTCAGCCCCGTGATCACCACGAGCCGGTCCCGCGGAATGTCCACGTCGATCGACTTGAGGTTATGCTCCCGCGCCCCCCGGATCTCGATATTCTTCAGCTCGCCCATGCCATCCCTCTCGCTCACCCGCGCTTATATAGTCGGATTTGCGGTGAGTCCCAGATGCGGAGAGTGGAACAAAACGAGAATACGCGCAAGGCCCGTTAAGAAAGAATGAACGCCAGCCCACCCCGGCCCGGAATCAAGGGCGAAACCCGCCGGGCCAGCGCCGGCCCGTCCCCGCGGGCTGGCGCTCGGCTGCCGTCAGCGCAAACATCAGATGTAAAAGACACGCGGCAACCATAAAGCGCATGACATCCAGATCAGCAGCGCCACCCCCCCGGACCGGCGCTGCCCCTCCGTTGCGCAAATTCCAGTTGGTGAATCTTAATCCACGGTGTATTCCGCGCAACACCAGCCAAGCACCAGCCCGGTCGCGCTGGAAGCGTGCCTCAGGCAAGACACGAACAGGCGCTCGCCCACGGGCTGACGCCTTTGTGCCGGGCAGGGTGAGTGGTCTAAACCTGCTTTGGAACGGTGACCGGCTTGATATACGATGGTCTGAATTCATATTTTGGACGACAAGGGAAAGTTCGCGCCACTCAGCTCAAATGCCTCGTTTTAAGTAAGATTTTAGACTTTGGTTGAAAAAATTCGCTCAACGCGAACTTTTTCCCTTGAAAGATGACGAGACCCTTCCCACATTCACTTTGTGTAATAACGGAAGAAGTTCCTCATACCCAGCTTGGACTTGTTCAAGCGCGGAGGGGTTCTCCCCTCTACCACTTCTACCGCACACGGCCCGGAGTCCCCGGAGGGGGACGAGGGGACGGCGGCGGGCGAAGCAGACGCGATAGCAAGGACAGCTATCGCGTCTAGGCAAAGGGTTCAGTCGTCGGTTTCCGTTTTCTGTTGGGTGAGGACCCTTGGTTAGTAGCATCCACTGTGGGTGTTGCGCCGGGGCCAACAGAAAGGAGGAGCTATATGGCTCTCTCTGAAGATACACACCGACGGCGGCGGCGACGTCGGTTTTGGAGGAAACTCCGAAACCCTCGCACCGTGATGGTCATCCTTAGGGTGGCTATCTTCATCTACCGGCTGGTCCGGTGGTTGATGGCGATTTTCGGATCGCCCGGCTAATCGCCGCCCGCCTAATGTCTAAGCGGGAAAGGCAAACGGGATTAAAATATGATCAATGAAGCACTAAGGTTAATCCGGGTGTTCCATGACTTGAAGCAGGTCGAACTGGCAAAAAAAATCGGCGTCTCGAGGTCCCATATCTCGGAGATCGAAAAGGGTAACAAAACTCCCTCGCTTGATCTGATCCAGCGATACGCGACAGAATTCAGGATTCCGGTTTCTTCGATCTTGTTCTTCGCGGAGGAACTTCCGAACGCCAAATCTGGCGATAAGATTCGTTCAAAAATTGCAGGCAAAGTCATCGACATTCTGCGTTTCGTTGAAAGAAAAGCAGATGCCGAAGAAGCAGTCTGACGGCGGTTACCATCTCAAGGATAGCCCATTTTTTCGCCTGAGAAGCCGGAAGCAACTTGCCGAGCTTCTTAGGGTATCCGCAAATACCTTGGACGAGATCAGCCACCGCAGTGACCTCTACGTCCGTCGCTGGAAGCATAAGAAGCTAAAGGATCATGAAAGAGGCGCATGGCTGAAACAGCCTCCCCCTCCGGAAAAGGCCGAGAGCTACCGACCTATCGACATTCCTGACGTGCAACTCAAAGCGATGCAAAAGCGTATTGGTGATCTTTTGGGACGAGTAAAAGCCCCCGAGTTCCTTTTTAGCCCAGTTAAAGGGCGTTCCTACGTCGAAAATGCTGCGCACCATAAAGAGTCGAAGGCGTTCTGGCTGCTTGATGTCGCGGACTACTTCCCAAGTTGTTCCGCCAACAACGTCGCCCACTTTTTCCATCGAGTGCTCGAATGCTCTCGGGATGTAACCGCTGTTCTAGTTCATTTAGTTACTCTGAATGAATGCTTGCCCCAAGGTTCTCCATGTAGTCCGATCCTCGCCTACTACAGCAACAGCCATGTTTGGCTTGCCGTTGAAGAGCTGGTGAAAGCCCGAGATTGTAAACTCAGCCTCTACGCAGACGACATAACAATTTCTGGCGACGTTGTTCCCAAGGCTCTAATATGGGACATCAAGAAATTAATATTTGGAAATGGACTGCGCCTTAAGGATTCGAAAGAAGTCAGCTTAATTAACGCCCCTGCTGATATCACAGGGGTTATTGTAAAAGAAGGCGGTACTCACTTACCCAACCGCCAACTAAAGATGATAGCTGAACTGAAACAATTGCGAGCCAGAACAACAAACCCAAAGCTTCGAGGACGCCTAGACGAGCAAATTTCAGGTCGATTGTCTCAGCGCAAGCAAGTGGAAAACCCTAAAACGTGATTACGTCGAAGCTAACCTTTCCTTCGACCTCCCAGACTGTCTCCTAATAGCCGAATTCATCATTTGAACTTGCCGTCGTCACCACAATACCCAACAATACCAGTCGCATTACCATAACCGGATCACAAACCCATACGCTCTCCAGCCTCCCCAGCGTGCCGCCAATGCGCCTCCCGCGGGCCGTAGCGGCAAACCGGCCCTAAGCGCCCGTGCCCGCACTTCCCTCACCCCGAAGCCCCGATATCCGAGGGTAATCGAATCTATTACCTGCCATCGCAGCCGCACAGCCCGCCGGTCGGGCCGTGGCGGCGGCCAGGGCCGAAGGTAATCGAATCCATGACCTTTGGCGTACCCCACAGAAACCGTCGCAATACCGAAACCATACCGAACCCATACCAAACCCGGCTTTGGCAGGCTGCGGGGAGTGCTGCGTCCCGCCCGCGCGCCATCAGCGCCCGTAGATGATCCGCACGTAGTTCTGCGTTTCCTTGTACGGCGGAACTCCGCCATATTTTTCAACGGCTTGCGGCCCGGCGTTGTACGCCGCCAGTGCCAGCCGCCAGCTCCGGAACTTCGCGTACTGCCGCGAAAGGTAGCGCGCGCCCCCTTCCAGGTTCTGCTGCGGATCATGCGGATTAACCCCCAACCCCCGCGCCGTTTGCGGCATCAATTGCGCCAGCCCGATCGCCCCCTTGTGCGATTTTGCTGAAGGATTCCAACCACTTTCCTGTGTCACCAGTTTCAGGAACAGTTCCACCGGCACCCCGTGCCGAACCGCCGCCGCCCGCGCGATGTTCGTATACTCGTTTTTCGGAACATTTGCAGTGCCATAGAAGCCGGAACTGTACACATCCAGCCCCACTCCCGGCCGGTCCACACTCCGCGCAATCCGCGGCTCTGGCGGTACATTCTTCAGCTTTCCAGGGACGGGTTTGCGGATCAGGTCCCGGTCATATGCCGGTAGGCTGGAGGAGTTGCCGAACAGAATGCCGTCTCCCGCCAGCACTTCCACGGGAAGGGCCGCAAGCCCGAACGCAAGAACCAAATACCGCATCACACCTCCAGGCCGTCCTTCGCCAGTGTCTCTGCCCGACCACTGATCTTCCGGCAACTCCCATACCGCAAACCCGCCTGTCTGTCATCCCACCGTTAACCGTTTGACGCTTGGCGTTGCCATTTGAACCTGTTTACTCTCTGCCAACGGATTCGAAGGAAAAGGAAATGAAATGGCGGGAAGCCTCAACAAAGTCATGCTGATCGGCAACCTCGGCGCCGACCCCGAAATCCGCTCCTTCCAGAACGGCGGCAAGGTCTGCAACCTTCGCGTCGCCACCTCGGAACGCTGGCGCGACCGCAACAGCGGCGAGAACCGGGAGCGGACGGAGTGGCATACGGTAGCGATATTCAACGAGCGCCTCGCCGATCTTGCCCAACAGTATCTCAAAAAGGGCTCCAAGGTTTACCTCGAAGGAAAGCTCGAGACCCGCAAATGGCAGGATCAGTCCGGACAGGACAGGTACTCAACCGAGGTTGTCATCCGCAACTTCGGCGGCGAAATGACCTTCCTTGACAGCCCGCAGGGCTCGGGCGGCGGCGGTGGCGGCAGTTATGGCGGTGGCGGCGGCTACTCGGGTGGCGGCGGCGGCAGCTACGGCGGCGGCCAATCCGGACCGTCGGGCGGCAGCGATCTGGACGACGAGATCCCTTTCTGACGGATTATCCTTAGAACTTCTTCAACGGGCCGCCCGGTACTACCGGGCGCCCCAGATCAGGCGATCATTCCACTTGATTGCCAGAAAGACCTTTTCCCCCATATCGCGGTCGTATAAACTGACCTTCACAAGATATAGCAGGGAAAATCCCAGTGAGCGACGAGCAGACACCGCCGGAAGACGACGCACCGAAAAAGTCCGCCTACGACGGACCGACCATCACCATCGAAGAGGAAATGGAGACATCTTTCCTCGATTACGCGATGTCGGTAATCATCTCCCGCGCCATCCCTGACCTGCGCGACGGCCTCAAACCCGTTCACCGACGCATCCTCTACGCGATGGATGAAACCGGCAACACCGCCGACAAGCCCTACCGCAAATCCGCCCGCCCTGTGGGTGATGTCATGGGAAAGTATCACCCGCATGGTGACAGCGCCATTTACGACGCGCTGGTGCGCATGGCGCAGGATTTCTCGATGTCACTGCCGCTGCTGGACGGTCAGGGAAACTTCGGCTCCATGGATGGCGATGCCCCTGCAGCCATGCGCTACACCGAGGTGCGGATGGACAATCCGGCCAATTACCTGCTGGCGGACATCGACAAGAACACGGTGGATTTCCAGGACAATTATGACGGCAAGGACAAGGAGCCTGTGGTCCTGCCGGCGCGCTTTCCCAACATGCTCGTCAACGGTGCCGGTGGTATCGCCGTCGGCATGGCCACCAATATCCCGCCGCACAACCTCGGCGAGGTAATCGATGCGACGCAGGCGCTGATCGAAGACCCCGATCTGTCCTCGGAAGCACTGATGGAGTACGTCCCCGCACCCGATTTCCCTACCGGCGGGCAAATTCTCGGCCGCTCGGGCGCTCGAAAGGCCTATCTAGAGGGCCGCGGGTCCGTCGTTATCCGCGCAAAGACCACCGTGGAGGAAATCCGCAAGGACCGTTTCGCCATCGTCGCCCACGAGATCCCCTACCAAGTCAACAAGTCCACCCTGATCGAACGAATAGCCGAACTCGCCCGCGACAAGAAGATCGAGGGCATCGCCCATGTGCAGGACGAGTCTGACCGTTTCGGCGTCCGCGTCGTTGTGGAACTGCGGCGCGACGCGACGGCGGAAGTCGTCCTTAACCAGCTCTTCCGCTTCACGCCCCTGCAAACCAGCTTCGGCTGCAACATGCTGGCGCTCAACGGCGGCCGGCCGGAACAACTTACCCTCCGCAGCTTCCTCACCAACTTCATTTCCTTCCGTGAGGAAGTGGTTGCCCGCCGAACCGCCTATGAATTGGAAAAGGCGCGCGAACGGAGCCACGTTCTCTGTGGTCTCGCAGTCGCCGTCGAGAACGTGGACGAGGTGGTTGCCACCATCCGCAGTTCCGCCGATGCCGGCGAGGCACGGGAAAAACTGATGACCCGGCGTTGGCCGGCGGAGGCAATCGCGGCTTACATCCAACTGATTGACGACCCCAGCCATACAATGAACGATGATGGCACCTATAATCTCTCCGAAGCCCAGGCCCGCGCCATCCTCGAACTTCGCCTTCAGCGCCTGACCCAGATCGGGGTCAAGGAAGTCACAGACGAGTTGGAGGAACTGGCCGCTAAAATCGCCGACTACCTGGATATCCTGCGCTCCCGCGAACGGATTATGGCGATCATTTCCGACGAACTCGCGGAAGTGAAAGAGAAGTTCGCCGTGCCGCGCCGTACCGAGATCCTCGAACATGCGGGCGACATGGAGGACGAAGACCTGATCGAGCGGGCTGAAATGGTCGTCACCGTTTCGAACTCCGGTTACATCAAACGCACGCCGTTGACCGAGTACCGTGAACAGAAACGTGGCGGCAAGGGCACGCAGGGCATGGCCACGAAGGACGAGGATTTCGTCACCACGCTCTTCGTCGCCAACACCCACACGCCACTGCTGTTCTTCACGACAGAAGGCATGGTCTACAAGTTGAAGACATGGCGGCTTCCGCAGGGCGGGCGCAACGCGCGCGGCAAGGCGATTGTCAACATTCTGCCGATACCTCAAGGCACGTCGATCGCTGCGATCATGCCGGTCGACCGGGCGGAAGAGGAATGGGACGAGTTGCAGATCGTTTTCGCCACTTCGGAGGGCGACGTGCGCCGCAACGCGCTATCCGATTTCACCAACGTGATGCGCAATGGCAAGATAGCGATGAAATTGCCGGAGGGCACATCGCTGATCAACGCGCGTATTGCGTCCGAGGATGATGATGTCATGCTCGTCACGGCTTTGGGCAAGGCTATCCGGTTCCCAACTACAGCCGTCCGCGTGTTCAAGGGTCGCGATAGTACAGGCGTCCGTGGTATCCGACTGGCAGAGGGTGACCGCGTTGTGTCCATGGCCGTGATACGACACTTCGAAGCCACTTCCGAAGAACGCGCGGCCTATCTTAAGATGCGCCGCGCCGTGGCAGGTACAGATGAAGACGGTGCGGAGGAAGAAGAGGACGCCGTCGCGGATGTCGCTCTCTCGCAGGAGCGCTACGCTGAAATGTCCGCCGCCGAAGACCTGATCCTGACCATTTCCGCCAAGGGGTCGGGCAAACTGTCCTCCAGCCACGGCTATCCGGTGCGCGGGCGCGGGGGCCAGGGCGTGGCGGCAATGGACAAGGCAATGCGCGGCGGCAATCTTGTCGCTTCCTTCCCCGTCGATCTCGACGATCAGATCATGCTCGTCACTTCGACAGGGCAGTCAATCCGCTGCCCCGTCAACGGTATCTCCTACCGCTCGCGCAGCGCAGGGGGCGTGCGTGTGTTCAACACCGGCCCGGGTGAGGAAGTCGTCTCCGTTGCTTGGATCGCGGAAAATTCTGAAGATCCGGCAGACGACGAGTCCTGAACGGACGCACCGGACAGAAATGCGGGCCGTCCGGCGCGGAGCATATCTTCGCGCCGTAAGCTTGCAGTCCCTACCCGCCCCTTCCCTTTTCCGCTGTTAGCGCCTAAATCCCGCCCATGAGCACCCCAATCCACATCGTCGGCGGCGGCATGGCCGGGTCCGAGGCCGCCTGGCAGATCGCCGAGGCCGGCCAGCCCGTTGTTCTTCATGAAATGCGTCCTGTCACTGGCACATTCGCCCATCAGACCGACGGCCTCGCCGAACTCGTCTGTTCCAACTCCTTCCGCTCCGACGACAGTGAGCAGAATGCCGTCGGCCTCCTACATTGGGAAATGCGTGCTGCCGGTGGCCTCATCATGCACACAGCCGATCGCCACAGCCTGCCTGCCGGCGGCGCTCTCGCCGTCGACCGGGAGGCCTTTTCTGAGGAAGTCACCGAAAGGCTCAACGCCCACCCCAATGTTACCATCGAACGGGGCGAGATCACCGGCCTGCCGCCCGAAAGCTGGGGCAGCACCATCATCGCAACCGGCCCTCTCACGTCGCAGGCCCTGGCGCAGGAAATCTTGGCCGCCACCGGCGAAGATGCACTCGCCTTCTTCGACGCCATTGCGCCCATCGTCTACGCTGACAGCGTCGATATGGAAAAGGCATGGTTCCAATCCCGCTACGACAAGGGCGAGACGGAGGAGGATCGTACCGCCTATCTCAACTGTCCCATAGACAGGCAACAGTATGAAGCCTTCCTCGACGCGCTCCTCGCCGCCGAGAAAACGGAATTCAAGGATTGGGAGCAGGACACCCCCTACTTCGAGGGCTGCCTGCCGGTGGAGGTCATGGCCGAACGCGGCCGTGAAACCCTGCGCTATGGTCCGATGAAACCCGTCGGTCTCACCAACCCGCACAACCCGACCGTAAAAGCCCATGCCATCGTCCAGCTTCGGCGGGACAATGCGCTCGGCACGCTGTTCAACATCGTCGGTTTCCAGACGAAGATGAAATACGCTGCACAAACGCAAGTGCTGCGCATGATCCCTGGGCTGGAGAACGCGGAGTTTGCCCGTCTCGGCGGCATCCACCGCAATACCTTCATCAATTCGCCGCGCCTGCTGGACGAGCAGTTGCGCATGAAGTCCCGTCCCGATCTCCGCTTCGCCGGCCAGATCACCGGCGTCGAAGGCTATGTCGAAAGTGCCGCCATGGGCCTGCTCGCCGGGCGTCTCGCTGCGGCAGAAGCGCTCGGCAACGCGCTGCGGCCACCGCCGCCCACCACCGCCATGGGCGCACTTGTCACGCACATCACCGGCGGTGCGGAAGCGAAGACCTTTCAACCCATGAATGTCAATTTCGGCCTCTTCCCTGCCGTCGAAGGCCTGAAGGGCGGCCGCCGCGGCCGCAAGGATCGCTACAAGGCCTACACAGACCGTGCCAAGCAGGATTTCACAGCTTGGCTAGGGCAGCACGCCGCCGCCTGAAGCTGGACACCATCCCAAGTGACGCTAGACTGTCATGAGGGATGGTATGATGAACAAGAAATACCTCGAAACGGTCTATGATCTTCAGGGAAAGGACGAGACCCGAAGCTTCTACGACGACTGGTCGGCGAGCTACGACGATGAAGTGCGTGAAAATGGCTATGCCACGCCCGCCCGCGCAGCCGCCGCCCTCAGGTCACTTACCCCCGATCTGAATGCGCCCTTGCTCGACATCGGCTGCGGCACGGGGATGAGCGGCGAGGCCATGCATGCCGCCGGCTTCACCACCATCGACGGCACCGATTTCTCCCCGGAGATGCTGGCGAAGGCCAGAGCCAAGGGGGTTTATCGCAACCTCGTTCAAACCGACCTCACGGATCCCCTGCCTTTTGCCGCCGGCGATTACACGAGCATCGCCGCCATAGGCGTGCTGACACCCGGTCATGCACCAGCCGACGTTATGGACGATCTCCTCGCACTTCTGCCCAGAGCCGGACGCCTCGTCTTCTCGCTGAACGATCACGCGCTGCAGGATCGCAGCTACGCTGGCCGCCTGCGGGAAAATACAGATTGCGGCCACGCGATCATCGAGTTCAAGGAACACGGACCCCACCTGCCGAAGATCGGCCTGAAATCCACCGTCTATGTCCTCCGCAAGGCATTCTGAGCGTTTCGCCCCGTCGCCCACCGGCCCCCTGCACCTAGGCCATGCGTTCTCCGCCCTCACTGGCTGGCAGAACGCCCAGGTGGACGGTGGCACCTTTCTGCTGCGGATCGAGGATATCGACAGGTCCCGCGCCCGCCCGGAATGGGAAAGCCAGATCTTCGAAGATCTCAAATGGCTGGGACTGGACTGGCCGCAACCGGTCCTGCGCCAGTCAGAGCGCCTCCCAGCCCATCAGGAAGCACTGGAAAACCTTTGGAAACGAAGGATAATTTACCCTTGCACCTGCCGCCGCCGCGACATTCAGGCAGCGCTTTCGGCACCACAGGAAGGTGTATGGACCACAGGCCCGGACGGCCCTGTCTATCCCGGCACGTGCCGACACCGCCACAGCCGCACCGGCCCACTGCCTGAGGGCGATATCACGCTCAGGCTCGACATGGCCGCCGCCACCAGCGCCACCGGACTACTCGATTTTACGGAAACCGGACAGAGCCCCAGGGGCGTAACCGGCGACATCTCGTTTGCGCCGACCAACCTCGTCTCATCAGCCGGTGATATCGTCCTCGCCCGCCGCGATCTGGGCACTTCCTATCATCTCGCCGTCGTTGTGGATGATGCATATCAGCAGATTACCCACGTCACGCGCGGGCAGGATCTGTTCGAGGCGACCTACATCCATGTTCTGCTCCAGCACCTGCTCGGCCTGCCAGTACCGGTCTTTCATCACCACCGGCTGATCCGGGACGAGGCCGGAAAACGTCTCGCCAAACGCGACGATGCCCGCGCCATCGCGCACTACCGCGCCGAAGGTGCAACCCCCGGAGATATCCGTCGCATGATCGGCCTCGAAACCTCCGCGGGACATGCCAAGCTATAGCGGATCTTCCGTCACAACTTCCTGTCCGTCTCGGATTTCAGTGTAGAAGCAATGCCGCCGTCCCGTGTGGCACGCCGCGCCGACCTGTGTCACCTGCATCAGGATGCAGTCACGATCACAGTCGATCGCCAGCGACACCAGTTTCTGAACATGCCCGGAGGTCGCCCCCTTGCGCCACAATTCCTGCCGGCTGCGGCTCCAATAGGTGACATTCCCGGTAGCCAGCGTCGCGTCGAGGCTCTCCCGGTTCATCCACGCCATCATCAGCACCTGCCCGCCCTCGGCATCCTGCGCAATGGCGGGAACCAGCCCGTCCTGCGTCCACCGCAATGTTTCAGGATCGAACTTGGCCATCGCATACCCTTCCCAGACAATGGTTTTGCCCCTATCTATGGGGTTAACCCAGCGATGAAAAGCGCAAGGAATACCGATGCCCGACGGCGATATGATCAAGCTCTACTCCAAGCGCATTCTGGCGCTGGCGGCTGACATTCCACACACAAGTCGCCTGACAGCTCCGCAGGCAACAGCGATGAAGCGATCACCACTCTGCGGCTCGACCGTAACCGTGGACCTTACCGTGAAGGACGGTCGGATCGTTGAGTACGGGCAGGACGTCAAGGCCTGTGCCCTCGGTCAGGCTTCCGCTGCCGTTTCAGGCGCCAACATGATCGGCCGCACGCAGGAAGAAGTTACCCGCGCCCGCGATGAACTCCGCGCCATGCTCAAGGAAGGCGGCCCTGTCCCGTCCGCACCATTCGATGGCTTCGACGTGCTTGAACCGGCGAAGGATTACAAGAACCGTCACGCCTCCATAATGCTCACGCTGGAAGCGACGCTGGCCGCTATGGAAGAGGTGAAGGCGAACTGCGCCTGACGGCGCACGCCTGCATCGGTTTCAAATGAAGATGAAGACGTCGGCTGCGAAATCGCTGACATTGATCTCGCCGTTGCCGCTCCGGATCATCAGCGACTCGCTGCCTCCGACTTCGCGCACCAGGATGCACTCCTCAGTCCTCTGAACGAATTCCAGATCGCCCTCGTCCACCAGCCCCCAACTAGCGATGTCGATCAGATCGCCCGCTTCCCAGTCCTGGATGAAGTCGCGCTGATCGTCATGGGCAAGAATGAAGACGTCCAGATCCTCCCCACCCCACATCCTGTCCACGCCCCAGCCGTCATGCAACTCGTCGTTGCCGTTGCCGGCCCGCAGAAAGTCATTGGCGGCGCCCCCGAAAATCAGGTCGTCGCCACCCTTGCCCATCAGCCTGTCACTGCCGGAGCGTCCCTCAATCCAGTTGGCACAGTTGTTGCCGAAGACAAAATCGTCGCCCGTCCCGGCGATCACATTCTCGATCAGGGTTCCGACGGCCAGTGTCAGGTTGCCGACACCACCGCCCACGTCCGAAGTCCGTGGTGCGGTATGGCTTTCGCTGGTCCTGCGCACATCGATGCGCTGATCCATGGCGAAACCGGACAGATCGATCGTGTCTTCCCCGCCGCCGTCGACAATCGTGACTGCGTTGTTTGACAGGTAGTCTACCAGATGCGCATAGGCAGCCGAACTGCTCTCCTGCACCGAGGTATGAAAGCCCCAGACGGTATCGCCGAGATAGGCCCCGGCCGATCCATATCCAAGATCGCCGTAGAGCGAATCGAGCGCTAGCATGTCCGCCGCCATCGGCCCGATCACGTGGCCATAGGTAGCGTTGACGGTCGGGTTGGCGATCTGCGAGAAATACGACATCATCGACAACTGCCAACTGTCATTGTCGAACGAGCGGCTATCTGCCCATGTGACGTGCTCGCCGTTGTAATTGCCCATGTGGCCAAGGCCCATGGCATGACCGATCTCGTGAATGACGGTCCGGTAAATGCCATCGCCCACTTCCGTCTGACCGGAATAGAAATCCGGGGAAATGTTGATCTCCACCCGGCTCGTCGTTTCCGTGCCCTGATAGATGAAATATCTCGCGCTGGCGCCGCTCATCGCGTCGCCAAAGAAGATATCCACTTCGTTGGTGACTTCAGTCGATTCGACGAACTGGATACCGGTCAGCGTCTCGTACTGGCGGAATGCCTCCCGCACCAGTTCCTGCCGCGCCACATCCATGCCGTCTTCGTCGTTGAAGTAACCGGTGACATTGTAGGTGATCACGCCATCATTGGAGCCGATTCCGCTGCTGGCCAAGTTGAACGTATGGCGGGCGCGGTGGGTCTCTTCCCAATAGCCGTCGGTCAGGTAAGTCGAAAGTTCTGTCAGGGTTCCCGGCGTCGGAGCCGCATCGGCACCGCCTTCCACCTCCGGATGATCCTCCGGCCCGTGGTCTTCTCCAGTCTCTTCGGATCCATGACTGTGAACGAAAGCCGGGTCGACCGTCACTTCGACGACCTCCGGCCAATCTCTGGCATCAGGCAACGCTACAATCCCCACTCTTAAGCGTACGCATACATACAAACTCCACAATCACCACACCAAATACACAGTAGCCTGCGGCGTGCAGCACTGAAAATCACAAATTGGGCAATTTGACGACAATTATCTCCAAATTTGATATGTGATTAATGCGATCCTGCGCCGCCGCGCATGATCCGGTCGCAAGTCCGGCAGACACCGCCCCCGATTCCCCCTCCGGACCTGCCCCGGCTACCCGCCGATCAAAAAAAAATCGCCGCGATCCCCAAAAGGATGCGGCGATGAAGTGGCGTTCCCGTCATGAAGGGGCCGGCGCAGGCAGGGCCGCCCTCACATCAAAGATGTGTCATGTTGCAAAGGGTCCGCAGGCAAAGTCAGTGATCAGAGCATACCCGGTACGAAAAGGGCAGAAATCACCATGACGCATACCGCCGCCAGTCCCGCCGTGTCAGCAACCCACCCCTTGGGCTCTTCCCGAACTGCGCGGCTCAACGATGCGTACATGATGATCTCCTTTCGTTCCGTGTTGCCTGATTGTTCTCATTTTCTTAACCCTTCGTCAAGAACTTTGTGCGAACAAAATGCAAAATTAAGGCTACCTTAGCAATTTCATACGGTTATACGCGGCGCCCCAACCCCCTCCGGGCTAACCCACACCCAGCAAAAGAATCGCCTTGTCCTGCTCCATCAGGTAAAGCAGCACCCGCATTGCCTTGCCGCGGAAACTCTCCAGTTTCGGGTCGGCATTCAGCAGCAGTCGCGCATCGTCCTGCGCCGTCTTCATCAACGCCGCCTGCCCTTCCAGATCGGCGATGCGGAATTTCGGCAGACCCGACTGCTGCACGCCCAGCACATCGCCCGCGCCCCGCAGCTTCAGGTCGGTCTCGGCGATCCGAAAACCATCCTCAGTCTCGCGCATCATCTCCAGCCGCGCCCGAGCCGTCTCCCCCAGAGGTCCGGAATAGACCAGCATGCAGGTGGATTTGCCGCTGCCCCTCCCCACCCGCCCCCGCAACTGGTGCAGTTGCGCCAGGCCGAACCGCTCGGCCCCCTCGATCACCATGATCGTCGCCGCAGGAACGTTGACACCCACCTCAATCACCGTTGTTGCCACCAGCAATTGCAATCGCCCGGCAACGAAATCTTTCATCACCGCGTCCTTCTCGGCCGGTGGCATCTGCCCGTGGATCAGCCCGACGCGGCCCTCGCCCAGCGTCGCGCGCAATGACTTGAAGCGCGCTTCTGCCGCTGTTGCCTCAACCGTCTCCGATTCCTCGACAAGTGGGCATACCCAATAGGCCTGCCGCCCCTCTGACAAAGCCCGGTCGAGCCGCGTCACGACTTCGTCGAGCCGCCCGGCGCTGATCAGCACCGTATCGATTGGCTGCCGCCCCGGTGGTTTCTCGTCCAGCACCGAAAGGTCCATATCGCCGTAATGTGCCAGTTCGAGACTGCGCGGTATCGGTGTCGCCGTCATCACCAGCACATCGACAGCCGCCCCCTTCGCCCCGAGATCCATGCGTTGCCGCACACCAAACCTGTGCTGCTCGTCGACAACCGCCAGACGCAGATCGGCGAAAACCACGTCACGCGAAAACAGCGCGTGTGTTCCCACAAGTATCCCGATCTCCCCCGCCGCCAGCGCCGCCATCTTCGCGGCCCGCGACTCGCCCTTGTCTCGCCCCGTCAACACCTCCAGCCGTACGCCCGCTGCCTCAGCCAGCGGCACCAGCGCCTCCAGGTGCTGGCGCGCCAGAATTTCCGTCGGCGCCATCAGCGCCGCCTGCCCCCCGGCCTCCACCACCGCCAGCATCGCCATCAGCGCCACCAGCGTTTTGCCGGATCCGACATCGCCCTGCAGCAACCGGTTCATTCGCCGGGGTGCCCCAAGGTCGCCGACGATCTCGGCGACTGCACGGTCCTGCGCCCCCGTCGGCGCATAGGGCAGCGCCGCCAGCACTGCCCGGCGCAAACGACCGTCCCCTTGCGTCGCTCGTCCCTTCTTGCGCCGCTCCGCAGCGCGGGCCAGCGCCAGTGTCATCTGATGCGCCAGAAGCTCATCATAAGCCAGCCGTTCCCGTGCCCGGCTCTGGGGCGACAGCGCCGCCGACCCATCCGGCGCATGGGCTGCCCGCAGCGCCTCGCGCCAGTCCGGCCATTCCGCCGCCGCCTTCACCGTGGGTTCGATCCATTCCGGCAGAGCCGGCGTCTTGTCCAGCGCATCCGCCGCCGCCCGCGCCATCACCTTTTGCGTCACCCCCTCGGTCAGCGGATAGACCGGCTCGAACTCCGGCAAAGCGGTCGATTCATCCAGCGGAAGAATGTGCTCGGGATGCACCATTTGTGCCACCCCGTCGAACAGTTCCACCTTGCCCGAAACGATCCGCCGCTGCCCCATTGGCAGAACCTTGCGCAGCCAGTCGATGCGCGGGTGGAAGAAGATCAGATGAAAATCCGTCTCGGCGTCCCGCACAGTCACCCGGTATGGTCGCCCCCGTCCGGAGGGGGCCTGATGCAACACCACCTCCACTTCCACGGTCACGACCCCGGGCAGTGGTGCGCCCTGCACACTCTTTCGCAGCCGCCGGTCGACCACGGCCGTTGGCAGGGTGAATAACAGATCTCTCGGCCTTGTAATTGCTGGCTTTTCCAGTGCCGTTCGGATCTTCGGGCCGATTCCGGCGAGTCCCTCCAGATCACCGAACAGCGGAAACAGGATCTCCGGACGCCCACTCACGAAACCAGCGCCCGCCAGTCTTCCTCGCTCAACACCTTAACGCCCAGCGATTCCGCCTTCGTCAACTTGGAGCCGGCCCCCGGCCCCGCCACCAGAATATCCGTCTTCGCCGACACGGATCCCGAAACCTTCGCGCCGAGCGCCTCCGCCTGCGCCTTGGCCTCGGCCCGTGTCATCGTCTCCAGCGTCCCCGTGAACACGACGGTCTTGCCCGCCACCGGAGAGTCGCCGGCGACACCTTCGGCATCCTCGATAGTCAGATGCTGCACCAGCCGGTCGACCGCCGCCCGCGCCTCCGCCTGGTGGAAGAAGTCGACAAGGGCCCCAGCCATCACCGTTCCGACGCCGTCTATTCCGTTCAGCGCCTCCCATTCCGGGCCCTCGTGATCCCGCGCCGCCGCCATTTCCGTCCGAAATGCTTCCCAATTGCCATAGCGTCGCGCCAGCAATCCGGCAGAACTCTCGCCGACATGCCGGATGCCGAGGCCGAAGATCAGCCGTGCCAGCGGAATGCTGCGTTTCTCGTCGATCGCCGCGAACAGATTTTCCGCCGATTTCGCCCCCCAACCTTCGCGATTCTTGAGCGCCTGAATTTGCCCAGGACCAAAGCGCTCCTTCAGCCTAAAGATGTCACCCGGCTCCTTTATCCAGCCATCGGCGAAGAACGCTTCCACCTGCTTGGCTCCCAGCCCCTCAATGTCGAACGCAGCCCGGGAGACAAAGTGCTTCAGCTTTTCCACCGCCTGCGCTGGGCAGATCAGGTCACCGGTGCAACGTGCCACCGCCTCACCTTCCGGCCGCACCACGTCGGAGCCGCATTCCGGGCACTTCGTCGGGAACTCATACGGAACCGAACCTGCGGGTCGCCGCGAAACGTCCACATCCCGCACTTTCGGGATCACATCGCCCGCGCGATACACTTCAACCCAGTCGCCGACACGAATGTCCCGCCCTTCGCGAATTTCCGCCCCGGTACTGTCGCGGCCGGCAATGTAATCGGCATTGTGCAGCGTTGCGTTGGACACCACGACACCGCCCACTGTCACCGGTTTCAGCCGCGCAACGGGCGAGAGGGCTCCAGTTCGGCCCACCTGGATTTCGATGGCCACCAGTTGCGTCACCGCCACCTCCGCTGCGAATTTGTGGGCGACAGCCCAACGCGGTGTGGTGGACCGAAAACCGAGCCGCGCCTGCAAACCCAGATCATCAACCTTGTAGACGACGCCGTCGATATCGTAGCCCAGCAGCGCCCGTTCGGCGGCGATCGCCTCGTAATGCGCCAGCATCTCTTCAACACCGTTGCAAAGCTTCGTTTGTGGATTGGTGGCAAAGCCAAGCGCCTTCAGCCGCGCCAGAGAACCGGACTGGGTTCTCGCCAGAGGCTCCGAAATCTCGCCCCACGCATAGGCGAAGAACCGCAGCGGCCGCGACTGCGTGATTGTCGGATCGAGTTGGCGCAACGAACCTGCAGCGGCGTTTCGCGGGTTGGCGAATGTCTTGCCCCCCGCCGCTTCCTGCCGCGCATTCAGCGCCGCGAAGTCTTCATGCGCCATGTAAACCTCGCCCCGAACCTCCAGGACCTCAGGTGCGCCATCCAGCGCCTCCGGAATGTCGTCGATCGTCCGCGCATTCGCCGTGACGTTCTCGCCTTCCTCGCCGTCGCCGCGCGTTGCCGCCTGCACCAATTTACCGGCCTCGTAACGCAGCGAGAGCGAGAGCCCGTCAATCTTCGGTTCCGCCGTGAACGACAGTTGCGTATCCTCGTCCAATCCCAGGAAACGATGTATCTGCCGGTCGAAATCCCGCACGTCGTCTGCATTGAACGCGTTGCCGAGGGACAGCATCCTAACGCTGTGCCGTACTTTCGCAAAACCTCGCGCCGGCGCAGCGCCAACCTGCTCGCTGGGGCTGTCAGCCCGCTTCAGGTCGGGAAAACGCGCCTCGATCTCGGCATTGCGCCGTTTCAATGCGTCGTAGTCCGCATCAGAAATTTTCGGTGCGTCATCGCGATGATAGGCGATGTTCGCGTCAGCAAGCAGTTCCGCCAGCCTGGCAAGTTCGGCCGCGGCCTCCTCCCCCGATAACTCCCCTACGCCCTTCGCAGCCGCCATCCCAACCTCCCGGACTCACGCCGCCAAGGTGTAGCGCCGGGACGGAAAGAGGTCCACTCCATCGCTGCATGGCGCACGCCCAGTTTCGCTCACATGCGATTGCGGCTTTGATGGTCCGGTAGGACCTGGAGCGAACCCGGTCATTCACGCCATAATTCGGAAACCAAACCACATCGCGAGCTATACTTTGCAACCACGGTCACCACGTCAGGACGAGGTTTGCCCCGCACTATCCGAGGATAGTCGTTCGGAAGTCTGATTTGTCACCCGGCGGTGACCTATAATTCCGGCCGTTATAAGAACAGATGTACCGCAATGATCGCGACGGACCTCCCGATTGGCAATTTATGAAACGTCGCGCACAGTCGGCTCCTTGCGATGGCCTGTCAGTGACGTGGCAACGGGCCACGTCAGGCATTGTTGACCCGGCAATCCCCAATTTCCTTGTGAATTCAGGCTTGCGCCCACGGCTCTCGAAAGGTGCGCAGTTCAGACGAGGGTGCCGTCAGCAACAGTCACTCGAACACCCGGTACGCATCTAGGCAGCCCTTTCCGACTTGCAGAGCACAACGGCCGCGGTTCCCATCAGACCAGCAGATCCACGATTGACGACCCTCCGCCGCAACGGCGTCAACGCATGCGCGCCAACCAAAGCGCCCGCCGATACCCAAAACAGCGCAGCCACACCTTCGACAAGCAGGTAGTGCACTCTCAAGGCGAACAATTGCGGCAGAAATGCCGTCAACAGCAAACTGGCTTTAGGGCTGCCCATGAGCGTCAGAAATTCACGGCGCATCAATGACGAGACTTCGGTGGCTTCGATTTCAGTGCGAACATCAGCCGTCCAGAATTGCCACGGGAGATAGAGCAGATATGCCACGCCGATCCATTTCAGCGCGACAAAGGCGATTTCCGAGGTTCGTAACAGTGCATCAAGGCCGGAGGAAACGAGAACGACCAGTACCGCCCAAGCCGCAAGGCCGCCGAGAATGCTTCTTGCCGTCCGAAGCCAACCTGCTCTTGATGCCGAAACAAATGCCAAAAGATTGTTTGCAGCGGGCGAAGCGCCCAGCAGCAACGCAGTTGGCCGAAAAACCAGTAATCGTTCAATGCTCTTGCATATACCTTGCAGCCCCCCCCGTCACCACAGCGGGTGGACCATTAAAACACCCCATCGCCACGCGGAGGTCACGTTCGATCATCTTGCAACATTGTAGGGTCAGGAGTGATAAGGGAGTGTCTGGGCTGACGATTACCGTTCGCCGCGCCATCTGCTGGGGGCCGCTTCACCGCCGACGCGAGCGATCCGGATCAGCCCGAAATCAGCCCAAACGCTGGAACCTGCCTTGCCAGACGCCGGACAACACGGTCAACCGGCGCACCGGAACGTCTTCAACCTTGTCCGCTTGCTTCAGGCGCCGACAGCCAGCTTGCCGGGGCGCTCGGTATCTTCCACTGGATCACGGAGCACATAGCCGCGCCCCCAGACCGTCTCGATGTAATTGTCACCGCCGGTCGCCTCGGAGAGTTTCTTGCGCAGCTTGCAGATGAACACGTCGATGATCTTCAGTTCCGGCTCATCCATGCCGCCGTAGAGATGGTTGAGAAACATCTCCTTTGTCAGCGTCGTCCCTTTGCGGAGGCTCAGCAGTTCCAGCATCTGGTATTCCTTGCCGGTCAGGTGCACTGGTACACCATCAACCTCGACCGTCTTGGCATCGAGGTTCACCTTGAACCGCCCCGTTTCGATCAGCGATTGCGCATGGCCCTTGGACCGGCGCACGATGGCGTGAATACGGGCGATAAGTTCCTCGCGGTGGAACGGCTTCGTCATGTAGTCGTCGGCACCGAAACCGAAACCCTTGATCTTGTTCTCCGTGTCGTCGAGACCCGAAAGGATCAGGATAGGTGTCTCGATCTTGGACATCCGCAACTGCCGCAGCACCTCGTGCCCGTTCATGTCGGGCAAATTCAAGTCGAGAAGGATAAGATCGTAGTCATAGATCCTGGCGAGATCGATCCCTTCTTCCCCGAGGTCAGTCGCATAGACATTCAGGTTGGCGCTGGTCAGCATCATTTCGATGCTCTTCGCAGTCGTCGGGTCGTCCTCTACCAAAAGTATTCGCATCTTTACCCTCCAAAACTCGGCTCACTCTCCGCGGATCGCCTCGATGATTAGGGACCAATGGTTAATGCGGTATTACTTTTTCAGAAGATTAACTACTATCGTTAAAGTTGTCTATACTTTTGCAGCGATGTCGCCTTGAGCGCGCGGCTGCCGTGAGTCTGCAATGCGACACGCCAGCTATGCAGCTCTTCCGCCGAAAGTCCGTACATATCGCAGGCTTCCTCTTCCTGGATAAGACCGGCGTTCACAGCGTTCACCACCGCCGCCTTCCGCCGCGCAACCCAGCGGGTCGTGCCAATATCAGGCAGGTCCGCCCGGCTCATCCTTGTCCCGTCCGGCATCGTAACAAAAACCGGCCCCTTTTCGCGTCGTATATACATCTCTCACCCCTTTGGTCTTGCACCCGGGGCGTGGTTAAACCTCCAGTTCTTAAGCTCGCGTGAAACGGGGGGTTGAGACTGCATCGACTTTTATTATATCTCGCAGGACCCAGAGAGCACCGGACATGCCCAAAGACAGCGCCACATCACAGATCGGGCTGAACAGCCTCGGCTTTGCCAAACCACCTTCGGAGACGCGTGTGCTCGTGGCGATGTCCGGCGGGGTGGACAGTTCCGTCGTCGCCGCGATGCTTGCCCGCGAAGGCTACGATGTCGTCGGTGTCACGCTGCAACTCTACGACCACGGCGCGGCCCTCGCCAAAAAGGGCGCCTGCTGCGCCGGGCGCGACATTCACGATGCCCGGCGGGTGGCGGAGGAAATGGGCTTTCCCCACTACGTGCTCGACTACGAGAACCGTTTTCAGGAAGCCGTGATCGACGAATTCGCCGACGCCTATCTCGCCGGCGCCACCCCGATCCCGTGCATCCGCTGCAACGAGCGTGTCAAATTCCGCGATCTGCTGGAAACCGCCAAGGATCTGGAGGCGGACTGCATGGCCACCGGCCACTACATCCAGCGCATGGGCGGCGCGTCGGCTGCCGAACTGCACCGCGCTGCCGATCCGGCCCGTGACCAGAGCTATTTCCTCTTCTCCACCACGCAGGAACAGCTCGATTATCTGCGGTTCCCGCTCGGACATCTGAAATCCAAGGACGAAACCCGTGCTCTCGCGCGCGAGTTCGGGCTGATTGTCGCCGACAAACCCGACAGCCAGGATATCTGCTTCGTCCCGAATGGTTCCTATGCCGCGGTGATCGAGAAGCTCCGCCCCGGTGCCGCCGAACCCGGCCGCATCATCCACATGGATGGCCGCGACCTCGGTGAGCATCGCGGCGTCATCCACTACACGATCGGTCAGCGTCGCGGCCTCGGCGTTGGCGGCGGCGAGCCGTTCTATGTGGTAAAGCTCGACGCCGACCGCCGCGAGGTCATCGTCGGTCCCAAGTCGGCCCTGTCACGAAGCCTGATCCCTGTACGGGAAATCAACTGGCTCGGTGATGTGCCCTTCACGGATGGCCCCGATGGTGGCTGGCAGGTCGAGGTCAAGGTCCGGTCAACCCGGCCACCCCGGCCAGCGACCATTCGTCCGATATCCGAAACCACAGCGGAAGTGGAGCTGCTGGCAGCCGAGGAAGGCATTTCGCCGGGTCAGGCCTGCGTGTTCTACGATACCGATGGATCGCGCGTGCTGGGCGGCGGCTGGATCCATAAAGGCTGAGTCGCCAACGCTGCGGCGCAGCATTGGCAGGTCTTGCCAGTCTGGGTAGCTTGCTGCTTTCTTTGGCTCTTGCTGGCGGAAATTGGCCGAGGCTGGCGCGTCGGAACTGTAAGGATTCAACTTTCCCGACACATTCGGCTCATCCGAAAAATCGGCGAATTACGGTAAAATCCGCGCTAAAATGGTGCTTTTCCTGGGCGATGCCACCCAAAGCAATCGACGCGTGCATTTTCTTTTTCAATTAAATCAATGCAATTTAATAAAAGTATTTTACTAGGTTAATATTTTGTTTGCCGCGCCGCATCAGCCGCCTATATGCATGCCGGCATATATATGAGTATGACCGCTATGGTTGTGGTCAGCTCATTGAAACACGCAGGAGATCCAAGTGGCTGATATTACACTAACGACGGGTGACGACACATTTACGAGTGCAACCAGCGGTAGTGGGGGCGTAGGGGCCGGCGACGATACGATTCAGGCGCTTGCCGGCAATGATACGGTCAATGAGGTTGGCGCCAATGGCGACGACATCATCGCGATGGGCGACGGCGACGATACTCTGAACGTCAGCGGCACGCCCTTTGGCGCCAACGAGGAATTCTATCTCGGCGCGGGCGCGGACGATTACAACATGGCCGACGGGGCCGGGAACGCGTTTATTGACGCCGGTCTCGACAGTGATGTCGACACGCTCGAACTCGGCGGGTTCGCATCCAGCGGTTCCCAGATCGTCAGCATCGAACCCGGTCGCGAGAACGACATCATCACCGGCTTCAAGGCCGGCGGCGGTGGCGGGCAGGATGGGTTCTACATCGGCGATGCGGATATTGCTGACTATGCTGTCGTGAAGAATGCGCAGAACTCCTTCACGATCAGCTACACGGACCCGAGCACCAGCGACGTCACGACCTGGAGCCTCACGACGATCGACGATTTTTCTAATGCGTTTACCCCGGCGGATATCCTCGCGACGTTCCAGGACAGCTCCACCTTCACACCGGATGCAGCCCCCTGCCTTGCGGCAGGCACGCTTGTCGAGACCGCAGACGGCCTCGTCGCCGTGGAAGATCTCGTGGCTGGCGATCTTGTCGTCACCAAAGACCGCGGTCTTCAGCCGGTTCGCTACATTGCCATGCGCACAGTGCCGGCCATCGGCGTCACCGCTCCTGTGGTTATCGCCACCGGCGCTCTCGGCAATACCCGCGACCTGATCGTTTCCCCAAATCACCGCATGGCTGTATCCGGCGCCCGCGTCGAAGCCCTGTTCGGTGAAAGGGAAATGCTCGTCGCCGCCGAGGACCTGATCGACGGCGACCGCATCTATCGCAAGGTGGGTGGTGAAATCACCTACGTGCACGTCGCCTTCGACAACCACGAGATCATCTTCGCCGAGGGTGCAGCCACGGAATCCCTGCAGCCGCTGGCAGCCGACGCAGCTCTCTTCGGCGGCAAGGCCTACGAGGAACTTGTGGCTATCTTCCCCGAGCTTGCCAACGGCGACCGTGCGATGCAGATGGCCCGCCCGGTGCTGCGCCCGGCGGAAGCCGCGCTGCTGAACTGACCGCACGCCCTTAGACATGATCGGAAGGCCCGTGCTCCGGCGCGGGCCTTTTTCATGGCGATTACCCCTTTTCTTCCGCCTCTGGCATCGCCACTCTCTGGCGCAACAGCCGACAGGAAAAGGGGCAGCCATGACACTCGATACCATTCTCCGCACCGCCGACGCCCAGATCGACGGCGCCGTCTCCCGCCTCTTCGACCTCCTGCGCATCGAGAGTATCTCGACGGACCCGGCCTACGAGGAACCCTGCCGCGCCGCCGCCGACTGGCTCGTTCGCGAGCTTACGGAACTCGGTTTCGATGCCAGCCGCCGTGACACCACCGGCCACCCGATGGTCGTCGCCCATCACAAGGCCGACGGGCCGCATATCCTTTTCTACGGTCACTACGACGTCCAGCCCGTCGATCCGCTCGACCTCTGGGACAAGGATCCGTTCCATCCGGCGCTGGAAGATACACCCGGCGGCAAGGTCATCCGTGCCCGCGGCGCGTCGGACGACAAGGGCCAGTTGATGACCTTCGTCGAGGCATGTCGCGCGTGGAAAGCTGCCACCGGCACCCTGCCCGGCAACATTACCCTGCTGTTCGAGGGCGAGGAAGAGAGCGGTTCCCCCTCGCTGATCCCCTTCCTGAAGGCCAATGCCGAAGAACTGAAAGCCGATCTCGCCCTTGTCTGCGACACCGGCATGTTCGACGCGGAAACCCCCGCGATCACAACGATGCTCCGCGGCATGGCGCAGGAGGATTTTACCATCACCGGGCCGGACCGCGACCTTCATTCCGGCATGTACGGCGGACCCGCCATCAACCCGATCCGCGTCCTCACCCGCATCCTCGCCGGTCTGCATGATGATACCGGCCGCATCACTCTGCCCGGCTTCTATGATGGTGTGCCCGACCTTCCCGCCGAAGTGCAGGAAAGCTGGGACGCCCTGCCCTTCGACGCCGAAAGGTTCCTCGGCGATGTCGGCCTGTCCGAACCGGCTGGCGAGCAGGGCCGCAGTGTACTGGAGCAGATCTGGTCCCGGCCGACATGCGACATCAACGGTATCTGGGGCGGCTATACCGGCGCCGGCTTCAAGACAGTGCTCCCCTCGAAAGCCAGCGCCAAGGTCTCGTTCCGGCTGGTAGGAGAGCAGGACGCCGCGAAGATCCAGCAAAGCTTCCGCGACTACATCACCGACAGCCTGCCACCGGATTGTTCAGTCGAATTCCGCGGCGGTGACCCTGCAAATGCCACGACATTGCCGATAGACGCGCCGGAATTCGCCAAGGCACGCGCCGCCCTGTCCGATGAATGGCCCAACGAGGCGGTCTTCGCCGGCTGTGGCGGTTCCATCCCCATCGTTGGCCATTTCCGCACCTATCTCGAAACCGACAGCCTGCTGATCGGCTTCGGCCTGGATGACGACAACATCCACAGTCCGAACGAAAAATACAGCCTTACGAGCTATCACAAGGGCATTCGCAGCTGGATCCGCGTGCTGGACGCGCTCACCACGTCATGAGCGCCTACGCCCATCCGCTCCTGACAGACCCGGAGGTGGCGACCCTCTTCTCCGAAGAGCGCCTGATCGCCGAGTGCATCGCCTTCGAAATCGCGCTGACGAAAGCCTTGGCCGCCACCGGCCGGGCCGAGTCCGCAGATGCCGAGGCAGCGCTGGCAGCCCTCGCCAGTTTCAAGCCGGACATCGCGGCGCTGCGTGAAAGCACCCGTGACGACGGCCTTCTCGTTCCCGGCCTGACCCGACAGATCAAGACCCATATCGGCCCCGATGCCGCCCGTGCTTTCCACACCGGCGCCACCAGCCAAGACCTGCTTGATACCGCCACGGCCCGCATTCTCCGGGATCTGTCATCGCTGTTCGCACCGCGTCTCGCCGCCATTCTCGAAGCCCTCGCAGCCCTGGAAGCCAGGCACGGCAGTCGCCCGCTCATGGCACGCACCCGTCTTCAGGCGGCCCTGCCGATCACCGTCGCCGATCGCATCGCCACATGGCGTGCCCCCCTGATCGAGGCCGGCAACCGCCTTACGACGGTCACGGCCGCCACCGCCATCCTCCAGTTCGGCGGCCCGGTCGGCACCCGTGACGATCCCGATCTCGCCACCGCCATGGCCGACAGCCTCGGCCTTGCTGTGCCGGAGCGGCCCCGCCACACCGACCGCAGCCACCTCGCCGATTACGCGCACTGGCTCTCGCGCCTCGCCACCGCCCTCGGCAAGATCGGCCTCGACACCGCCCTCATGGCCCAGCAAGGCATAGGCGAGGTCCGCCTGTCAGGCGGCGGCACCAGTTCCGCCATGCCCCACAAGCAGAACCCCGTTCGGGCCGAAACCCTCGTCACCCTCGCCCGCTGGACTGCAACAATGCTTCCAACCATGACCGGCATCCATGAGATGGAGCGCTCCGGCATCGCCTGGGCCGGCGAATGGCTGGCCTTGCCGCAGATGGCGGAGTCCACCGGCGCGGCATTGTTGGCCGCCGAAGAATTACTCGGCCAGATCGAGGATTTCGGCAGCCCGGCATAGCCGTTTCAGACCCACGGCGCAAAGGCCACCGGCTCCGATGCGCGAAACCGGGGGCGGACATTTCCGCAAATCAGAAGGCAACCTTAGGCCGAATTTTCCGCCGTCAATCCGCTTCCATCTCCGCGTAGGTCGCCTTCGCCAGTTTCAGCGCATGGTTGGCGCGCGGTACACCGGCATAGATCGCCACGTGTTGAAACACCTCCAGCACATCCTGCTTGCTCGCACCCGTATTGGCGGTGGCGCGGATATGCATCGGGATCTCCTCAAAATTGCCGCAGGCCGCCAGCAGCGCCAGCGTCAACATCGAGCGTTCGCGCAGGCTGATCCCGTCGCTGGCCCAGACGGTGCCCCACGCCCCTTCCGTGATCAGGCCCTGAAACGCCGTGTCGAACTCAGTCTTCGCTGCCTCCGCCCGGTCGACATGGGCATCGCCCAGCACTTTCCGGCGCACCTTCATACCAGCGTCAAATCGTTCGTTCATAGTTCCTCCAGAAAACCGTTCAGGATAGCCGCATACTCGGCGGGCTTTTCCACGCAAGGCAGGTGCCCCGCACCCCTGATCAGTGCAAAACGTGCGCCGGGAACCAGCCCGGTGACTTCACGGACGACATCTGGCGGGCTGGCGCCGTCTTCGCTGCCCGCGATACCCAGTGTGGGCAACCGCAGGCCGGACGTGGGGGTAATGAAATCGGTGCCGGCAATGGCCGCGCAGCAGCCCAGATAACCTTCGACGGGCGTCCGCTCCAGCATCGCCCGCCACAGCGCCAGCTCCGGCGTCCCGCGGAACGCGTCGGAAAACCAGCGTTCGAGGATAGCGTCCGACAGCGCAGAGATTCCACCCGCCGCGATCGCATCCATCCGGTCCTGCCACATCTGCGCGGTGCCGAGTTTCGCTCCGGTGTTCGACAAGACCATTGCCGAGACGAGATCAGGTCGCTTCACGGCCAGCCCCTGCGCGATCATGCCGCCAATCGAAAGGCCGACGAAGATGCAGTCGCGAACCTGCAGATGGTCCAGAAGACGTTCAGCGTCCCGCACCAGTGCCCCCATCGCATAGGGGCCCTTCGGGCATTCGGAAAGTCCATGCCCGCGCTTGTCGAAGCGGATGATCCGGTAACCGGGCGGCAACAGCGGCAGCAGCGCATCCCACAGCCTCAGATCCGTGCCCAGAGAATTGGCGAAGATAAGTGGCCTGCCCTCCGGCGTGCCATCCTCACGCCAATGCAAGGATAGATCACCCAGATCGGCTATTTTCATTTTCCTGCCTCCCTTTGCTGTTGCGGCCCGCACGCAGGGCCTTGCGTGCCGGTTCCTCCACCAGATGGTGCAACGCCACCGAGGCGAGGTAAATCGCCGCGACGATCGCCATTGCCTGCGGGGTCGTCAGCGGATCCACCGAAGACAGGCCCAGATATGCGCGGATCACCATCACCACCGGCATGTGCACCAGGTAGGTCGCATAGGAAATCCGCCCAAGGTAGACCGCAGCCCGCACATGCCGGCCTTCTTCCAGGCGGAACTCCGACGTCGCGGCGAAGAACACGATCGCGCCAAGCACCGGCGACAGGATTATCCAGCCACCGGCAAACCCCAGCATCGCCGCGAGCAGCAGGAGCAAGCCGAGCAAGATCAGCCGAGACCGCCGCGCATCCGCATCCCCCCCCGCCGGCACCATCCGATAGACGGCGATGCCCAGCAGAAATTCCGGAAACAGCCGCAGCAGGCCGTAGCCGTAGGAAAGATAGTAGTATCCGTTGCCGATGCCCGAGGTCGCTGCCAGCACCACCGCATGCACTGCCAGCGCGATCATCAGCCCCTGCTGCGGTGTCAGCCGGAAAAAGCCCCGGATGATCCACGGCAAACAGAGATAGGCGACGAATTCCGCGCTGATCGTCCAATCCGGGAAATTCCAGCTCGATATCCCGAAAATCGCCCAGACCTGCAGCATCAGCAGGTGCAGCGGCAGATCATGCCAGATGGCCCGCAGTCCGGCTTTCGCGATGGCTTCGGGAATAGTCAGCGCCAGCACCACCAGAAACAGCGTGACAACCAGATGCAGCGGGTAGATCCGCGCGAAACGGTTGCGCACGTAGTCGCCGTAGGAAAACGCTCCCGCCGTCAGGATGTCGCGGGCATACACATGTGCCAGCACGAAACCCGACAATACAAAGAACAGATCCACACCAATAAAGCCACGGTGCAGGAGGTCGATGAAAAAACCGCTGCGATCTCCGGGCGAATAATAGACGTGGAACAGAACCACGAGTGCCGCCCCCAACCCGCGGAGCATCGTCAGCCCGTGCACCATCAGCGCTGCGTTCTCCGCCGCCGCGTGCGGCGCGAAGCCGGCTTGCTCGCGGTGTCCTCTTCCAGCACACGCGTCATCGGATGGTCTGGGTTTTTCGGGCCATAGTGGTCCCGCAGGACCAGCACGGCCGACCGCGAATCCTGATCCGCGTCCAGACCCATCGCCCAGTCAAAGAAGATCGTGCGACAGTCCTGCGGGGTGATGCCCTCTATGCGATAGGCCTCCATGATCAGGCCACGCGGGTCCAGCGGATGGTCTCCTTTCGGCATCGTACCTCCTCAGCCCCGCGCCAGTTCCGCCGCGGCCGCCCGGAACATCGCCGCATGGCGGGCCCCGAGGGCGGGCATGTCCGTGTCATAGCCGCCACCGAGCACCCCGACAACAGGAATGCCAGCGGTCCGCACGGTGGCAAATACATAGGCCTCCCGCTCCGCAAGCCCGGCGTCGCTCAGTGACAGACGCCCGAGGCGGTCCGCCTCATGCGGATCGACCCCGGCATTGTAGAACACGATTTCCGGCCGCACCTCCGCCAGCAGTTTCGGCAGCACGCCCGCAAGAACGGCGAGGTAAGCCGCGTCGCCGATACCGTCCGGCAGTGCAACATCCTCGTCGGAGACGGCCTTGACCGCCGGGTAGTTGCGCTCCGCATGCAGCGAAAAGGTATGCACCGCCGGACAGTCTGCGAATATCCGGGCGGTGCCGTCACCCTGATGCACATCAAGATCGAGAATCAGGACCCGTGACACCTGCCCGGCATCCAGCAGCGCCCGCGCCGCTACCGCGACATCGTTGAAGACGCAGAACCCCGCACCACCTTCCGGCCCGGCATGATGGCTGCCACCGGCGGCATTGCAGGCGGCGCCATGTTCCAGCGCCAGACGCGCCGCCAGCGTCGTCCCGGCGGCCGACAGCCGCGCGCGCCGCGCCACCCGTTCGGTATCCGGCAGACCGATGCGCCGCACCTCGTCCGGTCGGCAGGTCTGGGTGAACACCCGGTCAACGTAATCCGGCGCATGGCAGGCAGCGATTTCTGAAAAGCGGGCGGGCGCCGGAGCCAGGTAGCCGCCAACTTGCGGCAACAGACCATCTGCGATCAGCGACTGCCGCAGATAGCCATATTTCGACATCGGAAAACGGTGCCCCGGCTTCAACGGCGCCATGTAGTCCGGATGGTAGACGATCGGCAACATCAGCCGATACCAGCATCGATCACCGCCGCCGCCGCCTCGGCCTGGATGGTCAGTTCCGCCTCCAGCGCTTCAATGTCGGCCACGCCCAGCGCACGACACAGCACTTCCGCCGCGCCGGTGCCCATCTTGTCGCGGTCCAGCGTGCCCTCGACCGCCACCCGAGCCAGATGCTGCACTGTCGAGAAGGCCCGGTAGGCGGTGGAGAGCGTCCGGGCATCCGCAGGGGTCAGATACCCCCGGTCTGCCAGCGCCGACAGCATGTCACGCGGCGCATGGCTCTCCACCAGTTGCTCCGTCAGGGCACCGGCCTGCAAGTACAGATCCATGTCGAGAAGCCTTCCCGGCCCGGTCTTCACATCCCAGATACTGCCGCTGCCCTTGGCCTCCAGCAACCGGCGGCGCATATCGCGCATGTCCGCCATCACCTCGTCACGCGGTCGGGCCGCGCACAGGCCCTCACGCACCGCCGTCTCAATCCGGGCCCGCAGCGCCGGTTCTCCGGCAACGGCCACCACCCGCGCGCGTGTCAGCGCCAGATGTTCCCAGGTCCATGCTTCCTCTTGCTGGTACTTGGTGAAACTCGCCAGGCCCGTGGCCACAGGTCCCTGCCGCCCCGAGGGCCGCAATCGCATGTCCACTTCATACAGCCCACCTTCGGCCGTCGGCACCGTCAATGCCGACAGGAACGCCTTGGTCAACCGTGAATAATAGACGGCAGCGTCAAGGCTCTTCGGGCCGTCTGACGCTTCCACGCCTGCCGCATCGTAGATGATGATCAGGTCGAGATCGGAGGAGGCCGTCATCTCCCGACTGCCCAGCTTGCCCATACCCACCACGGCCAGTCCGGCACCCGGCGGTCGTCCGAACCGCACGGCGAATTCATCCACCACCAGCGGCAGCAACGCCCTCACGGCGGCTTCCGCCAGATCGGCGTATTCGCGCGCCGCCTCCTCGGGTGGAGCCAGTCCGCGCAGCAATTGCACGCCCACCCGGAAGTGCCGCTCGCGCACCCAGACGCGCACGCTATCCAGTGCGCGCTCGTAGTCGCCCACCTCATCCAGCACGGCCCGCAACTCCGCTTCCAGCGCATCGCAACCCGGCAACGGCCGAAAGAAGTCGGCACTCAGAAAGGAGTCCAGCACATGCGCGTTGTGTCCAAGATAGCCGGCCAACCGCGGCGCGACAGCACAGATTTCAACCACGAGATCCAGCAGTTCCGGCCGCGAGTCAAACAACGAAAACACTTGAACACCGGCTGGCAAGCCCCTGATAAACCTGTCGAAGTGCACCAGCGCCTCATCCGGCGCACGTGCGGTGGCCAACCGTGCGGAAATCTTCGGCAATAGCCGTCGGAAGATATTGCGCGCCCGGTCGGAGCGCAGCGCCGGCAGGCTCTGCCACCCGTCCACCCGCTCCAATGCCGCCTCCTCATCGGCAAACCCGGTCCAGTCGGCCTGCACCGCCTTGTCCGGGGCGAAGAAATCCTCCGTTGCCGCGTGTACCGCCTTGAATCGTGCCGCCTCGTGCGCTTCGAATGCCGCGGCATCCTGCGCTCCGCAGAACAAGGCCAGCCGACTCCGACTGTCATCGCTCTCGGGATAGGTATGGGTCTGCGCGTCGTCCAGCATCTGCAATCGGTGTTCCAGCACCCTGTGGGCGCGATAGGCCGTCGCGAGATCCGCCGCCAGGTCGCTTGGCACCCAGCCACCTTCGGCCAGTGCCTTCAAAGCCGGACATGTACCACGCAACCGCAGCTCCGGTTGGCGGCCGCCGAGGATAAGCTGGTGCGTCTGCGCGAAGAACTCGATCTCGCGGATACCGCCCTGCCCCAGTTTCACGTTGTGGCCCGGCAACCGGAAAGGACCGGCCAGTCCCTTGTGCTCACGGATACGCAGCCGCATCGTATGCGCATCCTCGATTGCCGCAAAATCGAGGTGCCGCCGCCAGACGAAAGGCCGGAGATCCTCCATGAACCGCTCGCCTGCCGCGATATCGCCGGCACAGGGCCGCGCCTTGATCATCGCCGAGCGTTCCCAGCCGCGCCCCTCCGCCTCGTAATACCGCTCCGCCGCACCGACACCGATCACAACCGGCGTCACCGAAGGGTTTGGGCGCAGCCGCAAATCGGTGCGAAAAACATACCCCTCGGACGTGTTGTCGGACAGTATCCGCACCAGCTTCTGCGCAATCCGCACGAAGATCCGCCGCACATTCTGGTAATCCTCCGCCGGATAAAGCGTCTCGTCGAACAGCAGAATCAGGTCGATGTCCGACGAATAGTTCAGCTCATGCGCCCCCATCTTGCCCATGGCCAGCGCGAACAATCCACCGCAGGGCGCACCCACGTCCGGCAGCTTGCCGCGGGCGATCTCGGCATCCACCAGCGATCGCATCGCCGTATCGACAGCCCGATCCGCCACCTCGGTCAGCGCCCCTGTCACCTGTTCCAGCGTCCAGTCGTTGGACAGATCGCCCAGCCCGGCCCACAACGCCGCCCGCGCCTTTGTCCGGCGCAGCATGGATGCCAGTTCAGCCCCCTCTTCCGCCTCAAAACAGCGCGCCAGCCCCTCTTCCCGGCTCAGGGGCAAAACCTCCCGCAGCCATTCTTCCTCTCGCGCCAGCAACCCGGCGAGGTACGGGCTGCACCCGGCCGCTCCAGCGGCCAGGTCCGCGATCGTGGTGTCTCGGTAGCGTGCCCGCGCCTCCTCGGCCGGGGCGGAGGCAAAGGGCAGCGGCGGGGCGATGGCGGGATGCGAAAGGCTCATGCCCCCAAAGGCCACCGCCAGGGGCCTTTCGTCAAGTCTCCGCCTCCGGCCGCGCCACCCAACTGACCATCACGAAGCTCAGGATCATCAGCAGATACCAAGACCCAAGCTTGGAAAAATGCACCACGGCCCAGCCCTCCTTCTGGTTCGGATACATCCACGCCCCGGCAAAGGTGCCGATGTTCTCCGCAAACCAGATGAACAGCGCCACGAGGAAGAATCCCAGCACCAATGGCATCCGCAACCGCATCCGCCGCGGCGTGTAATGCACCCATGTCGGCCCGTACAGCAGCACCGTCGCCGCAATCAGCGGATAGCGCAGATCGACGACGTAGTGATGGGTAAAGAAGTTGATGTAGGCCAGCACGCTCACCGCCACCGTCGCCAAGAACGGCGGATAGCGGGTGAAGCGGAAATCGAACAGCCGCCACACCCGTGCGAGGTAGGAACCAACCGCAGAATACATGAAGCCGGAGAACAACGGCACTCCGCCGATACGGAAGATCGCTTCCTCCGGATAGATCCAGCTGCCTGCGTAGGTCTTGAACAGTTCCATCGCCGTGCCCACAACGTGGAACAGCAGGATCACCCGCGCCTCCTCCCAGCTTTCCAGTCCGAGTGCCAGCAGGCCCGCCTGCACGATAAGCGCCGCCAGAAACAGGAAGTCGTAGCGATGCAGCACGGCGCCATCGGGCCAGAAGAAATGTGTGGCGACGATGAGCGCCAGCATCAGCCCGCCGAACAGGCAGGCCCAGGCCTGTCGCACTCCGAACCACCAGAATTCGGTCAGCCACAGACGCCAGCCAGCCACTCCGATCTCACTTGCCGCAACCATCAGGGCCGCTTCGCCACCATGTCGATCTCCACCAGCGCGCCGACCGCCAGCGCCGTGACGCCGATGGTCGTCCGGGCCGGTCGACGATGCTCGGAGAACCGGGCGCTGTATGTCTCGTTGAACGCCCCGTAATCCCGTTCGAATTCCGTCAGGTAGCACCGGCATTGCAAGACATCAGCCAGCGACATGCCAATGCCCTTCAGAATGAGTTCGAGGTTGTCCATCACCCGCTGAGTCTGGGCGACAATGCCCTCCGGCAAAGCCCGCTCCGGTTCGCCGGGCCAGGTCGGCATCTGCCCCGTCAGCATCACCCAGCCATCGGCCTCCACCGCATGGCTGAAGGGTGCCACGGGCGTCGGGCCGCTGGCGATCATGTGAAATTCGGGCATCCGCCGCTCCTTATGTTTGCCCGTCGGACCCCGCCACAAAACCGCCCGCCGATCAAGCTCCATCCCCGCCCGGTGATATCGCGTTTCAGCAAAAGTCATGGAAACGCCCCTTGCCCAACTCGTGGGTCGCAACCAAACTCCGCCACAACTGAGGAGCCAACGATGCCCACATACGCCTTCGACTGGGTCGATGCCTTTACCAGCCAGCCATTCGGCGGCAACGCCTGTGTCGTTGTCCACGAGGCCGCAGATCTCGGCATTGAAGACCGATTGGCTCTCGTGCGCGAGACCAGTCTGTCCGAGTGTGCTTACATTGTTCCGTCCGAGAAGGCCGACTTCGGTGCCCGTTACTACCTCGCCACCCGCGAAATCCCGATGGCCGGTCACCCGACGATCGCCACCGTGGCGTCACTGCTGCATCGCGGGCTTGTACCGCTGAAGGCCGGCCGAGCCGAATTCACTTTGGAGGTCGGCGCCGGCGTGCTCCCCATCACGGTCGAAGGCGACCTGATCACCATGCAACAATCGGCGCCACTCTTCGGTGCACCGCAGGATCCGGCGGAAATCGCAGCGATGTACGGTCTCCCGACGGATGCCATCCTCGGCACCCCGCGCATCGTCTCCACCGGGACGCCATTCTGCTGCACGGTCCTGCGGGATCGGCCCTCGCTCGACGCCGCCAAACTGGATGTCGCCCGGCTGGAGGCATGGCGCAGCCGGCAGGGCGAACAGGCTGCGCTGATGGAGCCGTTCCTGACAGTGCTCGAAGGCGCCGACGAAGGCGACATCTTCTCACGCCTGCTGCTGGCGCCGCCGATGCCCGCCGAAGATCCGTTCACCGGTTCCGCCAACGGCTGCATGGCCGCCTATCTCTGGGCCGAAGGCCTCATCGACGATCCGGTCTACAAGGCGGATCAGGGCCATGGAATGGGCCGCCCCGGCCAGGCCCACATCGAGGTTCTCGGCCCCCGCGACGCCATCAACGGCATCAGGGTCGGAGGCCGAGGCCGGGTGCTGATGTCAGGCTCACTCGACCTCTGACCCTGTCCGGGCGTCACGCAGCTTGCGTCTCCCGTACTCCTTCCCATTCCCGCATGCCCGCGTGAAACCAGCCACTTCCATCGCAACGCCAACCGGCTAGACTGCGCCCATGCTGACCACCCTCGCCATTTCCGGCTACCGCTCGATCCGGGATCTTCGCTTGCCGCTGGAGCGTCTGAACATCGTCACCGGCCCGAACGGCAGCGGCAAGTCCAGCTTTTACAAGGCACTGCGCCTGCTCTGCGATGTCGCGCAGGGCGCCGCCATTCCCGCGATCGCCGCCGAGGGCGGGCTGCAATCGACACTCTGGGCAGGACCGGAAGAAATCTCGCGGGCGATGAAATCCGGCGAGGTGCCGGTTCAGGGAACGCTTCGCAAGGGGCCCGTAGCCCTACGTCTCGGCTTCGCCACCGACGATTACGGCTATGCCATCGACCTCGGCCTGCCCAGACCCTCCTCCACATCACTGTTCTCGCAAGATCCGGAGATCAAGGCAGAGGCGGTCTGGGCCGGGCAGGCCCTGTCCCGACGTACCGAATTCGCCAGCCGTGTCGGCCCCGCCGTTACCGCATTAGCGCTCTCGGGCCGGCGCGAAGCCGTCATCTCGGATCTTGCCCCCTACGAAAGCATGATGACCCATGCCGCGGACCCGAAATCACTCCCCGAACTGCTCACCCTGCGGGAACGGATGCGAAGCTGGCGCTTTTACGATCATCTGCGCACCGATATGGAGGCCCCGGCCCGTCAGCCCCGCCTCGGCACCCGTACGCCGGTGCTGGCGGGTGATGGCGGCGATCTCGCCGCCGCCCTCCAGACAATCATTGAGATCGGCGATACCCGCGCCCTTGCCTCCATCATCGACGAGGCCTTCCCCGGCAGTCAGGTCCGGATCAGCGAGTCTGCCGGTCTGATGGAAGTGGAGATGCACCAGCCCGGCCTCTTGCGGCCGCTTCGTGCGCGGGAGTTGTCCGACGGCACCCTGCGGTTTCTGCTGCTTACCGCCGCCCTGATGACACCCCGACCGCCGGAACTGATGGTGCTCAACGAACCGGAAACCAGCCTCCACCCGTCGCTTCTCGCGCCCCTCGCCCGGCTGATCGTTGCGGCCAGCGCCCGCAGTCAGATCATCACTGTCTCGCACGCCGCCCCGCTGGTCGAGGCTCTGGCCGAGGCGGAGGACGCCACGCTCATCGCCTTGTCCAAGCCGCATGGCGAGACGGAAGTCATCGGCAACGACCCGCCTCAGTGGCAGTGGCCAGAACGCTGAAGCAGGGAGGTCCGGCCGCCTACCAGGGCTTCGGCACCCAGGCGAACTTGTTGGTGATGATGGAGGTGATCGAGGCGTCGTAGTTCATGTTGGCAATCGCCGTATGCACAACGCCCTTGTTCTTCAGGTTCTTGTCATACTCGTTCATCGCGAACAGAGAGAAACACCACGCCAGCACGACGATATCGCCACCGTCCAGCTTCTCCTTGATCAGCGCCTTCAGCTTCTCCGTCGTGCGGCTGTCATTGGCCTCGTACAGGTCCAGCAACGCGACGTTGAATCCGGCCCCCTGCAATCCATCGACGATCTTGCGGTCCTCCCTCAGATGCTCGATGTCATAGACCTTCTTGGCCATGAACGTACCATCCTTGCCCACCGGGTTGCCACTCGCCTCGCCATGGCGGCCGGTGAACACCCAGACCTTGCGGCTGTCGCCGCTCAGGTCCTTGGCGATCGGTCCCCAGGAGTTCTCGCCGGTGATGCAAACGGACATGTACAGGCCGCCAACCTTTACCCACGGCACATCCGCCGCCTCAAAGGATGATCCGCCGAAGAAACTGTCGGCATGGTGGCGGGCACTGTTCTGATCGCTATGCGGAATAATCATTACTTTGGGTTCCTCTTGTAATTTTCCCCACAAGGAAGCATGGAACCGCCACGCAAGCTGTAAGTGATGTGACACAGCGCCGGGCGCCATCCGCGTCTGCGCACCGCGACACTTCGTGAATTGCCCTCGCCCGCATGGCCCCTATACTCCGCGCAAAGGAGAAGACCCCATGATTGCGGAATTCGGCCATCTTGCCCTCGCCCTTGCCCTCGGCGTGGCCCTCGTGCAGACGATCCTGCCCATGGTCGGGGCTCAGAAGGGCTGGGCCAACTGGATGCGCGTCGCTATTCCGGCCGCCAACCTTCAGTTTCTGCTGATCGCATTCGCCTTCGCCGCCCTCGTTCGCGCCTTCGTCATCTCCGACTTCTCGGTCGAACTCGTCGCCGCCAACTCCCACTCAGCCAAGCCGCTGCTCTACAAGATCTCCGGAACATGGGGAAACCACGAGGGCTCGCTGCTGCTCTGGGTGCTGATCCTGGCACTGTTCGGCGCCACCGTGGCGTGGGCCGGCCAGCAATTGCCGCTGGCCCTGCGCGCCCGTGTGCTCGCCGTGCAAGGCTCGATCGGCGTCGCCTTCCTCACCTTCATGCTGTTCACCTCCAATCCCTTCACCCGGCTGGCCAACCCGCCCTTCGACGGCAACGATCTCAATCCGCTCCTGCAGGACCCCGGTCTCGCCTTCCACCCGCCCTTTCTCTACCTCGGCTACGTCGGCCTCTCGATGGCCTTTTCCTTCGCCGTCGCCGCCCTGATCGAGGGTCGCGTCGATGCCGCCTGGGCCCGCTGGGTCCGGCCGTGGACGCTCGCGGCCTGGCTCTTCCTGACCATCGGCATCGGCCTCGGCTCCTGGTGGGCGTATTACGAGCTCGGCTGGGGCGGCTGGTGGTTCTGGGATCCGGTGGAGAACGCCTCCTTCATGCCGTGGCTCATCTCTGCCGCCCTGCTGCATTCCGCCATCGTGGTCGAGAAGCGCGAGGCCCTGAAAAGCTGGACGATCCTTCTGGCCATCCTCGCATTCTCGTTCTCGCTCATCGGCACGTTCATCGTCCGCTCCGGCGTCATCACCTCCGTCCACGCCTTCGCCTCCGATCCGACGCGCGGCCTCTTCGTGCTCGGCATCCTCGTCGTCTTCACCGGCGGCGCGCTCACGCTCTATGCCATTCGTGCGCACAGCCTGCGCACCACGGCCGTATTCTCGATGGTCAGCCGCGAGTCGGGGCTGGTGATGAACAACCTTCTGCTGGTCACCGCAACGGCCGTCGTCTTCGTCGGCACGCTCTGGCCCCTGATCGCCGAGCTTGCCTTCGGCCAGAAGCTCTCCGTCGGGCCCCCGTTCTTCGACATAGCGTTCACACCCTTCATGGTCGCGCTGGCGATGATCCTGCCCTTCGGCGCAATCCTGCCATGGAAGCGGGCCAATACCGCGCGTTCGCTCCGTCATCTCACCGGCCCCATTGCCCTCTCACTCGCTCTCGGCGCGCTCGTCTGGTCGATACAAACGGGTGGCCGCCTCCTCGCGCCCATCGGCGCGGCGCTGGCCGCCTGGGTCGTCCTCGGTGCACTGGCCGATTTCGCCGAGCGTATCCGCCTTTTCCAATCGCCCGCCACGGCACTGCGCCGCGCCGCCAACCTGCCCCGGGCGGATTGGGGCAAGGCCGTGTCCCACACCGGCTTCGGCCTCATCATTTTCGCCATCGCCGCCATCACCGCGTGGGAGGTGGAGGATATTCGGCTTGTCGAGCCCGGGCAGCGCTACGAAATCGGCCCCTATGCACTCCGGCTGGAAAAGGTGGAACAACTGCGCGGGCCCAACTACGTCTCCGAACAGGCAACCCTCACCCTCTGGCAGAACGGCCGCAATCTCGGCACCCTGACGCCGGAGAAGCGTTTCTATCCGGTCCAGCGCATGCCGACGACAGAGGCCGGTCTAAACTCCGGTTTCACCCGCGATGTCTACGTCGTTATCGGTGATCGCCAGGGCGAGGCATGGGCCGTCCGCACCTTCATCAAGCCATTCGCCAACTGGATCTGGGGCGCGGCCATCATCATGGCTCTCGGTGGGCTGCTCTCCCTGTCCGATCGCCGCTACCGGCTCGGCGCACCCGCCGCCAAGCGGCCCGTCAGTGCGGTGCCCGCCGAATGATCCGTGCGCTCTTTCTGATGGTGCTGCTGCTCGCCACTCCGGCCCTCGCGGTGGAACCCGACGAGGTCCTGAACGATCCCGCGCTGGAAACCCGCGCCCGTGAGCTGTCGAAGGAAATCCGCTGCCTTGTCTGCCGCAACGAAAGCATCGACGACAGTTCCGCCGATCTGGCAAAGGACCTGCGCATCCTCGTCCGCGAGCGGCTGACAGCGGGTGACAGCGACGCCGAAATCCTCTCGTTCCTCACGGATCGCTATGGCGAGTTCGTGCTTTTACGCCCTCGCTTCACCGGTGCCACGGTGCTCCTGTGGCTCACCGGCCCCATCCTCCTGCTGATCGGAGCCATCGCCGCCCTCGCTTTCATCCGCACGCGCAGCGCCCCTCACAGCCCCGAACCGCTCAGCGCCGAGGAGCAGGCACAGCTCGACAAGCTGCTGAACGGCTGAGCGAATCCCGTCCGCCGACCGAACCCGTCACTGCGCGGGCCCCACGGCAGTTCATGCCACCCCCAGTTCTCGCCGCAGCCGCGCGTATTCCGCACGCCGCGCCGCATCCTTGCTCCGGTCCCGCCGCTCCAGCGCCCGCAATACCTTACGCGGATCGCAGGCCCGGTACGGCACCCCGGCCGCCTCCAGTTCAATGGCCCCCTGCATCAACTCCGCGTAAGGAGCCGCAAACTCAACCACGATGTCCAGCATCCCCAACGGCGTCACGTAGAGCCAGTCCAGCGCCTCCGCCGTTGCCGCTCCCACCCTCCAGTCCTCGCATTCCGCCAGTGTCGCACCGCCCCAACCGTCCAGATACGCCCGCACAGCGTTCAGACTGCGCAGGCACTCAGCTACCCGCGCCAGGTTTTCCGGTGAAAGCTCCGGCACCACGTCGAGATCGTTGGGCACCAGTTTCGCCCCATGCAGCGCCAGCACCTGAGAGCCGCACAGAACCCAGCGCACCTCGTGCGCCGCCAAAACCGCGATCAGGGCTTCCGCCTGCAAAACCGGCCTGTCGCTTGGATGCAGCCTCTCCATGCCAGCGTCTCTACCACGCCCGGCATCATGCAGAGCTGAGTTTTCTCACATCTGTGCCGCCGCCAGCGCCAATCCGTCGGCCACCGCCGTGAACACCTCGGACGTGCTGTGCCGCGCCTCTGGAAACACCCGTTTCATCTCGTCGGAAACCATGGTCATCAGGCTCGACCCGCCAACATAGATCACCCGGTCCACGCTGCATCCCCCCGCCAGCCGCACCGTTTCCTCCGCCCCTGTCCGCAGCGCCTGCGCGTGCGCAGTCAGGCTTTCGGCCACCTCGGCAGCGCTCAACGGCACGCCCAGACCGGCCTCGATCACGCCCAGATCAATACTCCCACCGTCGCCGGCATTCGCCGCGATCTTGCCCCGCTCCACCGCGAATGCCAGGTCGTGGCCAAGGTCGTCCTCCAGCACCGTCGCCAGCCGCCCAAGCTGTTCCGGAGCTTCCGCCAGCCGCAACATCTCCGCCACCATCCGCCGGTTCTGCGGCGTGTTGACGAACGGTATCTTCTCCCACGTCGCCAGATCGTTGAAGATTGCGTTGGGCACCGGTGAGGTACCGGCACCCAGCACCTTGCGCACCTCGGTGCCCTTGCCCAGCAACGGCATCACCCGGTCGATGCTGATGGATTTGTCGAAATCGGTGCCGCCGATCCGCACCCCGTGATTTGCCAATATCTCGACACCGCTTTCACCGGCCCTGAACAGCGAGAAATCAGAGGTGCCGCCACCAATATCGACGATCAGTCCCACCTCGCCGCCGCGCTCCGTCGCGCCACTGGCAATCGCCGCCGCTTCCGGCTCGGCCATGAACGCCACATCCTCGAATCCGGCCGCCATGTAGCACGCCCGCAGATCCGCCTCCGCCTTCTCCTCCCGTTCCGCGCCACGGCCATGAAAGATCACCGGCCTGCCGGAAAGCACGCGCGTGAACGTCTGCCCCGTCTGTGCCTCCGCCCGCTCCCGGATTGCGCGCAGGAACCGGCCGATGATATCGACGAACGTCACACGCTCCTTCAGGATCTGGCGCTGCTCATGCATGAGGGAAGTGCCCAGCACCCGTTTCAGCGCCCGCATGAAACGCCCCTCCAGCCCGTCCAGCAGGGCGGCATTGGCCGGATCACCGATCAGCGTCTCGCGCGTTTCAAAATCGAAGAAGAAGGTCGTCGGAAGCGTGGTGCGCCCGGGTGCCATCTCGATCAGCACCGGTCGCCCCTCCACCACATGCCCCGCCGCCGAGTTGGACGTTCCGAAATCGACCCCAAGAACCGGACCCTGCCCCGCCATGTCCACACCTCCCGGCTGCGAAGAAAGCCGCGTGCCTACCGGCCGCTTGTGGGCCTGTCAAGCGGGCAGGAGAAGGACTGGCAACCGGTCAGGCCGCGGCCATGCAAGGCAACACCTGTCTCGAACGCAGGCATGCCGGCACCCTCCGCAACCGCGAAAGACGCCGGCATCGGACAAGCATCAGGTCAGAGCGCCGCCCGCACGGGATCCAGCGTCACCTTCCACAACTCTTCGTCCGCCCGGTCCATCAGGCGCACGGTCATCTGTTCGGTCGCGCCGTCGATGTCGACCAGTCCAAAGAACTGCAACCCGGCGGAGGGCGGCAGGTTCACGCCCTGCTCCTCGCTCGGCGCCTTCACGTAGCGCACTTCCGGCCCGAACGTCATGTCCAGCGCGTTCGGCCCGAAGGTGCCCGCGTGCAACGGGCCGGAAACGAACTCCCAGAACGGCTCGAACTCCTGAAACGCCGCCCGCTCCGGGCTGTAGTGATGCGCCGCCGTGTAATGCACATCCGCCGTGAACCAGACGGTGTTGGTAATACCCGCGGTACGGATGAACCGCAGCAAATCGGCGATCTCGAATTCCCGGCCCTTCGCATCGCCGTCATCGGCATTGGCAATCGCCTCGAACTTCGTGTCGCCGTCGCGCACCACCAACCCGATTGGCATGTCGCAGGCGATCGCCTTCCACGTCGCACGCGAGTTCGCCAGCTCCCGCTTCAGCCATGCGATCTGCTCCTGCCCGAGGATTCGCGTCGCCTCCGAAGGTTCACCCTGCACGTTGTCGCTGTTGGCACCGCGATAGCTGCGCAGGTCGAGGAAGAAGACGTCCAGCATCGGGCCGTAGGCGATCTTGCGATACACCTGCCCCGGTTCCTGCGGCTGGAAGCGGATCGGTGTCATCTCGTGGAAGGCGCGGCCTGCCCGCGCAGCCAGCACATGGACCGACTTTTCGCTGTAACGGTCGTCGCCCTTCAAATCCTTGCTGTCCGACCAGTTGTTGACCACCTCGTGGTCGTCCCACTGAAAGAAGGTCGGCACCTCCGCGTTCAGCGCCCGCACATGTTCGTCCATCATGTTGTACTTCCACTGGCCGCGATACTCGTCCAGCGTCTCGGCCACCTTGCGCTTCTCATCAATCAGGACCGCGTTCTTCCAGATGGTCTCGCCGTCCTTTTGCACCTCGTCTTCCATCGGGCCGTCGGCATAGATCGTGTCACCGGAATGCAGGAAGAAATCGGGCGTGTGCCGCGCCATCGTCGCATAGGTTGCCATGCCCTCGTCGTCGATGCCCCAACCCTGCCCGGCCGTGTCACCGGACCACGCGAAGCGAACATTGCGCCGCGACGCCGGTGCGGTGCGAAACCGGCCGACGATCGGCTCGGAGCTGACATTGATGTCCGTCAGATCAGCTGCGGAGAACCGATAGAATATCTCCTGATCGGCCGGCAGTCCCTCCACCAGTCGCTTCACTGCGAAATCGCTTTCCGGCAGCGCGTTCAGCGGCGCGAGACGGCGGACATCGGCGAAGCTTTCGGTGGTGGAAACCTCCATCATCACCCGCGAGGGCCGGTCCACCCGCGTCCAGATCATGCCGGATGCCGCATCCACGTCGCCCGACTGCACGCCATGCGTGAACACCGGCCTCTGAGCCGCTCGCGAGATCGCGGGCATGGCAAGGCCGCCCGCAAAGGCGGCGCTGCCGGCCAGCATCGTGCGGCGGGTAGGTTTCAGGAATCTGGTCATGGCTGGGGTCCCCCGGGGCTGTGATTGTCGCCAGACATCTGCGGCCCGTTCGTGACATTACCCTCTCAGCCACATGAAGAAACCATGACCACCTAGGTCTTGCAGATCGAATTGCCGCCATCGGCAAAAAGCCCACCGCCGGTCACGAACGAAGCGGCATCCGACAGGAGGAACAACGCCACCTCCGCGATCTCCTCCGGTGCGGCCATCCGCTTCAGCGCGTGCAGCCCCTCGACGAAACGATGGAACTCCGGGTCGTCCCCGGCCATCTCCGTCCGCGTACCCCCCGGCATCAGGCAATTGGCGCGGATACCCTCGGCCCCGTATTCCGCCGCGATCACCTGCGCCAGCCCCATCAGCCCGGCCTTTGCCGCCGCATATGCCCCCATTCCCGGCAGGCCCACGGTCATGCCGACAAAGGACGATGTGAACACCAGCGCGCCGCCGCCCCGCGCCTGCAGGGCCGGCAGTTGCGCCCGTGCGTTCAGGAACGCCGCCGTCAGATTGGTATCCTGAACCTCGCGCCACGTCCCGGGCGTAATGTCCGCTACCGGTGCCATCTCGCCCACAGTTCCGGCATTGTTGAAAGCACCGTCCAGCCCGCCGAACGCAGCCTCCGCCCGTGCCACCAGCGCCACGGCCACATCCGCCTCGCGCACGTCGCCCGCCACCCATACGGCCCGCCCGCCATCGGCCACTATTTCCGTGGACAGCGCCTCCAGCCGCTCCGCCCGTCGTGCCCCCAGCACCACTGCGGCGCCCTCGGCAGCGAACAATCTCGCCGCCGCCGCACCAATGCCGCTGCTTGCTCCCGTCACGATGATCACCTTGTCCGCCAGTCGCATCCCGTACCTCCCTGAAGTGTCGATACCCTTTCGCTATCCCACCTCGGCCCGGCGGCACGACCCGGAGCTTGCGCATTGCAACTGACGCCACGTTTTATCTTTTGCCCGAACCCATCCGCAGCTACCCTCCCGCCAAAAGGGAGAGTCCGCACATGCAATACGAAACCATTCTCTACGAACTGTCGGACGATATCGCCCGTATCACCCTCAACCGGCCAGACGTGATGAACGGCCTCAATGGCCAGATGCGCCTCGACCTGCTGCACGCCCTCCGCCACGCACCGGAGGAAGCCCGCGCCATCGTTCTTACCGGTGCGGGCCGCGCCTTCTGTTCGGGCCAGGATCTCGGCGACGCCAGCGTCACCACGGGGCTCGACATGGAAAGGACCCTGCGCGAGGAATACGAACCGCTGCTGAAGGCGATCTACGATTGCCCCATCCCGACGATTTCCGCCGTCAACGGCGCCGCCGCCGGTGCCGGCGCCAACCTCGCCCTCGCCGCTGACGTCGTCATTGCCGCCGACAGCGCCGTCTTCATCCAGGCCTTCGCCCGCATCGGCCTCGTCCCGGATGCCGGCGGCACCTACTGGCTTCCCCGGCAGATGGGCATGGCCAAGGCAATGGGCGCGGCGCTGTTCGCCGAAAGCATAACCGCGCAGAAGGCCGAGAACTGGGGCATGATCTGGGAGGCGGTTCCCGACGACGCCTTCACCGCGACCGTCGACGCCCGCGCCCGCCATCTCGCCCAGGGGCCGACAGCCACCTACGGCATGATCAAGCAGGCGCTCCGCCAAAGCTTCGAGAATGATCTCGAAACGCAGCTCGGGCTGGAGGCGAAGCTGCAGGGAGAGGCCGGCAAGACACGCGACTTCAAGGAAGGTGTGCTGGCCTTCCTCGAAAAGCGTCCGGCAAAATACGAGGGCCGCTGACCAGCGCATCCGCGCGCAAGCCCCCCCGGATCACAAGAGTCTGGAGAGAAATTTAATTTTCCGGCGAATAATCCGCCACCCCGGCGCGTCTCCTTCCCGACATCAAGGAGATACCCAATGCACAGACTTGTCGCCCTCGCCCTGCTCGCCTCTCTCGCCGCCTGTTCCGGCGGCGAGACGATCTACAGGGGGTTCGCGCAGCCGGCTTCCGCCGAAGCGGCCCGCGCCGTGCCTCCCGTGCCCCTCGGTCTCTGACGGGCCGGGATGTGGGGCGCGGTGCGGGCTTCCACCCCCTGCCTGCGCCGTGTCCCCACCAATGCGGGGTGGGCCGATCTCCCTCCGGCCCGCCCCGCCGTCGATACTTGCACAGTCACCTCACCCCTGCTCGACCCGCCATGCTGCCACAGCAGCGTTGCCGCTGCTTTCCTCCGGGGCACCTGCCTCGCTCAGCGCCTCGACCTCGCGCACCCGGCGCATCACCTCGGCAACCTGCTCCGGTTCCGCCGCCTTCCGCCCGCGAAAGTGATGCAACTCCCGCGCCCCGAAATAGAACGAGACGATCGCACCCAGCAGCCACCACATCGGCTCCGGCATCAACGCCAGCCCCTGCATACGCGCCCCGAACGACACCGGGTCCTTCATCGCATAAATGAACAGCCCCATCGTTCCGCCCGCCAGCAAGGGTCGCGGCAGCCGGTTCAGCCCGTCGATCAACTGGTCGAACCAGCCGCCACGCGGCCGTGCAAACTCCGCCGATAGGGCATTCAGGCTGGCCACGTGCTCCACATGTTCATGCGCCGCCCGCGCCGTCCGGTTCTCCACGAATACCTCGGCGACATTGGCCACCGTGCGGCCGATCCCCAGCCAGTTCATCAACCCCATGCCGCCACCCTCGCGCGGTGCTGCGCATCGCTCAGCCGGAAACGCTCGGTGATGAACTCTTCGGCGCGGGTGATCCAGCCGCCCTTGCCGCCATCGCGCCGCCGCGCGTACTTGCGGCTCGCCGGCCGCCTGTCGGCCAGTTCGTAGTAATAGTCCCGCCGCGCAATCCCGTAGGCGTCCACCAGATAGGCCCCGGCCTTTTGATAGGCCCGTTTCGCGGCCCCAGCGGTTTTCGGCCCCAGCGCCCCGTCAACCGCCACCGCCTCGCCAAATTCCGCCAGCACCCGCTGCAGGATCTTCACCGCGTTGTTGCCAGCGTTCACATACATGTCGAACACCGTCGGCTGCATCAGTCCCGGCAACAGCCCGATGCCCGGCCGTTCGAAATAATGCTTCACGAATATCTCCACCGCCCGCTCCAGCGGCAGGCGGCGCACATCGGCGCTGTCGATATCGCCATCACCATCGAGATCCAGCCCCAACCGGCGCATCGTATGAATCGTCACGCCGTATTTCGTCGCCCCGCCCGGATCGTCGGGATCGTTCACATAGCCGCCTTCACGGGAGACGATTTCCCGCGCGATTGCTTCCACGCTCTGCATCGTGCTGCTCCACTGCTGCCTGAAATCAGCGGGCAGAATGCCAAAACGTGAGTAAATTTATCTTAATGGAGCGTGCGCCACCACAACCGGGCAGCAGCACCGAACCCGGCTTTCATGCTACTCGGCAGCGTCCGGCTTGAACACGCCCCGTTCCTTCAGTGCATCCGCCACTTCCTTGGGCATGTATTCCTCGTCATGCTTGGCCAGCACATCGGTGGCCACGAACACACCGTCCTCGATCACGCCAGTTACAATCGTTCCCTGCCCCTCGCGGAACAGGTCCGGCACAATGCCCCGGAAAACCACCGGAAAGTCCGCGTCCAGATCGGTGATGACGAAGCGATGCTCGTCGCCCGGCTCCCACGATCCCTCCTTCACCAGCCCGCCCAGCCGGAACCGCTCATTCTCGCGCGGCGGGTCCGCGGCGATATCGGACGGAGAGCGGAAGAACTCGAAAGCATCGCGGGCTGCGTAGATCACCAACGCAGACGCCACGGCCAGCAGGCAACCGGCAATGATAACCAGATGAATTCGCTGCTTTTTCCTCAACCCGGCCATGCTACGTTTACGGGAACATCGGGGCCAGCATCAGCCCTTCCGTCTCCTCCAGCCCCAACATCAGATTGGCATTCTGGATCGCCTGCCCCGAAGACCCCTTGTTGAGGTTGTCGAGCGCCGAGAACACGATCGCCCGGCCCTCACGCCGATCCTTGACCACACCCAGATGGCAGAAGTTCGAGCCGCGCACATGCCGGGTGGAAGGCGCCTCGCCCAGCGGCAGCACTACCATGAAGGGCTCATCCGCGTACGCCTTCTCCAGAGCCGCATGAATGGCCTCCGCCTCGCCCTTGACGTAGATCGTGGCGAGGATGCCCCGGTTCTGCGGCAACAGATGCGGCACGAAAGTACAGGTAACGGGCTTGCCCGCCACCTTGCTGAACTCCTGCTCGAACTCCGCCATGTGCCGGTGCCCCGTCAGTGCATAGGCATGAAATCCTTCGGAAACCTCTGCATGCAGCATCCCCTCCTTTGGGGAACGGCCCGCCCCGGAAACACCCGTCGCCAGCGAAATGATGATCTCGTCCGCGTCGATGACGCCGTCTTTCAGCAACGGCAGCACCGCCAGATTCCCCGTCGCCGCGTTGCAACCCGTTCCGGCAACGATCCGCGCCTCCCGGATCTCGTCGCGATACCACTCTGTCAGCCCGTAGACCGCCTCGTCCTGCAACGCCATGGCCGCGTGCGGCGCCCCGTACCACTGCTCATAGACAGCCGGATCGCGCAGCCGGAATCCGGCGGACAGGTCCACGGCCTTCACATGTCCCGGCAGCGCGGAAATGATCTCCTGGCTGGTGCCATGCGGCAGCGCCCCGAAAGCAAGGTCGATGTTCCCGAAGTCGATTTCCTCGAATTTCTGCAACACCGGCAGGTCCAGATGCCGCAAATGCGGAAACACCGTGCCCAGCGCCTCGCCGGCTTTCCGGTCGCCCGCCAGCGCCGCGATTTCCATCGAAGGATGCGTCGCGATCAGGCGCACAAGCTCGGCGCCCGTGTAGCCGCTGGCCCCCAGTATCGCGATCCGCTTGGTCATCTGAATATCCTCCGGTTTCCGCCTGTCATCTAAGGCAGAAACCGGGGCAACGCAATCACATCGCCTTGAACGGCAGCGTCACCCCGAACAGCCGCTCCGCACCGGCACACACCGTCGCCGCGTCGCCGCTTGTCACCAGTTCCAGCCCGCCGCCCCCGCCCGCGAACTGCGGAAACCGTCGCAGGTAGCGCTCCAGCGCCCGCGCCACCAGCGTGCCCTGCGACAACACGCGCACATCATCTGGCAGTGCGCTGCGGAAAGCCGCTTCCATCAGCGGGTAATGCGTGCAGCCCAGTACCGCCACATCAGGTGCCGGTGCCATAGCCAGCGCTTCCGCCACATAGCCCCGCACCAACCGCCCCGCATCCTCGCTCCGCCCCTGTTCCAGTGCCTCGACAAGCCCCCCGCAGGCCACGGAGTGCACTTTCGGCCCTGTCGCCCGCAGCGCCAGTTCCCGAGCAAAGGCTCCACTTCTCACGGTGCCCGGCGTGGCGAAGAACAGCACGTCCTCGACCGGGCGCGCCACCTGCTCCGCCCCGTGCCAGGGCCGCGCCGCGATCTCCTCGATCATCGGCACCAGCACACCCAGCACCCGCCGGTCCGCCGGCACGAAATACTCCTGCATCGGGCGCAGTGCGATCGCAGAAGCCGTGTTGCAGGCCAGCACGATCAGCCCGCAGCCGCGCCCGAACAGGTAGCGGCAGCCCGCCATTGTCAGGTCCAGCACCTCCTGCTCCGACCGTTCGCCATAGGGCGCGTGGGCGGTATCACCGAGATACAGGAAGTCCTGCTCCGGAAATTTCTGGCGCAGCGCCCCCAGAACAGTCAGCCCGCCGAAGCCGCTGTCGAAGACGCCGATGGGCATCAACGCCCCTCTTCGAATTCGAACCCGTAGGTCAGGTCGTCGATCCGCTTGGGCGAAAGCGCATAGGTTTCCGCGCGAAGATAATCCATCAACCCCTTGGCATCCCCGGCATATCTCCGAATGTTTTCCATCGGCAGCGGCTCGCCTACAACCACCGGAACCTTCTCGCCCACCCGAAGCTTGAACTCGTTGATCAAAAGCGCCATCCGCAGCGTGTAATGCACGTGGCTCGCCACCTGGAACAGCCGCGAATTGTGGCCCTCGAAGAACACAGGCACCACCGTCGCACCGCTCTTGGCGATCAGCCGCGCCGTGAACCGCCGCCAGCCCGGGTCCATCGGCCGCCCGAACGGTTTCAGCGCGGTCGAGACTGTGCCGCCGGGAAAAATACCCATGCAGCCACCGTCAGCCAGATAGTCCAGCGCGATCTTCCGCGTCTCGATATTTACCCGCTGCGCCTCCTTCGTCTCCTCGAAGGAGATCGGCAGGATGATCCGGTTCAGATCCTCGGCCTTGCGGAACACCTGATGCGCAAGAATACGGAAATCGCCCCGCGTCTGGCTGAGGATGTAGCCCAGCATCAGCCCGTCCAGAATGCCGTAAGGGTGGTTGGAAATCACCACCAGCGGCCCTTCGCGCGGGATATTGGCCAGGCTCCCGGCCAGCACGTCCAGCCCGAGAGCATAGCGTTCCACCATCACTTCCCAGAAATCACGCCCGGCCCGCACCTCGTCGTCGTAGCCCTTGGCCATCCGGATCAGCTTGATGCGGCCTGTCAGGTTCTCGACAGACCGGATAAAGCCCCGTCCCGCCCGTGTCTGGGCGGAATTCGCATAGGAAATCTCTCGGGTTATCTTCAGCGGGTTGGGCATCTTGCGTTTCCGAAAAGTTCACAGGATGTAGCGCAGAGCCATGGGCACTGTCCAGAGAGGGACAACGCCGGACCGGTTTCCTCGCGTACAAGATGGCCGTAATCGTGGCCGACGCCACACACCCGGTCACTTGAGGCGTCCCGTGCCTTTGCTACACTCTCGAAGCGGCCGCCCCTTGTCTTTCGGGATTTCGATCATGCTTTTTTTCGGCGACAGTCACACTTCCAACGACAAGAATGAGTCCTGGGCTCCGCACGTTGCCGCTCTGTTTAGCCAGGAACACCGCAATTTCGCAAAAGGCGGCCACACCAGTCACGAAACCCTTGCTGCAGTACGCAAGGCCATCCCGCTCAGCGACCGATTTGCGTTCCTCTACACCGGCAACAATGATCATTACGTAGAGCCAGAGGTGATCGCGTCATCGCTTAACACCGAGCAGAGCTTCCAGATTCAGGGCCACACCCGCCTGCGGGTCGGCGGCATCATCCGGATTCGCAAGCACATTGTCGAAATCGCCGAAATGAAGAAGGGTTTCGTCACCCTGCGCCAACCGCTGCCCTTCCGGCCCGTCGGCGGCACGCGAATTGAAATCGCCCGCGCCGAAAACATCGCCAAGATCGTCCGCCTGCTCAAGTCGCAGAACGTGGAGCATATTTTCGTCCTCGGCGCCCACTACCGCAACTTTTCCGCGACGGAGCGGGAAACGGGCGACTTCATGGAGCATGGCTTTCTTGAGCAGCGCAAACGCATGCGCGGCCTGCGCACAGCCCAGGCTGAAGCGGCCCGCGCAATGGGCGTGCCCTATATCGACCTCGTGCGCCTGTTCTCGGACGAGATCACCGCCGGTCGCCAGACCCAGGGCGACACCTCTTTGCACACCAAACCCGGCAACGGTCACCTCAGTCCTGCAGGCAAACAGGCGATGATCGGCGACCGCGTCGCCGACTGGCTGCGGGCGGAGGACTATCTGGCCTCCCCTCCGATCTCCGCACCAGCCTTCAAGCCCGAACCATCACACCGGCCAGCCAAGCGCCGGCGTGCGCTCACCTCCCTCTTCAAATTGCGCTCCTGAACGCTCACGCAACTGTTTGCCCGCACCGCTTGACCCTTCGTCCGTTTGAGTCATTGTTCAATCTGCGTCAAAACGGGTGAACGATGACAGATCAGGCTCCACTGCAACCGGGCGGCAAGTTTCAGCATCCCGACATCACCGCCAAGGGGGAGGAGCGGGCTTCCGTCTCGTTGTCCGATCCGAAGACGCTGTGGTTCAACACCGGCACGCTCTGCAACATCGAATGCGCCAACTGCTATATAGAGAGCAGCCCCACCAACGACGCCCTTGTCTACCTGACCCGTGCCGACGTCGAGGACTATCTCGACCAGATCGAGGATCGCGGCTGGCCGGTTACGGAAATCGGCTTCACCGGCGGCGAACCCTTCATGAATCCGGAGATGATCGCCATGGCCGAGGCCGCCCTCCTGCGCGGCTACGATGTCCTCATCCTCACCAACGCCATGCGCCCGATGATGCGCAAGACGGTGCGGGAAGGTCTGCTTCTCCTCCGTCTCGCCTTTGGTGACAAGCTGACACTGCGCGTGTCGCTCGATCACCACACCCCGAAGCACCACGATACGGAGCGCGGCAAGGGATCCTACGAAAAAACCCTGACTGGGATGCGCTGGCTGCGCGACAACGGCTTTCGCATGGCTGTCGCCGGCCGCACCGTCTGGGGCGACGACGATGCCACCAGCCGCCGCGGCTATGCCAACCTGTTTGCTCGCGAGAACTTCCGCATAGATGCAATGAACCCCGGCGAAACCGTGCTGTTTCCCGAAATGGATGAAACCGTCGATGTGCCGGAAATCACCACCGCCTGTTGGGGCATCCTCGGCAAGCAACCGGAGGAGGTGATGTGTGCGTCGTCCCGCATGGTCATCCGGCGCAAGGGTGCCGCCGGCCCCGCCGTCCTCGCCTGCACTCTTCTTCCCTACAGCCCGGAGTTCGAACTCGGGTCAACGCTGGCAGAGGCGGAACGCCCCGTGAAACTCAACCACCCCCATTGCGCCAAGTTCTGCGTTCTCGGCGGGGCGAGCTGTTCAGCCTGAATGCATCACGTTTCGTGATGCATTAACCATCAATCATTCATTTTCATTATGTCACTCCGGTCCCTATATCAGGCTCACCAAGATAAAGGGACACACAGACATGACACCGGAACTTCACTTTCGCGAAGCAGCCCCGGCCCCGCAAATCCATCAGGTGCGGCGGGCGCTGGTCCTCCTTCTCGTCTTTCTTCTCGGCTACGGCATCGCCACCATTCAGCGCGCACCTGATGTGCAGGGCGCAGGGCTCGGCGCCACCCCGGCACAGATCGGGGACTGGCATGGCAACGTGATGCGCTCGGGTCGCTGACGGCAGGCATCTCCGCCCGGTTGCGGCCTGCCGCACCGGGGGAAGCCCGCCGCCATCTTCATATCATGCGCCAACCGATGATGAACGCCAGCGCCGCAAACGCCGATGCCAGCGTTCGCACATGGTTCAATCGCGTCCAGCGAACAACGTAGACGCGCCAGTACGCAGCCGCCTCCGTCCCCGTCAGCCCATCCAGCCGCTTGTTCATCGGCACATTGCCGAACATCGTCACGCCCATCGTTCCGATGGCATAGATGATCGCTCCGCCAAGAAACCATGGCGCGCCGCCGGTTCCGCCCGCCAGCAGCGCCACGGCAAAACCTGCCGGAACCAGCCCCAGCAGCAGCACCATGAAGACGGAGCGATAGACCTGCCGGTTGATTGCCTGCATCGCCTGCCAACCGCCATCGCCCTCCGTCCGCTGCAACGCCGTCATCACGAAATCAGAGAAGGTCAGGAATACTCCGGCCACCAGACCCAGCGCCAGCGCCCCGGCCAGCACGCTCACTTCCAATCCGCCCATCACGCAGCCCTCCGCATCTCTTCGCCACGCTCAGCCACCGGCCCCTGTGCCGCCGCCGCGCCCATGCGTTCCGCCTTCGCCAGCCATTTCGCCCGTGTCGGCGCGTCCGACAGCTTGACGGAGCCGAACTGCACAACCCGCCGCGTCCTGATCCCGCAGAAGCCCAGAACCTGGTTTCTCAACACCCGCCGTGCCGGGGCGCGATAGATCAGCGTGTCGATCCACGGCGGCGTGTCCGAGGTTATGATCCCATCCCCGGTCCGTCCCGACAGCAGCTTGTCCCACCCCATGCCACGGCCATGATACTTGTAACCGAAACCCGAACTCAGCGCCCGATCCAGCACCGCCTTGGCGCGCGCGGGCATCGCCCCCCACCAGTATGGATGAACGATCACAACATGGTCGGCCCAGGTAATCATCGCCTGCCACGTCACCAGGTCCGGCTCCAGCATCGGCTGCGGCCTGCCGAACCCTTCGTAGTCCGCGTCGAACCGCATGTCCGCCAGCGCCATCTGCCGCACTTCGGCGCCTTCACGCTCCGCTCCTGCCGCGTAGGCGTCGGCCAATGCCGCGTTCAGGGATCCCGGCTTCGGGTTCGCATCCCAGATGAAAATCCTGCGTTTCATGTCGCCCTCCAATCCGTCGACTCAACTTGACACCGTGTCAATTGACACCGCGTCAAGTACCTGCCACATTGACATCATGTCAAGTGAAATATCCGGGACCCCCGCCAAAATCCTGAACGCCGCCCTGACCCTGCTGGAGCAGGGTGGGCCGGTGCGCATGGCCGATATCGCCCGCGCCGCCGGCATCAGCCGGCAGGCACTCTACCTGCACTATCCCAACCGCGCCGACCTCCTGATCGCGGCCACCCGCCACCTCGACGAGATCAAGAATATCGACGACCGTCTTGCCGACAGCCGCGGTTCCGAAAGCGGGTTGGACCGTCTTGCCGCCTATATCGACTGCTGGGCCGCCTACATTCCCGAGGTCTACGGCGTCGCCCGCGCGCTCATGGCCATGAAGGACACGGACGCCGAGGCCGCCACCGCGTGGGCAGGCCGAATGCAGGCTTTCCGCGAAGGCTGCGAAGCCGCGATCCGCGCTCTCGCCGAGGATGACACCCTTGCGCCCGACCACAGCATCCGCGAGGCCACCGACATCCTCTGGACGATGCTGTCCATCCGCACATGGGAACATTTCCGCCAGGATTGCGGCTGGAGCCAGGAACGCTATGCCGAAACGATGCAGACCATGGCCCGCACCCTGCTCACCACCGCGCCGGCCAGTGCATGACCGGCCCATGCCGGTGATTGCCTGCGCCAGTCTGTGCCCCTAGTCTCCGGCCAGACGAAAAGGCAGCCCTCCATGACCAGACCTCCCGCCCTCGCCTGGCTCGCCATCGCCGTCACGGTAACGATATGGGCGTCCTTCCTCGTCGTCACCCGCGCGGCAATGACATCGCAACTCGGCCCGGTTGAGGTCGGGTTGATCCGCTCCGGCGTCGGCGCCCTGTTCTTCCTGCCCCTGATTCTCCGTCGCGGCCTGCGCCCGCCCGGCGCGGGCTGGCGGGAACTGACGCTGATTCCACTCTGCGGCGGTTTCCTCTTCGTCATCTTTCTCGGGCTCGGTCTCCAGCGCGCTCCGGTCGCCGACAGCGGTGTCTTCACCCCGTCGATGCTGCCCGTCTACGTCGCCGTACTTTCCGCCCTGTTTCTGGGCGAGCGTTTCACGCGCCTGCGCCTCGCCGGCTTCGCCCTCATCGTCTTCGGTGCGGTGGCTGTCGGCGGATTTTCGGCCCTGTCGCGCAGCGGCGATGTCTGGTCCGGCCACCTGTTGTTCACGCTCGCCTCGATCTCGTGGGCAGTCTACACCCTCGTCTTCCGCCTCTCCGGGCTGCGGGCAGAGGACGGCGCCGCGATCCTCAGCTTCTGGTCGGCACTGGCCTTTCTCGCCGTCGGCCTGTTCACCGGCATCAGCTTCGCGGGTGTGGGCGCCGGGCCGCTGGCTATCCAGATCCTGTTTCAGGGCGTGCTGTCGGGCTTCGTTGCCAACTTCACCTTTTTCTACGCCGTCCACCACCTCGGCCCGTCGCGCAGCGCCGCCTTCGCGGCTCTCGTCCCGGTCCTCGCCGCCCTCGGCGGCTGGCTGTTTCTGGGTGAACCGATCGGCCTGCTGAAAGCCACCGGCATCGCCATCGTGGTCGCAGGTGTTCTCCTCGCGTCCGGCGTGTTCAGGGCCAGATCCACATCCGGCCTGCGGCCCTGAACTCCCTCCCGGTAATGCAGATGGGGCAATCAGCGCTCCACTCGCACCATGCCCCCCGCGTGACGCCTCACAACAGGTCCAGCACACCGTCCGGCAGCGCCGAATCGTCCAGCACGCGCCCGTCGGCCCGCAGGTCCGCAAGGCTGTCCGTCACCCCTGCAAGCGTCATCTCGTGCACGCCACCGATATAGAGCGCCAGTCCCGCGCTCACGCTTCGGCCAGTCACCCCGCCCGGCTGTTCGAAATACAGCACATCGGCATCGCCGAAGCCGTTTACCCAGTCGCGCGCGCCGTCAGCCATGACGAAATAGTCGTCCCGTCCGGCATCCTCGTCATAAATCACATCACTGCCCGCACCATCGACGTAGACGTCCCGTCCGGCACCGCCGCGCAGCCTGTCGCCCCCAGCGCCGCCGATCAGGATGTCCGCACCGTTGCCGCCGTTCAGCCAATCACCGCCCGCGCCGCCATCCAGCACATCGTCACCCGCGTGGCCGTTCAGCGAGTCGCGGTCGCCGCCTCCGTCGATACTGTCATTGCCGCTACCGCCCCACAGCTTGTCACGGCCGTCGCCGCCGCCCAGCCGGTCGTCGCCCGCACCGCCCCGGGCGACATCCGCGCCGCCCTCGCCAAACATCCGGTCATTGCCGTTGGAGCCGAATAGCCTGTCATTGCCGGCGCCGCCAAGCAGCAGGTCATTGCCCCAGCCGCCCTTCAGCGTATCGTCCCCCGCCAGCCCGCGCAGCGTGTCGTTGCCACCCAGTCCGTTGACCAGATCGACACCATCGGTGCCATCGAACACGTCCGCGCCCGTTGTCAGGTCCAGAAACGCCACCGACACCGCGTCCCGGTCCTCGACGACATCGATTTTCACGTTGTCCGATCCGATGGTCACGGTCGTCACGTACTGCCCGTTCAGGTCACCACCTTCAAAACCCAGCGAATAGGTGCCCGGCGGCAGCCGCAGCGAATAGCCGCCCGCGTCCCAGGTGGAAGTCGCAAACGTACCGGCGGCATTCCACGCCGTGACACGGACCTCTCCCTGCCCTTCGCCGATATCGTAGAACTCGTCGCCGTCGGCATCGTCGATCACCACGCCAGTCACATAGGCATAGCCGCCCCGGTCGCCGAAATTCTGCGTCACGTTCTGCGAATTGTCCGCACCCACCTCGTAGCCGACACCGATTTCCGAGAAACCGCCGTTGAGGATATTGCGCTGATGCCCGTCGGAGCGGAACAGGTTGTTGTGCAGTCGTTCGGCACTGCCCGCAGAGTTCGGCGACTCGTAGCCGCTGATCCAGGCGATGTTCTCGCCGCCGGCAAAACTTCCCTGCGGCCCGTAGCCCGCATCCTCCATCCGCTGCCACGGCGACGTGCCGGTAAACGGATTGGTGTGGTCGAAGAAATCCATCTCGTGCATGTCGCGTGAATGGCCCTCGGCGGCGATGTCCAGCGCCCCCACCACCGCCAGCGCCTGCTTCGGACCGCTGCTCACACCCGAAGCAAGCGCCTTGTCCAGCCGATCCGACTCCGCGTTAGGGTCCGCCCGCGCCCTGTTGATCAACTCGACGATGAACTGGTCCTGTGCACTCGGCCCTTCGAAATCGAGATCATAGGCAGAGTCGGGCAGCGAGGGGATGGTCGTAGGCATATCGGCAGTCTCCGTGCCAGTTGGGCGCAGACGCGCTGGTTGCGGAATTCGGGGAACGGGAACACTCTCGACAGGCGATCACGCTCTTTGCGGGCGCTTGTCCGAACAATTATGCGATCAAATTCCTGACGGCGACAGAAATCTCGCCGGGCGGCAGGTTTCGGCGGATAAATGACGCCGACAGAGCTATGACACTTCTGCATATGTGCAGCGCACCGGGAAATCCTTGACCGTTCGGTCCGAAAAAGGATCGGCAACGCCCGAACTCGCATTTTCTCCGCCGTAAGTCGCCTTCCCGCTGTTTTTTGCCATACCAAAACACTACCTAACCCATACCAAACCCATATTTGACAGAGAGATGCTGCGACTCACCCCGATCCTCCTTGCCATCCTGACGGCCGTGGTCATGTACCAGATGTCCTCGTGGCGTCTGAAACGTCAGCTCGACGCCCAGTCGACCCCGCTCGACGAGCCGCGTTTGCGTGCCCTTGCGAAACGCATGGCCAAGGCACTGGATCTGCCGGACCTCAACGTGCATGTCTATGAAATTCCTATCATAAACGGCCTCGCTGCCCCCGACGGGCGCATCTTCGTCACCCGTGGTTTTCTCGACAAGATGAAGCTCGGAGAGATCAGCGAGGAGGAGGTCGCCTCCGTCATCGCCCACGAACTCGGCCATGTCGCTCTCGGCCATTCGAGGCGCCGGATGATAGATTTTTCCGGCCAGAACGTGATCCGCGTCATCCTCACCCTGCTGCTCGCCCGTTTCATCCCAGTTATCGGCGCCCATATCGCTGATTTCATTGCAAAATTGCTGGGCAGCCGCCTCTCCCGCCAGGATGAATACGAGGCCGACGCCTACGCCGCCGCCCTGCTCACCCGCGCCGGAATTGGCGTAAGACCTCAGATCAACCTATTCAGAAAGCTGGAAAAAATGGCTCCGGCAGGTGGCATGCCCGCTTGGATGCTCAGCCATCCCAAACCGCAGGAACGGATCGCCGCGATAGAGCGTCTCGCCTCCCGTTGGGGCTCCAACCCATTGACACCACTACCTAAAAACTAGTTTCGGCCCGTCAGCCGACGGCCTTGCCCAGCCTTGGCAGGCGCAACCGCTTCAACAGCGCCCGCATCGGCTGTTCGCGCCCCGAAATCTTTTCGGTTCGCACCCTAACCGCCTCCAAAACCTCGATAAATCCAGCCTCATTGTGGAACAGTTCCAGCAGGAATTCATCCGGCCCACGCGGCAGGATGCCATAGCCCGCCAATACCCGGCCGGGGAAGTCTCGCAAGTTGAACGTCAGCAACTCATCCGCGCCTCCGGCCACAGCCGCCGCCAGAACATGGGCATCGTCCGCATCTGGCAACTCGATTTCCCGTTGCAGATCAAAGCTGTATGTGACTTCCGCCTCAGGGTGTACTGCCCGCAGCAACGCGATCTCCCCCCGAGCCACGGCCTCGCCATTCGCCCCCAGCCGCGCCGCCGCCCGCGCCCATTCTTCCAGAATCCGCGCCGACCATACGGGTGTAAAGAACCCCCGATCCGCCGCCCCCATCAGAATTTCTCGCAACACCGTCGGATAAAGAACACAGGCATCCAGCAGCACCCGGCTCATGAAAGTCTCAGGAAAATCGCCTTCAGATAGGCACTCTCTGCCAAGGCCGGATGTACCGGGTGGTCCGGCCCAGCCGCACCCGTGTGCAACAGTTGGCAGGCACGTCCGGCCTTGCTGATGCCGCGCAGTGACACCTCGCGAAAGCGTTTCAAATCAACGGCATGGCTACAGGAGCACAGAACCAGATAGCCGCCGGACCGCACCAGTGGCGCCGCCTTGCGCGCCACCCGCTCATAGGCCCGCAACCCCGCGTCAACGGCACTCTTGGCCGGCGCAAAGGCCGGTGGATCGCAGACCACCGTATCGAACGTCGCCGCTTCTTCGGCCAAGGCATCCATTTCCGCAAAGGCATCACCCTGACGCGTGCTGAACTGATCACCAAACCCGGCCTCCGCCGCGCCCTCCGCCGCCAGTGTCAACGCCGCGGCCGAGCCATCGACACATACCGCCCGTTTAGCCCCCGCCGCCAAGGATGCCAGAGCAAAGCCACCGACATGCGAAAAAACGTCGAGAACAGAACCACTTGCCGCGAGGCGCGCCGCAAACGCATGGTTTTCTCGCTGGTCGTAGAACAAACCGGTCTTCTGCCCGCCACGCAGATCCGCCCGATAGATCGCCCCGTTCATCGGCACATCCACAACGTCGGGCACCGTGCCCGTCAGCGCTGTAGAAGCGTCGTCCAGGCCTTCCAGTCCCCGCGCCCGCCCCGATGCGCTCTTCCAGATGCCGGTCGCGCCCGTCACGTCCCGCAACGCCCCAGCCAGATCGTCCAGCATCGTCTCAGCCCAGGCTGCATTCGGCTGCAAAACCAGCGTCGCGCCGAACCTGTCCACGACCACGCCGGGCAGACCGTCCGCCTCGGCATGAATCAAGCGATAGAAAGGCGCTTCATACAGTTGCTCCCGCAACTCGAGCGCTCTTTTTATCTTGTTTTTCAACCACTCACGATCAATCGCCACGCCCTCTGCGCGCTCCAGCACCCGAAAGGCAATCTTCGAGCTCGGGTTGAAAGCGCCGGTCGCGACGTAGCGTTTCTCGCCGTCCAGCAGATCGACAATCGTGCCCGGCACCAGCGCCTTGGTCCGCCGGTCCAGTACCAGTTGATCGGCATAGGCCCAGACCGCGCCATGGCGCAGCGGCATCGGTGATTGCTTGGGCAGCAGGCGGATTGCGGGACGGTGATCTGTCATCCGCACTCCCTACCCAACCTTCAGGCAAAACAAAAGCCGCCTTGTAACGGGCGGCTTTGCTTCAGTCTGTCGCGATGCGATCAGGCGTGTTTTCTTGTCGCGAAAACGTTGCCCAACCGGCGGAAACCGCCGGAAATTGCACGAACCATTGCCGCGAAACCATCACGAATGGCTTCCGCACGCATCTGTTCTGCTTCACGCTCGATCCGAGCGATCTCACTCGGGCTGGGATAATTGTAATCGGCCATAACTGCTCCATTCCACTTTTCGTGTTACAGCAGAGATAATAGGTATGCCGAAGTTATTTTGCACCGCACAAAAACGCAAAGCCGGTTTGCCGGCAGGGAATATCTATCTCAACCCAATCTTCATTTTTTTCGTCTTGGTCCGCGTCACCCGCAAATGTGCAAGGTACTTGGCCTCCAGCATTCGAAATATGAAAACCACGCAGAGCGTTATTGCCATGTACAGCACGGCCGCTGTCAAAAGTCCTTCATAAGCAAGGTAATAGCGGGAGTTGAGTGTTCGCCCTGCGCCGAGGATGTCGATCAAGGGAATGGTGCTTGCCAAGGAAGATCCGTGTAACATGAACACCACCTCGTTGCCATACTGTGGCAGTGCGCGTCGCATAGCCGAGGGCAGCAGTACCGCCAGGGTCGTCTGACGTGGCGTCATCCCCAGAGCCTCCGAGGCCTCCAGCTCACCCTTCGGTACCGTCTCAACGGCACCGCGTACAATTTCGGTGACATAGGCACCGGAATTCAGGGAGAAACAGATCAGCGCGGACCAGTAAGCCTCTCTTAATACCGGCCACGCATAACTGTCCCGGACAAATTCGAACTGGCCAAGGCCGTAGTAGATCAGAAAAAGCTGCACCAGCAGCGGCGTGCCGCGAAAAACGTAGACATAAGCGTTAACCAGTGGTGACCAGAAAGGTAGGCGCCGCGCCCGGGCGAGGCCGGCCGGCACTGCAATGCACAGACCAAAGACAAGTGCCAGCGCAGTCAACTGAAGTGTCATCCAGACGCCTTCTGCGAAGAGTTGCCAGTTTTCCAGCACCAACTCAATTCGCATGTGTCTTCTCGGCGTAGCGACGGGTCAACCACTCGAATATTTGCGTGGAAACCCATGTAATACAAAGATAAATCAAGAGAGCAAAGGCAAGAAACGTAAACGGTTCCCGAACTGACTTACCGGCATCGTTGGCCAGGCCGACAAGATCCTGCAAACCTATGATCGACACTACGGCGGTGGCCTTGACCAAAACCTGCCAGACATTGGCGTAGCCCGGCAGCGCAAAACGGATAAGTTGCGGCACCATAACGAGGCGGAACACCACGAATGGCCGCAATCCCAAAGCCGCCGCCGCCTCGCCCTGACCCCGCGGAATGGTCAGATAGGCCCCGCGAAAAGTTTCCACGAGATAAGCCCCATAAATGAAACCGATGGCGATCACGCCGGCCCAGAACTTGGACAGGTCGATGTATTCCAATCCAAGTGTGCCACCGATCTGGTTGAGGGCTCTTTGTCCACCGAAATAGATCAGCAATATCAGCACGAGTTCCGGCACACCGCGCACCAGCGAAGTGTAGATCAGCACAGCTCCGGAGCCAACGCGCCCACCGGCAACGCGACCGACGGCACCGAGCGCACCTAGTAGCGTGGCCAGGAACAGCGCACATACTGCCAGCGAAACCGTGACAAAAGTGCCCTTCATCAAAAGGGGAATGTAAGGGATCAGTTTTTCCATCAGGTGCGCACGGACCTGTAGACCGTGCGCACCCCGATGACAACGGTTTTATCAGCCGCCGTAAATGTCAAAGTCGAAGTACTTTTCGTTTATTTTCATGTACTCGCCAGTACCTCGGATAACGCCGATAGCGTGCGAGAACGCGTTGCGAAGGTCTTCTTCTCCCTGACGCACACCGATACCCGGCCCGACGCCATGATATTTCGGGATGGAATAGTTGGGGCCGAAAAAGGAGAAACCGGCACCCGCGTCCGTGTTCAGAAAGCCGTCAAGCGTCGCGATGCTGTCCGCCATCAGTGCGTCGATCCGGCCAGAAGAAAGATCGAGGAAGACTTCATCCTGCGTTCCGTAGAGTTTCAGGTCAATCTCGGGGAATTCCCCCTCCATGAACTCTTGATGGATCGTGCCACGCTGCACACCCACGGTCTTGCCATCCAGTTCCTCAAGGGTCATCCCCTCGGGCCCCGTGAACTTCGCAGGCGTGTTGTAATATTTGTTAGAAAAATCAATGACTTTTTTGCGTTCCTCGGTGATGGACATTGAGGCGACAATGGCATCGCACTTACGCTCCAGCAACGCTGGGATGATGCCGTCCCAATCGGTTTTCACCATCTCGCAAGATTTGCCCATTGCGTCGCAAAGTGCATTGGCAATGTCGATATCGAACCCTTCGACATCACCACTCTCGGTCGTATACGAAAACGGCGGATAGGCCCCTTCGACACAGATGTTGATATCCGCCGCCACAACGTTACTCGCCATACCAGCCAATACGATCGCACCAAGTACTGATCTCATTACTTTTCTCCCGGAACAAACATTTCAAAAAATTGACCCAACCACCCAAGTTCGTCAAGCGAAACCGCGGGAAGATGCTTCATGTCCAGACGGATTTGAGCGTGGAGATGATACCGCAGGCAGTCAGCGAAGGCAGCAGCGACCAATGGATTGGCAGAGGAGACAAGAGATGGTGGGCAGCCAGCAGGCCAAACAAGGTAAACGAGGCCAACGCCAAAGCGGTCACGCCGCCGGGCCCTGCTACCAGCGCGATCATGGCAGCGACGAGCACAGCCAACCCTACCATTGAGCCAAGAATTGCGATCCCAATACCGGCGATCAGAACAGCCACAAGAGCAAGCCAGCAGGTTAGGGCACCTCGCGCCCATTCCGAAGGAGCACCTCCCAAGAAAACAATACCAAGAAAGATAATGGCCGGCAGAATCAGAGTAATAGTTCCTGCCGGCGTAACAAAGATCACACTTCCACTATTCATCAATTTCAACCTTTGCTGTAGCCTGAAGACAACTTGATGGGGGTACAATATGGTACAAATTTTCTTCGCGACGAACCGGGACGTAAAGTACGAAACATCGAAAAACTCGAACAATTTCGGAACACGCTTCAACGAAGCCGGTCCTCAATTGTTCAGGCTCGGCAAAACCGATGTCAAACTGACTGGCGACCCGCTGGACGATAATGCTTGGGAAGTGGGCCATACGGAACTCTATCCGGAGGTTCTGGATTCACGCCGGAAAGAAGGCGCCAAGCTCGGCTCCGCTGCGATGTTTGCGGACCTTCGCGAAATCCTCAAGGAAAAGCAAAAGGATGTCATCATCTACCTGCACGGCTTTGCCAACGATTTCGTCAATACGGCAAAACGCACCGCCGCATTGGAGCACCTCTATGGTGAAGGAGGAAAATCAGCCGTCGTCGTCGCCTTTTCCTGGCCATCCAACGGGAAGGTCTTTGGCAGCTACAATTATCATTCGGACAGAGACGACGCTTCGCTTTCAGGCGTGGCAATGGCGCGCGTACTTGCCAAGCTTGTTGATTTTCTTCAAAAACTTCGGGCCGAAGATCGACAGACCATGATCGACGCGCAGCGTGAAGGTAGGGTTCCGACCGATGACGAACTTCAACAGTGCAACCGCTCGATCCACATCGTTGCGCACTCAATGGGAAACTGGGCTCTGCGCCACGCCATCAACCGGTTCGCGGAGATCAACGAAGGCCGCGTACCACGAATTGTCGATCATTGTTTCCTGATGGCAGCTGACGATGACGCGGATACATTGCGCGACGAACACAAGATGGCAAAGCTCCTGCGCCTCGCAAACTATATCCACGTCTACCATGCCCGCGACGACCGGGCCTTGCAGATCAGCGACAGCACCAAGGGCAACCCAAACCGGCTGGGCGCGCATGGCCCGGAAAACCTGGATCTGCTGGACGAACGCGTGATGGCGATCGATTGCCGGGATGTCAGTGACACAGCACCGGACCATGGAAGACATCAGTACTATCGATTGCGCAAGGAAGTCATCACCGACGTCGTGGCCACGCTCGCCGGGCGCCCTCAGGATGGACGCACCAACAGGGTAGCAACGCGGCCAGGGCGCAGCTGGCGGATACTAAGCGGCAAGACCGCCTGATTTAAAAGAACTCCGGCACTGTTCCGGGTGCCGCGCTCAAGCGTAGCAGGCCCTCCACGTAATCCTCGACAGAGCGGAAACAGACAACTTCGAAACGGGTCTCAGAGACGAGCCAGAAAGCTGCCGCCACCTGCGCCAGCCGCGTCCGCCGGATTTGCCTTTGCCCAAAGGCTTCAGGCGATAGATCTACCGGCGCAAGTTTAGCAAGTACTTCCCGGGCACGGGCGCCTTCGACTGCGAAAATGGTCCTGGCATCTGAAACCTCTGCAATCAGGATGTGCTGATCTCCCGCACTGGATTCCATTTTGGTCAGTGCTTGCTCCACCTCTTCTTCTGGAAACAGCAGTAGCAACTCATCCGGGGCCATCCATGCCAAGCCCCTTCCATCCTCCAGCATAATCTCTCGCGGCCCGGGCAACGCCATTCCTGTCGCCGCCTCGGCAACAGCGGCGACCAGCTTTTCCGCCAGATCTCCCTTCATAGAAATCATTCCACGGCGGCCCAGCTTTTCGACATGCACGATTTCAGACATTCTGCCGCTCCCCTTCCTTGTCGAGGAAAACCGGATCAACAACCCGTGCCTTGATCACCCTGTCCCCTTCCACCGGGAAGTCGAGCACTTCACCCATCCGGTCGGAGCCCCCCTTGATCAGAGCCATGGCAATGGAACGCTCTAGGGTTGGCGAATAGTAAGTCGAGGTGACATGACCAATGGTCCGGGCCTGGCCATAAGCATTCTTTCCCGGCTCGACCGCATGGGCACCATCTGGCAGCACGGTTTGTGGTTCCAGCGTCTCCAACCCCACAAGTTGTTTTCGGCCCGGCCTCTGAAAATCACTGCGCATCTGAGCCCGCTTGCCGATAAAATCCGCTTTCTTTTTAGACACCGCCCAACCAAGATTCAGATCCTGAGGCGTTACTGTACCATCCGTCTCGTCTCCGATCATCACGAACCCCTTTTCAGCGCGCATCACGTGCAGCGCCTCGGTGCCATAGGGCATGATGCCATGAGCTTCGCCTGCTGTCAGGCAAGCATCCCAGAATGCCATCCCCTGCCCCGCTGGCACAGCCACCTCATAGGACAATTCACCAGAGAACGAGATGCGAAACACACGGGCGGCGATGCCCGCAAGCTGGCCATCCGCCCATTTCATGAATGGCAGGTTCTCTGCCGAGAGGTCCATACCACCGAGTGTTTCGAGAACCGTCCGCGCCTTTGGGCCGACCACGGCGATCTGGGCATATTGCTCCGTCAGATTCGCGGTATGGACTTTCAGGTCCCACCACTCCGTTTGGAGCCACTCCTCCAACCACGCATGAACCCTGTCCGAGCCCCCAGATGTGGTGTGCAGCAGAAAACTGTCTTCACTCAAACGGGCGACGACGCCGTCATCGAAGAGAAACCCATTCTCAGTGCACATCAGCCCATAACGGCAGGAACCCCGCTTCAGGCTGCTCATCATGTTGGTATAGATCAGGTCGAGAAACCGACCGGCATCCGGCCCCTTTACAAGGATCTTTCCAAGAGTAGACGCATCCAGCAGACCGACCGCAGTGCGCGTGTTCAGGATCTCCCGTTTCACAGCATCATCGCGGGTTTCGCCATCTCGCAGATAGGTGAACGGGCGGCGCCATTCCGCGACCGGTTCCCAACTTGCACCATTGGAGTCGTGCCATCTGTCGATCGGCGTCTTACGCAATGGTTTGAACAGCGCACCTCTCGCCTCCCCGGCGATTGAGCCCATCGAGATCGGGGTGTAGGGCGGGCGGAAGGTTGTTGTCCCAACCTGAGGAATTGGCGAATTCAAAGCTCCAGAAAGAACAGCCAGACCATTGATGTTGCTGAGTTTCCCCTGGTCCGTTGCCATCCCCAATGTGGTGTAACGTTTAGCATGCTCCACGCTTTCGAAACCCTCACGGGCGGCGAGTTCCACGTCCGCGACTTTCACGTCGTTCTGGAAATCCAGGAACGCCTTGGCCCTAAGCGTCGCCTTCGCGCCCTGCGGCATGACCCAGACCGGTGCCATCGGATCTTCTGCCGGGACGCGTAACTGAGGTTTGGGCACATCAACAGCCGCATAGCCCGAAGACCGTGCGGCCGAGTGTGCGGCCGCTATTGCATTCTCGAGACAATCGTCGCGCAATGCTCCCGCGGCCGCCCCGGCGGCCAATACGGATACCTCGCCATCATCGCCAATCGGTGGATGCGCAGGATCGGGAAGAAAATGGGCCTCTTCCTCGTTCCAGACCAGTTTCCCACCGCAATGCGACCACAGGTGCACTACCGGAGACCAACCGCCCGACATAGCGACGCAATCGCATTCGATCGTGTCAATGATGCTTCCTTCGCCGGCTTGGACGCAAATATCGACAGCTTCGACACCCGTCCGCCCCTTAACCGCAGCAATGCCGCGCCCGGTTTCAACTTTCAGCCCAGCGGCGCGCGCAGTTTGCGGTAGGACTCCATTCGCAGATTGCCTGGCATCGAGGATCACGGGCACCATCAATCCGGCGGTATGCAGAGCAAGAGCCGTGCGGTAGCCGTCATCGTTGTTGGTGACAACAACAGTCCGGTCGCCTGGGGAAACGCCATAAAGCCTAACATAGTCACGCACCGCAGATGCCAGCATCACGCCCGGTACATCGTTTCCGGCAAACGACAGCGGCCGCTCGATTGCACCTGTGGCAGTGATGATCCGACGCGCCCTTATGCGCCAGAGCCTGTGCCGCGGACCGTCGCTCGACGCAAGGTGGTCGTCCAGCTGTTCGTACGCCAGCGCGTACCCGTGATCGTATACGCCTGCCCCCATCATCCGGTTGCGCACCGTTACGTTCTCGAGCGCGGTTAACGTTTCCAGTTCCTGCGCCACCCAGTCCGCACCTGGCTTGCCATCGATCTCGACGTCGTCCACCAATGCCCGGCCACCGAACGTCGCGCCTTGCTCACACAACAGCACCCGCGCTCCGGAAGCCGCTGCCGTTCTTGCCGCTGCAATTCCGGCGATACCGCCGCCGATGATCAATACATCGACATAGGCATAAAAATACTCGTAGCGGTCAGCATCCGCGTCCTTCGGCGGTTTGCCCAGACCGGCGGACTGGCGGATGATCGGCTCGAAAACATGCTTCCAGGCCGCCCTGGGGCGGATGAACGTCTTGTAGTAGAAACCTGCTGGGAAGAAACGGGAGAGGCGGCTGTTGATCGCGCCGACATCGAACTTCAGCGTCGGCCAGTGGTTCTGGCTACAGGCGGTCAACCCATCGAATACCTCCGTTGTCGTCGCCCTTTGGTTCGGCTCCAGCGTCTTTCCCTCACCAATGGTGAACAGCGCATTCGGTTCCTCTGCACCGGCTGCAACGATCCCTCTGGGCCGATGGTACTTGAACGATCGCCCGATGAAACGCTGACCATTTGCAAGAAGCGCTGAGGCGAGCGTATCCCCCTCGAACGCTCTCATCCGAACATTGTTGAAAATGAATTCAACTTGTTTTGTTCGATCTATGAGTGCACCACCCTGCCCCAACCGCGTTGTCATTGATTGATCTCCCAGTCAGGCCGCCGGGCACGGATGGCGGCGATGATGTCTTCGGGAATTTCGCTGACTTGCGCCGAATAAGTGCCGAACACTTCCAATGTCTTTGTGCATCGCGCAGCATGAAACCACTTGCCACAGCCGAATGAATGACGCCAGCGCTCGAAATGAACTCCGCGCGGGTTGCGACGCTGGAACAAATATTCAGAGAAAACTGCATCGTCAGTTTCTGGACCCGCGCGGCGCAGATGGGCTTCACCACCGGGCGAAAACTCGGTTTCTTCACCGCGAACTCCGCAGCAAGGGCATGAAAGTATCAGCATGGAAAGATTTCCGGTTTTGAAGACAGGCCAGCAAAGTCGGCCAATCGGACAGATGATTCGGTGCGAATTCCCATCGTTGGAAGCCTATGATTATTGAAAGTTGGAAGTCGGTTGCTCACAGGAGACAAACGCGGCTTATCGTTCCAGCAAGACAAATTTGGCGCAAAAATGACAGGCGCAAGACATTTTTGTTTAATGTAATCAATTACTTGAGCGAACAACCTTTGATTGATCTGCGTGCGGTTTGTGATCGGCATACGATTCCAAGCGAGTGCGCCGCGGCTGTTACTTTTTACACAGTGTTCACCAAGGCTTCCTGCCATGCTATGGTCATCAGCACTTGAAACCCAGTAACGATGCAACTTCGTGGGGGCGAAGACATGAGTACAGAAACCATCAAAGAAGACCTGCTCGCCGCTTCGGAAGCCAGCAAGGAATTCATTGCTGAATTTTTCTATGCCCCGATGGGTGTGGAAGCCTCGCCGCTGCTGACAAGTGTCACTCTCTACGGTCTCCTCGCAATTCTTGCGTTCGCGCTCTACCGGATCTCCAAGCCGGCACCGCATCCGAGATACCGTAAACATGTCGAGTACGATTTCGGGCGCAACAAGTAACCCGCGCCATACCGCAGAGAACACCACCGTAAGCGCGGCCCATGAGGCCGCGTTTTTTTTGTGCGTCGCGGACTCAATCAGCATCAGTGTGCCACCGCCGCCGCGACACTCTCGTCGATCATCCGGCCTTCGCGGAAGCGATCGAGACTGAAGGACGATGCCAGAGCACGTGGTGCGCCGTCAGCCACCATCTCAGCCGTTGCCCACCCAGACCCCGGGATTGCCTTGAAGCCGCCCGTACCCCAGCCGCAATTAATAAAGACGTTTTTCACCGGAGTACTTGAGATTATTGGCGAACGGTCGCCAGTCATGTCGACGATGCCCCCCCACTGACGCAGCATTTTCAGTCGGGAAATCATCGGGAAGGTTTCGATCAGCGCTCGCACCGTCTCCTCGATATGCTGGAACGAGCCGCGCTGAGTGTAGTTGTTGAAGCCGTCCGCACCACCACCGATCACCAATTCGCCCTTGTCGGACTGGCTCATGTATCCGTGGACGGTATTGGCCATGACGACGCAGTCCATGCAAGGCTTGATCGGCTCGGAAACCAAGGCCTGCAACGCGACGCTCTCCACCGGCAGCCGAAAGCCGACCATCTCCGCAAGTACTCCGGACGATCCTGCCACCACAATGCAAAGTTTCTTACACGAAATCATGCCTTTGGTCGTCTCGACGCCGGTGACGGCCGCCCCATCCCTTTTGATGCCAGTTACTTCGCACTGCTGGATGATATCGACGCCTAAGTCAGAGGCCGCGCGGGCATATCCCCAGGCAACGGCATCGTGTCGGGCGGTTCCACCTCGGGCTTGCCAAAGCCCGCCAAGCACCGGGTAGCGTGGCCCAGTGACGTTGATGATCGGCACAATCTGCTTGATCCTGTCCGGTGTCACCATCTCAGATTCGATCCCGGCCAGCCGGTTCGCATGTGCCGTGCGCTGCCACGCCCGCAGTTCGGGTTCCGTCTGCGCCAGCATCAACACTCCACGCGGACTGAACATAATGTTGTAATTGAGATCCTGACTCAGTGTCTCATACAAGCCCCGCGACTTTTCGAAGATCGCGGCACTTTCGTCCTGTAAATAGTTCGAGCGGATGATAGTGGTATTGCGGCCCGTATTGCCGCCTCCAAGCCAGCCTTTTTCCAGAACGGCTACCCGGCGGATACCATGGTTTTTGGCAAGGTAATAAGCGGTTGCCAAACCGTGACCACCAGCACCGACTATAACCACGTCGTAAGTCGCCTTCGGCTCCGGCGATCGCCATGCCCGCTCCCAGCCGATGTGGTGGCGAACGGCCTCGCGAGCAATGGCAAATGCAGAATAGCGTTTCATTCCGGCTCCCGTACACAAGGGAATCAAGAGTGTGGCACCTTGACCCTATCCCACTTCTGCCTGATTGCCGATCTTGGTCAATTCCGGTCACCGGCACCCTGATCGCGGTTCGCGACATTTTCGAGAGGTGCGACATCTGGCCAAGGATTCAACATTGCAGCCATCTGCATGTCGGCGATAGTGTCGCCATCCAGACAAGGGAGCAGATCAGTGTGGTTTTGGCCAGTCACGATAGCGGTGACGTTGGGGGTATCTATCGTGGTGCTCCGTCAAGTGTGGAATGCCCCGGCTACAGCCAGTGACGGTCCCGGCAAGGATCTCGGCGTCTATCGAGACCAGTTGAACGAGATAGAACGCGACCTTGCACGCGGCACACTTTCCTCAACCGAGGCAGAAAATTTGCGTGTGGAGATCAGTCGCCGAATACTCGCAGGCCATGGAAACGTGGCGGTGGCAGCCGATACTTCTCAACACAGCTTCTTGGCAGTCGGCCTGGCGGTGGTGTTTCTTTTCACTGGTCTTGCGACCTACCTGCTTCTGGGCGCCAGTGGCCTGCCCGACCAACCTTTGCAAAAGCGGCTTGCTGAGGAATCAGCACGGGTCGCAGACCGTGTCGGACAGAAAGAGGCAGAAGCCATGATCTCGCAGGGCGGTCCGGAGCTCGACCCGGAAGAATTGGCCCTGATCGACAGGCTCGAAAACCTCCTGAAGGATCGACCTGACGATGTTCGGGGCTATCGACTACTTGCCGGAAATCTCGCCAACCTTCGATTGTTTTCCCGGGCGGCGCGGGCTCAGGCACATCTGGTCGACCTTTTGGGCGAGATGGCAACTGCCGATGACATTTTTGCCTTGGCTGAGTATCGCATTCTGGCCGTCAAAGGCTATGTTTCTCCCGAGGCGGAAAGAGCTTTGCGCCGGACGCTGACACTTGCTCCTTCGGATCCGCGTGCGCGCTACTATTCTGGTCTGCTCGCGTATCAGTCCGGACGCGCGGACATTGCCTACGATCTCTGGAACCGCCTTCTCGCAGAAGGACCCTCGAACGCTCCATGGATCGCCGCCATAAGATCGCAGATTGCAGAGGTCGCAATCGCGGCAGGTCGCAATGTACCCACGGGGCCAAGCGGCGCAGATATTGCCGCGTCGGAAGCCATGAGCGATGATGAACGGGCCGCCATGATTGAAGGCATGGTGGAAGGATTGGCCCTGCGTTTGGCTGATGAAGGCGGCACATTGGACGAATGGGAACGTCTGATCCGCGCCTACGGGGTGCTCGGCAGGACAGCCGATGCCAGCAGGGCGTGGCAAGATGCACGCCAAATCTTCACCGACGATGAGGTCGCACTCAACCGCCTGCAACAGGCCGCGCGCGATGCCGAGGTCGCGCAATGATCCATCCCGATACCTCAGACTTCATCGCTGAACTTCCCTCTGTCGGTGCGCTGATGGGCCTCGACCTCGGCACCAAGACGATCGGTGTTGCCGTGTCAGACACACTTCGCAGCGTCGCGACGCCCATCCTCACGATAAACCGCAAGAAATTCACTGGCGACGCCGAAGCACTGGAGGCAATCATTGGTCCGCGTGCGATCTGCGGTATCGTCATCGGAATGCCTCTGAACATGGACGGCAGCCGCGGCCCCCGCGCCCAGTCCACCGAAGCCTTTGCACGCAACATGGCCACGCGCACGATCGTTCCCATTACCTTCTGGGATGAGCGGCTTTCTACCGTGGCCGCCGAGCGGGCATTGCTCGAAGCCGATACTTCCCGCCGCCGCCGGGCCGAAGTCATCGACCACGTGGCCGCTAGCTACATTCTTCAGGGTTTTCTCGATCGACTCACTCACATGCGGCGCGGGCGTGTCCCATGAGCGACGATATCTGGCGGCGCGAGCGTGTTATAAGCCCCTGTGTGAAAATCTGCGTCCTTCATCCCGACAGCCAACTTTGCATCGGCTGTCTGCGTAGTGGAGAGGAAATAGCAAACTGGTCGCAAATGTCTTCCGAGGCTCGCGCCGAGATCATGGCAGTTCTGCCGGAACGAAAACCCCTGCTGCAAAGCCGGAGAAAAGGCGGCAGAAAAGGCCGGCATCAATAATCTCAATGCCTCATGCAGCAAGCGCCGTCACCTGCGCGAGCGCCCGTTCGACAAGCTCCGGCCCTGCCCCGCGCTTATGAGCACCCTCGCTGAGCGTGCGCCGCCAGTGCCGCGCACCCGCACGTCCCGCAAAGGCACCAAGCATGTGACGTGTGATCCGGTTGAGCGGCACTCCCTTTCCGAGTTCTGACTCGATATATGGCAACATGGCACTTACGGCACGCTCGGCAGACACTGCGTCTGCTCGGGTACCGAAAATCCTTTGATCCGCAGCGCTGAGAACGTTAGCCGGCTGATGATATGCAGCCCTCCCGACCATCACACCGTCCAGCCCGCTGGCCAGAAATTCCTCGACCTCCGCCAAACTGTTGATACCGCCATTGACGGAAATCGGCAGATCCGGGAACGCTGCTTTCATTTCTCTGACAATCTCATAGTCCAGCGGCGGGATATCGCGGTTCTCCTTCGGGCTCAGCCCCTGCAACCACGCCTTTCGCGCGTGTATGGTCACCTGCGCGGCACCGGCATCGCGAACCTTTGCGATGAACGCTGGCAAGACCTCGCGGGGCTCCTGCGCGTCGACACCGATGCGGCACTTTACGGTCACGGGCATATCGGTCGCAGCAACCATGGCTTCCACGCAATGCGCCACAAGGTCGGGGCGCTCCATCAGTATGGCGCCGAAACATCCAGACTGGACCCGGTCCGACGGGCAACCCACGTTAAGATTGATTTCGTCGTACCCAAAAGGTGCGGCGATTCTTACCGCGTCCGCCAGCTCCAATGGGTCAGAGCCGCCTAGCTGCAGCGCAACCGGGTGTTCCTGTTCCGAATAGTCGAGAAGATGACGCGCATCTCCGTTGACCAACGCGGCAGACGTGATCATCTCGGTATAGAGCAACGCTGACGCCGAAAAATGCCTGTGAAACACTCGGCAATGCCGGTCCGTCCAGTCCATCATAGGGGCACAGGATAATCTAGCGTGTTGATTTATTTGCATTTTTTGTGTATCTTCAAACTGTTGGCGGCGGATGCTGCTACGCTGGAGTACGCCCCAATATCCCCGAATTTGCCCCTCTACGACGACTCATTGCACACACAGCGCACACGAAAATGGCCTCCATCACCAAGCTCCCCTCCGGTGCCTACCGGGTCCAGATCAGACGAAAGGGCCGCTACGCGAGCGAGACGTTCCTCCGCCGCGACGACGCCCATCGTTGGGCCCGCCAGGCGGAGACCCGGGTCGACCAGGGGCTGGCGCCGAACAAGTCGTCCGTTTCCCGCCTCCAGACCTTTGGCGACCTCATCGACCTTCATATAACCGATATGTGCGAGGTAGGGAAACCGCCGCGTCGCAGCAAGGCCGCCACGCTCACGACGCTCAAGCGCGATCTCGGCAAGGAGAAGATCGGGCACCTCGACCGGCAAAAGCTGATCGACTACGGCAAGATGCGTGCAGACCAGGGTGCAGGTCCGGTCACCCTCGGGATCGACATCGGGGTGATCAAGATGATCATCACCCACGCTGCAGCCGTGCACGGGCTCGATATCTCTCCGGAACCTGTTGATCTGGCACGCGTCGCGCTCAAGCGACTCGGGCTGATCGGCAAGGGCACAGAGCGGGATCGTCGCCCCACCACGGACGAGTTGAACCGCCTGTTCCGTTGCTTCGAAGACAACGAGCGCCTGACATTGCCGATGACACGCATCGTGAAATTCGCGGTGGCCACGGCCATGCGGCTCGACGAGATCTGCCGCGTCGAATGGACCGATCTCGACGTCGACCGCCGGATGCTCCTGATCCGCGACAGGAAGGACCCGCGCAACAAGACCGGGAACGACCAGCGGATCCCACTCTTCGCCGCCACGGGGTTCGATGCCTGGGCGTTGGTCACCGAACAGGCAAAGGAACTCGGGCACGCAAAAGGCCGGATCTTTCCCTACAATTCGAGATCAGTCGGAACGGCCTTCCGGCGCGCCTGCGTCGAGGTCAGCGTGAAGGACCTGCATTTCCACGATTTGCGCCATGAAGGCACAAGCCGCCTGTTCGAGGCCGGATTCGCGATCGAACAGGTCTCGCTGGTCACCGGCCACAAGGATTGGAAAATGCTGCGCCGGTACACGCATATACGCCCGGAAACGCTGCACGGGCTGGCCGCGTCGCGTGCCCCTTCCCCGCTTGCGACCCGCGCAGCCGAGTGATCGGAGAGTCAGAGGGGTGCCGTCCCGGCCCGTGACGGGTTTGGAGGTCGAGAGAGAGGCTTTCGGCCGCCCGTTGCGGGAGAAAACCCATGAATACCGAGATTATCGAAGCCGGGCGTGACATCAACGGCGGCTACAAGGTGGATGTGTCGCGCGGCGGATGCGTGGACCGCGTTTCGTCCGAATGGTTCTCGAGGCCGGATGACGAGCGGTATCTGTCGCTCGACGATCTCTTCGCCTCGGTCAAGGGCCGGGCGGAGCGCAGCCGGACGCGCACGGTGGAGAGTGCGGCGATCCGGGTCGAGGCGCATCGCGACGACCCGGAGAAGCTGGGCCTTGTGCTGCCTGGCGCGGATGAACCCATCGCGCCGACGCATTGGAGCTTCGGCCAGCTATCCAGCCTCGTCGGTGCGCCCGCAGCCTATCTGCGCCAACTGCCCGCGCCACTGGCCGGGATCAACCTGCAATTTGGGCTGACCAACCACCGGGCTGAGCAGATCAAGACGATGGAAGTTGCGGATGGCCACACCGAACTGCGCGCCGTGACCGGCCCCGACTACGGCCGCATCTACGACCACGAACTGGTCTCCGCCGTCCAGCGCATCGCGGGCAACGGGACAGGCGACACCCGCTGGAAGGTGCCGGGCGTACTCGACTGGTCGACCGGCATCTACAACCCGCGCGTGGATGTGACGAAGGAGACGACGACGCTCTACGCCTCGGACCGCGACGTGTTCCTATTCCTCGTCGATGACCTCAACCCGATCGAGGCGGGGCTGCTGCCCGACGGCTCGCCCGACCTCTACTTCCGGGGCTTCTATTGCTGGAACTCCGAGGTGGGCGCCAAGACGCTGGGCATCGCCAGCTTCTACCTGCGCGCGGTCTGCCAGAACCGCAATCTCTGGGGCGTCGAGGACTTCCAGGAGATCACGATCCGGCACTCGAAATACGCCGCCTCGCGCTTCGCCCATGAGGCCGCGCCGGCGCTCAGCCGTTTCGCCGAGTCCTCGCCCGCGCCCTTCATCGACGGCATCCGCGCGGCGCGGGAGAAGATCGTCGCGCGGTCGGAGGAGGACCGTCAGGATTTCCTGCGCAAGCGCGGGTTCTCGAAGGCGGAGACAAGCCGGATCGTCGAGACGGTGCTGGTCGAGGAAGGCCGGCCGCCCGAGAGCGTCTTCGACTTCGTGCAGGGGATTACTGCGGTGGCTCGGTCGAAGCGACAGCAGGATGCGCGGTTGGTGATGGAGGGGAAAGCGAAGGCGTTACTGGAGAATTTCGTGTAGCCCGGACAATTCTCTCGCACCAAAATCCTCTTGGTCGATGCAATGGCCTTTGTTACTCTGATCGTAGGATCGGTGAAAAACGGCTCCAAGGAGAATGGTATGACAAAATTGATCAAACGCAGTCATGCAATATTCTTGGTAGCTTGGGTGTTGATGTTCGTTCAGTCACTCGCTCTGCATGCCCAAGAAGTCACGATAAGCTATCGCGGGGAGCTGGCGGAAATTCTGGATTCAGCGGCTCAAGCCTATGTGGAAAATTTCCCCGAGCATCTTGATTGGATCGAAAGTGGGCAGATTACGATTGTCAATTGTGGACGGAATACGCCAATTGAGATATCCGATCTACCTTCGGGGTTCTCGTGGACTTATGAGGGATACGACGAGACTCAATCGCTTGCATGGGTACTGGACGAGTACGCATTGATGATCGCGAGTTTCAGCCGATCGGAAGTACCGTATAGACTAGCGCAAGACGCATTTAGCCGACTCGAGACAAGGTTTGGAAGATATCAAACTATTCTCTTCGACGGCGTTGAATACAATAGCTATGGTGAAGCGCTGAGCGCCAACTTACCTACACTGTTCGCTCAGTATGGAGTTCGTTACCCAGGACTGTATTACGAAAGCGGTTGCGGAGGACCCGTGGAAATTTTCTTTTCAACCGAGCCGCCAGGTGCGCAGGTTTGGCGGACTACCCCGCTAAGAGCGAAATTTTGCGAATTCCGCGAACAAGACTCCCGACGCTGTCAAGCTTGGAACGAGGTTACTGGCCAAGGGTCACTGCTCGAACAAGGAAACTTTATTCTTTATGCAAAATGGCCCGATGGACGAGAGGTTCAGTCCTATCGCGACCTAAGAAACATGCCTGACCCAGCGACTGTTGTGCTGCGGCCGAACTGAGATGGCAAACGGGCTTGACGACTTTAATACCTTTATCAAAGGCTACAAGGGTGTCTTGGCTGCAACGCTAGGCGGCGCTCTCATGGCATTGATCTCCGAATTTTCCAACATTACGCCGCCATTTCCTGACGGAATCATACAGATAACAGCGGTGTTCCAATTGCTCATTTTAATTTTTGTTTATCAGGTTATCGATAGAAAATCGAAACGGTTTGTAGACAAGCAGGTTGTTGGTGGAATCATTTTGTTTGTGGTTTCATTCCTGATTTATGTATTTGCCTTAAATTTTCTCAGCTACCCAGATCCAGATGGAGAAAGAAAACTAAAGGGATTTTTTTGCACGGAGAAGGCTGAAGAATTCTTTCAAGGCGCCTGTCCCTGGATTGCGGACGAGGCTGTTGCTCAATCTGGCGGTATCGAAGGTGATATTTGGACTGATCTTGGGCGAGACTTGGTGGGAATGACCGTGCTTATACTTTGGCTTATTATGTTTTCTGCAGTTTCATTTGCCGTGGCGGTATTCGCGAATTTTCAGAGACGACGCAAAGCAAAATAGTACTGAGAGTGAGAGGGGTGCCGGGTTTTCCGTGACGGGTTTGGAGGTCGAGAGAGAGGCTCTCGGCTGGCCTGTCGCGGAGATATCCCGATGACCAAGCAACAGAAGATCACCCTCAGCGCCTCGCGCGACATTCCCTTCAACAAGCTGATGCTCAGCCAGTCGAACGTGCGCCACGTCAAGGCGGGCGTGTCGATTGAGGAACTGGCCGAGGACATCGCGCGGCGGACGCTGCTCAGTTCCATCACCGTGCGGCCCGTGCTGGACGACAGCGGCACCGAGACCGGCATGTACACGATCCCCGCTGGCGGGCGGCGGTTCCGGGCGCTGGAGTTGCTCGTGAAACAGAAGCGCATGAACAAGACTGCGCTGGTCCCCTGCATCGTCCGCACAGACGGGCTCGCCGAGGAGGACAGCCTCGCCGAGAACGTCCAGCGCGCGCCGCTGCATCCGCTCGACCAGTTCCGCGCTTTCCAGGCGATGCGCGAGAAGGGTCGGACCGAGGAGGAGATCGCCGCGGCCTTCTTCGTCTCGGCCAGCGTGGTCAAGCAGCGGCTGAAGCTCGCCGCCGTCGCACCGTCGCTGCTCGATGCCTATGCCGAGGAGGAGATGACCCTCGACCAGCTCATGGCTTTCACGGTCAATCCAGATCACGCGCGGCAGGTGCAGGTCTGGGAGGCGTTGCAGCGGCACTATTCGCGGCAGCCCTACGAGATCCGCCGCATGCTGACCGAGGGTGCGGTGCGGGCCTCGGACAAACGGGCGCAGTTCGTCGGGCTCGACGATTACGTCGAGGCCGGGGGCGAAATCCTGCGCGACCTTTTCCAACAGGACGACGGCGGATGGCTGCAGGATGCCGCCCTGCTCGACGTCATGGTGCGCGAGAAGCTCGCCGAAGAGGCCGAGGCGGTGCGCGCCGAGGGCTGGAACTGGGTCGAGGTCGATACCGAGTTCCCCTATGGCCACATCTTCGGGATGCGCCGGGTTCATGGCGAGGCGGTGCCGATGAGCGACGAGGAGGCTGCCAGCTACCAGGCGCTGAAGGCCGAATACGACGCGCTCGAGGCCGAGCATACGGAGGCCGACGAGTTGCCTGACGACGTCGATGCCCGGTTGGGCGAGATTGAGGAGGCGATGGAGGCGTTCGAGGCACGCCCGATCCGATTCGAGTCCGAGGATCTGGCGCTGGCGGGTGCCTTCGTCAGCATCGACAGCTCCGGGCGACTGCGGGTCGAACGGGGCTATGTGCGGCCCGAAGATGAGCCGGTCGATGAGGTGGAGGACATCGGCGAGGTCGCACCGGAAGCAGCACGGATCGAGGACACCGACGACACCGTCACATCCGCAACGGACGAGGAGGAAGAGGATGACGGCCTCAAGCCGCTATCCGACCGCCTTGTCATGGAACTGACGGCCCATCGCACCCTGGCGCTGCGCAATGCGCTGGCCCAGGACCCGCAGGTCGCCTTCCTCGCGGCGCTGCACGCGATGGTCTTGCGGCTCTTCTATCGCTACGCCGTCAACAGCTGCGTAGAGATCGAACCGCGCAACGCCGCCTTCGGATCGCAGGTGCCGGGCCTCGGCGACACGGCCTATGCGCAGGCCATCGACCAGCGCCACGAGACCTGGGCGCGGAACCTGCCGAAGGCATCCGAAGACCTCTGGGAGGCGCTGACCGAGTTCGACAGCTGCAGCCGCGAGGCGCTCTTCGCCCATTGCGTGGCGATGAGCGTCAATGCCGTCCACGATCCCTACCAGCGCCGCCCGCGGGCCATCGCGCATGCGGATGTGCTGGCCGGGACCGTCGGACTCGACATGGCCAATGCGGGCTGGACGGCCACGGGTGACAGCTACATCGGCCGCGTGACCAAGGCGCGTATCCTGGAGGCCGTGCGCGAGGCGAAAGGCGAAGACGCCGCTGACCGGATCGCCGGGCTGAAGAAGTCGGAGATGGTGACGGCTGCCGAGGACCTGCTCGTGGGCACCGGCTGGCTGCCCGAACCTCTGCGCACGCCGCCGCTGCCGGAAGAGGATGCCCCGGAGATCGAGCTGGTCGACGAGGCGGACCGCTCCGACGATGACCCTTCGGAAGACGATCCCGACAGCAGCGAAGCGCAATCGGCGGAAGACGGCGGCGAACCGGCTATCGGAGATTACGACCCGATGGAGGAAGATGATCCCATCGCCGGTGACGCCTTCGCCCGGACTGCCGTCGAGTGACCTTCGAGCAGGTCGGAGCTCCTTCCCCCCGAGTTCCGGCAGCCGGGGTCCGCCAGAAATGGCGGGCCCCTTTTTCAATCCACGACAGGAGGCACAGAGCATGCACAGCCCCGCCGCCGACATCGCCCTCCGCCTTGCCGAAGATGCCGAGGCCGTCTGCCGCCACTACCTTACGAACGGACGCAAACAGGGCCGATACTGGATCGTTGGCGATGTGCAGAACAAACCAGGCCGCAGCCTCTATGTCAGACTGACCGGTCCGATCTATGGTCCCGGCGCCGCCGGAAAATGGACCGATTCCGCAACCGGGCAGCATGGCGACCTTCTGGACCTGATCGCCCTGAACATGGGGATCACCACGCTGAGGGACACGCTGGACGAAGCGCGCAGGCTTCTCAGCCTGCCGCAGACAGACAGGGACCGCGCCGCCAATCCGCCAGCCAGTCCTGGCTCACCTGAGGCGGCACGGCGGCTCTGGGCCATGGGCCAGCCGATGTCGGGCACCTTGGCCGAACGCTATCTCGCCGGACGCGGCCTCACCGGGCTGGGCCATCTCGACAGTCTACGGTTTCACCCGAACTGCTTTTATTGGCGCGAGGATCACGCACTGAACGATCCGCCCGAGACTTGGCCCGCCCTGCTCGCCAAGGTAACGGACCTCGATGGACGGCTCACCGGCCTGCACCGCACCTGGCTTGACCCCGCCACTGCGGACAAGGCCCCGGTCATTCCACCGCGCAAGGCGATGGGCAATCTCCTCGGCTATGGTGTTCGCATCGGCAAACCGGTCAGCGTGCTGGCCGCAGGCGAAGGGCTTGAGACCATGCTCTCCCTGCATCTGGCCCTGCCGGAGTTGCCTGCGGTGGCGGCTCTGTCCGCCAATCATCTCGCAGCCCTGCAGCTGCCCGCCGATCTTCGCAGCCTCTACATCGCCGTCGATGCCGACCCGGCAGGCCTGTCCGCCGCGGACCAACTGGCGCATCGGGCTATGGGGGCCGGGATCGATACCGTTCACCTCTCCCCCTGTCTCGGCGATATCAATGACGATCTGCGGGCCAATGGCCGCGACGCGTTGCGCGCGCATCTGCGCCCGCAACTGGCGCCCGAGGATGCCGTGGCCTTCCTCGACCACGCCAAGGATTGATCGGGATCGGCGCAGCCGGCCAGCGCCTCCGCAATCAGAGCCACGCCTTCCGGCCTTCCGAGAGCGGGCCAAACGGAGCAGAGCCCGGACGCGCCCGCAACGGCCATGGCCGTCCTCCGCTGCGCTTCGGCCGCCGCCGGAGCGGCGGTGCAGACCCGTCCCGCCCCCGCTTTTCGGTTGCCCGGGAAGGCCGCGAGAGGCGCGGGCTTCGATAACCGGAGACGACATCATGACCGACACACATCTTCAAACCCGATCCTCCACCGCCGTCGTGCTCGAGGAACTGCAGCTCTACGGCTGGCGCCCCTTCACGGACGAGCCCGATCCCCGTCCCTTGCCGGAGCCCGACGCCATTCGCACCGCCATCGCCGACATTTTCGACGCACTCGTTTCGACGCTGTCCGACACGCGGTTGGAGCCCGACCTCGAAGACCTGCTCTGGTCCACCACGAACCTTTTCCACCGCATGGCGACCCAGACCGGCCGCGAACTCGACAGCAACGAACAGGCGCAGAAACGGGCACAGCGCGAACAGGACGGGTCCGAAGTTCGCTCGGTCGAGCTCGAGACCCTGATCGCGGAGGGCATCACGCTCATCGAGCGGCGCAATGCCTTTGAGGCCATGCGCGATCTCGCGGCCGAGGGCTTCGAGGCGCATCTCGGCCAAACCTGGCACCCGCGCACAGGCAGCCACGTGAACCGGCGCACCCTGACCGCCTCGTTGATCGACAGCCGCGATCACATCGCCGCCAAGCGCCGGGCCGATCTGGAACCGCTGCTGCCGCAAGGCACGAAGATCGCCTTCAGCGGCGGGCTCGACTGCACCGATCACACAGCCATCTGGGCGGCGCTCGACCGCGTCCACGCGAAACACGCCGACATGGTCCTGTTGCACGGCGGCGCGCCGCGTGGGGCCGAGCGCATCGCCACTGCCTGGGCCGACAATCGCGCCGTGACGCAGATCGTCTTCAAACCCGACTGGACGCGGCACGGCAAATCGGCCCCCTTCAAGCGCAACGACCAGTTACTCGACACCCTGCCCATCGGCCTCATCGTCTTCCCGGGCTCAGGCATCACGGAAAATCTCGCCGACAAGGCCCGCACGATGGGCATTCCGCTATTCGACTTCCGGTCGAAAGCCGCCCCACCGGCATGACCGGATTTCCGCCGACGCCCGCCCCGGACCCTCCCGGGGCGGGCCGTTTTCTGCTATGATCTGCCCGTGCCAATGGAGGAGGTGGCGGCGCGATCCTTGTTCTCGAAAGGAGTGCCTCATGTTTTTCTCCACCCTCTTCACGCTGTTCGGCCTCGGTGCCCTCTGCTGGATCCTGTTCAACTTGGCCGTCTACGCCCTGCCCTTCGCGATTGGCCTGACGTCCGGCATGTATCTGTATGAAACGGGCCAAGGCGTCTTTCTGTCGATCATTGCGGGCCTCTTCATAGGCGGTTTCATCGCGGCTCTGGGGGAATTCGCCTTTGACCGCATCCGTTGGGCCCCACTCAAACTCGCCATCGGTCTGATCTACGCGGTCCCCGCCGGGATCGCCGGATTTCATGCGGCAAAGGGTCTTGCCGAATTCGGCAGCGCGGGCACCGCCACCATCACCTTCTTGTCCTGGCTGGGCGCGCTGGTCGTGGGCGGGACCGCTTGGGCGCGGGTGTCGAGCTGGTCCGAGGTCAACGCCATGTCCGACCCGCATCCGCACAGGTCTTTCGACGAACACTGAACGCCCTGTGAAGCTTTCGCAGCAGCATGCTGTCAGCGACGCCGTCAGCGTGGGCCGCAACCGATTGCTGCAAGAGGTCTCGATCCTCGCCGTCACCGCAGCATTGCAGTTGGGCAGGATCGGCTGAGAAAAGCCAGATCACTGAGACCCACGTTGTGGCGCATGGCCCCGGTAGCGCATGCACCTGCATCGCCGGCAGACCGAACATCACGGCAGACAGACATAGACACGGCGAGAGGGGGCAATCCCGGAGTAGCGAGGCACGTCCGGGACATGCACCGTTTCCGCCTGCACGCCATAGCCTGTCTTTGCACGACGCACGCTGCCGGGGTCTTGCGCGGTCCAAAGATAGCCAGTCATCCCCTCACCCATGGCTTGCGCCACGCGTCCCTTGCGGGCCTCTCAGCGGCTGATCTGACCGGGATCGGCTGACGCCTCGACCGCCTAGGTCGCAACGGCCGGTCCGGACTTTCTTCCCCTGGCGTCCCCGAAAAGTCTCCGGTCCGCCATTCCTCGCGGAACAAGAAAGACCGGCCTTGCCGTCTTCCGCTGGCGCTGCGGGCCACAGGGGCTGCGTCAGCGGATCGCCCCGGTCCTGACGATCGCCATCGAGGCCGCGAAGGGCGCGGGCTCGGACAAGCCAAAAGGAGATATGACATGGCCACCATCGGAACCTTCAAGAAGACCGGCAGCGAATACGTCGGCGAAATCGTCACCCTGAGCGTTCAGGCGAAAGCCGTCCGCATCGTCCCCGAGGACAGCACCCCGAACGACAACGCCCCCTCCCACCGCGTCTTCGTGGGCCGTGCTGAGATCGGCGCCGCATGGTCCAAGCGCTCGACCGAGGGCCGCGACTACCTGAGCCTCAAGCTCGACGACCCGAGCTTCACCCAGCCGATCTATGCAAACCTCTTCGACGATACGGTGATCGAAGGCGGCGAAGAGACCTTCAGCCTCATCTGGTCGCGGTCCAACAGCCGTCGCAACGGCGACTGACAGCAGATTGCCCCGCTCGGGATCACCGAGCGGGGCAATTTTTCTGGAGCGGGCTACTGATGATCGACGGCTCTCGAAGCCGTGCGACGCCGGAGACGGCCCAAAGCTGCGGTACAACTGACGGAAGTCATGCTGCGAGGGCAGTCAGCGTTGCCGACATTCGCAGCGCAGGCGAAACATCAGCAACACTGAAAGAACTTGCAATACTCCCAAGCGGCGTGTTCCATTCCATGTGCCTTGCAACAAAAAGATTGTCTTTCTGTGAAACCTTCCACGTACTTAGAAGCTGCTTTGGTTGCCCTGCGCAATGCAAACCGACCCATGAGTTCGAGAGAGATTTCGGCGTTTATTCAAGATAGTGTCGACTTTTCAATGTCCGGAAAGACGCCTTGGAAGACCATAAACGCGAGAATATCCGCTGAAATATTAGATCACGGAGTTAACTCTGTATTTATCAGGGTCGATGACGGTCGGTTCGGATTGAGAGAGTGGCCAGATGTGGTGGAACACAAGGCACTTCGTCGCAAAATCAATCCAGTCAATGAGACTATCGCGGTCATACCCAGATCGAGATTTCTCGATTTCCTAAAACCTCGTCAAGGCTCCGAGTTCTTTGATATCGACTATGTCCAAGTATTCAAAGAGTCCCAAGGAATGCCCCGTGTCGAGGCGGAAGAAACTGAGGAGTACGTTCAGCTAATCCCACTGTTCTTTGTGCGCCGAAGCGACCAGTTCCTTACTTATAAAAGGACAAAACGACTTCCTGAAAAGAGGCTTCATGGCACCCGGTCGATCAACTTTGGCGGGCACCTGCAAGTTGAAGATTTTCCAACGTTGTTTGCATCCGATCCGGATGTGGTTCAACAAAGTTTGCAGCGTGAGTTGCGGGAAGAGCTTGAGTTTACGCCAGATGAAAAGACTGTTGAGTTCTTTGGAGCAATTCACGAAACAACTAATATGTTCGGACGCCAACATGTAGGCTTGGTATTTGAAGTCCGATCACAAAGTGCCGTTGACGTAAACTCTGGGGAGCCGGGTTTTCTTACTTCATTGGAGTTTTTCTCTAAAGCCGACATAACCGCTAAAAAGGATGAATTCGACGATTGGACATTTTTGGTTTTGGATGAGTGCGTAGGTTGATGGGCGATTTTTGGACAGAACTACCCGGTGGTGTTGCAACAGAGCTTATTTCAAACCTCGTTTGGATCGTCTTGGCTGCTGCCACGGTTTCGGTGTTAATCTTGATCAGAAAAAGGCTTTTGTGGTGGTTTGTAGGAGCAACGCGAAAGCTCCTATTCGTTTCCGCGATTGCCGCCACTGTTTGCTGGGTGGTCGCCTATTTTGGCTACATGACCCCACTTAACGCGGCTCTTGCATTCGCTGGACTGGTGAGTGCGACTTCCACTTACCTGCTGTACAGGTTCTATCGGCTGGGTATCCTTGATGTATTTATGCGCACTGCCAGTGGGATCGACTATCGTGCATCTTTGAAGCGTCCGCGTCATTCTTTCGACTTTCTTGGGGTTGGAGCGCACAAGCTGACTTCGATCCCAGAGTTTCGACAAATGATTGTGAGGTGTGCGAAGGCAGGACGACCAGTCAGATTGCTCCTCTCTCCCCCAGACAATCCGGTTCTGAGAAACGTCGCGAGCAGAACCGGAATCGACAGAAATACGTATGCAAGTCGAGTTCGGGAGTCTTTAAAAACTGTCGCCGACTTGGCGATCAAGGAAGGCTTCAACATAGAGGTGAAATTCTATCATGCCGAAAGCGAGGCAGATTTCCAACAATTTCGCCTAGTATTCATCGATGATAGAGTTTGTGTTATGAGCTACACCATTTGGGACGATCAAGAAGGTCGAAGCAACCCACAAGTTGTTCTTACCGCAGGTCAAAATGAGCGCTCCTCCCACTCCCTCTACTACACGTTTAAGGACTATTTCGAACGGATGTGGACTGACCCGAAGACTTCGGCGGTGGACCTTACGAAGTATCGGTAATGTTCCAGGTAGATTTGAATAAGGTTGGTTGCGGCCAGAAGGTCCATATGCGCGACGTAAGCGTTTTGTCTAAGGCAATCGATATCGAGCTATGGTCCGATACCGGTTGTACAGTGGTTGGTGACGCTTTGATATGTTCAAGCATTGATCGCATAGGGAGAATGTTGAACGACATTGACCAGTTTTGCGAAGTTGCCATCCTGCACGCGGTTTCTGATTTGATTGTTTCGAAAGTTAACCCTCAATGCGCTTCGGTCTGCATTGAGTATGGCCCGGAGTTCGACACAGTCGAAAAGATGGCTGCGTTGAGTAAATCGCTATCTGACGGCTTTAAGAAGCTTGGTATTGAGCTTCAAAATCTACACTCCGTGCGATCAGACTACACACATCTGACAGTCTCCGTCTTCGGCGCAAGAGAACATTCGCAAATTCCCACTCCAAATTCTGGCAGTGTTTTGATCTCCCGGAGACTGGGGGCAGCAAAAATGGCCGTGCTGCGTGAGATTGATAACGATGACAGCGCGCCTTTTGCGTCAGAGATTGTTAGTAAGCGGTTTCTTGGTGGAATGGAGACTGAATTCTTCGCTACAGATATTACAGGTTTTGGGCTTGCGGGCGCAGCGATAAATTTGGCCTACCGGGTCGGGGCTAGAGTTCAAATTTCCCTATGCGACCTAAACATCGTCCATGAAGATGTCCTCGGGATTCCAGTAGGATGTTTTGAAGCGGACGGAATTCCTACAGACGCATTCACAGCTACGTGCCGTAGATCGAAAGCTGTAGCTCTTTGTGCCGAGTTTGCAGGTCCCGCGCTTTTTTTTGTTGCCTCAACAAATGTCGATGACTTTGTAGATGAGTTTAGGGAACTACACGGTTGGGACCCCATTCACATCGGAGAGTTCAGGCAGGAAGAACCGTACGCGGGGGTGAGTATTTCGTGGAGAGACTAACTCATGCCTCAATCCACGGTCGCTTTCAGCCATTTCACAATGGTCATTTGGAGTATTTTCGGTGGGCAAAGTCACGCGCTGATTGCGTCTATATAGGAATTACACAGATTTATAATGAAAGCGGCGGCCACTTTCCGGGCGCAAATCATAGAGGATTGATCGACAACAACCCACTTACGTTCTTTGAAAGGTTCTGGATTATCGAAACTTGCCTCTTGGCAAATGGGTTCTCTTTGGAGGAGTTCAGAATAATCCCCTTTCCAATAGAGGACCCATTCCGCATTTCCACTTTTTTGCCGACAGGTGTGAAGTGCTTTACCACGAGGCATACCGAATGGAACGAGCATAAGGTTAAGCTCTTGGAAGACGCCGGCTTTGATGTTGAGGTTTTAGAACATGACGAATCTCACGTGCCGAGAGCCTCTGGCACTGAGATTAGAGAGCTCTTTCGATCAGGTGACGATAAGTGGCGGAAATTTGTACCCGAAGGGGCGCATGCCTTGCTACAAGAGTTGCTTAGCAAAAACACAGCTTAATACTGTGCACAGATGCTTTAGCGGGGCTATGCAAGCAATGTGCTTTTCTTTGCCTCTCTTTCTGCATTAACTTTGAAGTCCGCTTTCAAGATCACCTCATAGCCTCGCTGCGAAGCAGCGAATGCACACTTCCCCGCCCAAGCATTCTGTCACTCAAGCTTAGCAAGCAGCTGGGCTGGTTCGACACCCAAGGCGTCCGCTACCTTTTGCAGTGTCACGATGGTGACGTTCTGCTGTTGCCGCTCCATCGCGCTGACATGAGCGCGATCGACATCCATCGCCGCCGCCAACGCGGCCTGTGTCAGCCCGCGCAATTGGCGGTAGTGCTTGAGATTCCTTGCAAAAACAACGCGGATGTCCATCCGCGAGTAAAGAACCTATCGCGTATTTTGGTGCGACGTATTATAATGCTCATCTGTAGTTTGACTGACCGTAATCCGACCTTGCACATGCAATCTGATGTGCTGTTATGAGCCTTAATGCCCAATGGCGAGGGGGAATCATGTCTGCTACCGGCACCACGCCGATCGCTGATCTCGCACCACAAAGCGATGAGCTGACCGATTACGACCACGCGCATATGACACTGTACTTGCGCCTGTTTGATGCCGCCGAAAGCGGTGCCAGCCTGCAGGAAGTCAGTGAGATTTTGTTCAGTATAGATGCCGCCGAGGAACCAGAGCGTGCCAAAAAGATGTACGACAGCCACCTCGCCCGCGCTCGCTGGATGACGGAGCACGGCTATCGCAAGCTGCTCGAGGGCCGGACTGGCTGAACATCGCCCGATCCGTCTGAGATCGGCGAACACTCGCGCAGGTTGCGCACAGCAACCGTTCTTGCCGTCGTTTTGACGCGTCACCAAGCTATACTCATCGCCCATCGAAACAGCTGACGCGGAGCTTCGCCATGACCAAGGATTGGCAAGACGAAACGGCGTACAAGCATTTCGACAGTCTCGACCTGTCCGGGCTGGCCTGGGAATGCTTGCGCCGCAATTCCGACTATCGCGCCAATTACCCGCAAATGCGGGATGGATTGAAATCACCGGCCGCATGGGGGTTGCGATTTCCCGGTTGATCCGGACATCGACGCACCCAATGCACCCGTGTTCTGGACGCCATCAATCGCCCCGGCAGCGGTCGGGTATGTTGTGCCAGTCCCCGGCGGCGACACCGCCGCGCCGCACATCGATACAGATGATCTGACCGTCATCGGAACGCAGGACGGCTTGATCTATGTGCGCCTCGCAACAGGCGCATTGCTTGTGCTGGATGCCAAAAGCATCCAACGCCCGATTGGGATTCTGGTGCCGCTGGACGAACATTGGGCGGCACGGGTGGACACACTCAAGGCCCTCCGTGTGCAATTGCTGCGCCAGAAACGAACCCCTCCGTCCCTGACAACGCAGCAGCAGCGACGCATCCAGCTTGCACTGCGCACGCTCGATGCGCGCCGGGACCGTGCCAGCTACCAGACGATCGCGCGGCATTTGTTCGGCGCGGAGGCTGTGTCGCGCGAGCATTGGAAGACCAGCTCCCTGAAAGCCCAGATCACCCGACTGTCGGCCCATGGAACGCATCTGACCACCAAAGGCTATCGCTTTCTCCTTCTTGGCAAAAGACCAACGGGGCGCTCCAAGCCGCGCAGGTGATCACCGCGCGATCTCCGAATATCGAACCCCCATCAGCCCCTGATCCTGTTGGCCTTTGGGGGTGACGTTTTCGCGCCGCGATCTTCGTCATCCCTCCCCACGGCGCTCTTCCGCTTTGATGACCTCCGACAGCCCGCGACGCGCCGTCGCGGGGCCTAGCCACCGGAGATGCTCAAATGCCCGACCCAAACGAAGGACTCCCGCCCCGCTACCTCAGAACCCCGGAAGCCGCTCGATTTCTCGGCCTGTCTGGTCGCACGTTGGAAAAACACAGGACCTACGGGACTGGCCCGCGGTACTCGAAAATCGGCGGGCGTGTCGTCTACGCGGTCGACGATCTGCAGGCTTGGGTCACGAGGGGCGAGAAGACCTCGACCTCGGACGAGACCGAAGATCGCGTCCTACCCGCCAAACGCCATGCCGCCGTTTCGCCGGCATATCTGCGGCGGGGGCGCTGAGCCGGTGCAGACACATGTCCACCTCACCTGGATTGAAGGGCGCACCGAGCGCTGGATCCGTTTCGGTCGGATTGCCGAGGAAATCATCCTGACGCGCACGGAAAAGCACGTTGCCTTTGCGCCAGGTGCGATCTTTGCATTAGTGCGCTGGTACTCGAACGACTATGGCACCGTTGAAAGCCGGATAGATATTCTGCGCGCCGTCAGTGCAGGCGAACCCTGCTCGACGGTGCCCTGTGTCACACCAGGCGGAGAGCTTTTGCTGCGCCTTTCCGGTTGGCCTAAGGTCGAGGCAGCGCTTCGGTCCATCGACATCGTGGAAAGCTATGGCATCGCACCGGAAGATGTCTGCCCCGACCATTGGCGGCACGTCCACAACCGCCTGACCACTGCATTGGAGCCCCGTTCCTACACCCCTGCCCGGCATGCGGCTTGGCTCAAGCGGCGCATGGTGACGACATGAGCACGGCGGCCCCTCCCCTCCTCGCGGCCGGTTTGTCCCTCGGTCTGCTCGCAGCTGCACAGATCGACCGCGCACCGCGTCTGATCTGGAATGCCTCAGCAAGCGTGCCGATCGGCATCTACGTCGTTCGAGCGTCACACGGGCCATCACCGGGCGATCTCGTTGCCGTGCGCCTGCCGAAAGACCTGTCATCCTGGGTGGTTGAACGCGGCTATGTCGGTGCGGATACCTTGCTGTTGAAACGCATCGCGGCCGTCTCCGGCATGACGGTCTGTCGGAACAATCTCGAGATCACCATCGACGGCAGCGTAGTTGCCGAGGCTGCATCGGCTGACCAACAGGGGCGCCCGCTTCCTCGTTGGACGGGATGTGTCACGCTCGGCTCGGACGATGTCTTCCTGCTCCTTGCTGGTGTCGCGGACAGCCTCGATGGACGGTATTTCGGGCCGCTGTCAGCGGACATAATCCTCGGACGTGCCATCCTTCTTTGGACATATGGAGAGGCGGAAGATGCGTAGTTTTGAACGCGGCCACAGCCGTCGGCACGCGGTAGTTACTACGGCGCTTGTACTGACCTTCTGCACGCCGATGACCGTGGCACCGTCAGCCGTGATCGCTCAGCACCGCACTGCTCCTGCATCTGAACAGCAAGCAATCGACACCTATATCGCAGAAGCCTCGCGCAGGTTCAGCATCCCGCAGCCCTGGATCCGTGCCGTCATGGAGGTCGAGAGTGCGGGCAATCCGCGCGCGGTGAGCCACGCGGGCGCCATGGGACTTATGCAGATCATACCCGGCACCTGGGCCGAATTGCGCGCAGCCCACCGGCTTGGCGATGATCCCTTCGATCCGCGCGACAACATTCTGGCCGGAGCCGCCTATCTGCGGCAAATGTACGATCAGTTCGGGTCACCCGGCTTTCTCGCGGCCTACAACGCCGGGCCTGCACGGTACCAGAACCACCTTGATACCGGGCGCGCCCTGCCGCATGAAACCCGCAATTACCTCGCAATCCTAGCGCCGCTCATCACCGATGGAACCGACGTCGCGCGGGCAGTCAACCGCCCGCAAAGGACACAGGACTGGCGCGACGCCCCGCTGTTCGCGGCAACCGCTGAGGCGGGTCACGCCCCCGGCGATGACGCCCAACGGATTACGTCGGACGCATCTCAGAACGGCATCTTCGTGCCCCTCAACCGGGGGCGAACGCCATGATCCGCGGAATCGCAGCATGGCGAGGTCTGGAAAGCCCGGTCGCAGGAATGTGCCGGAGAGGGTCGACGCGCAGGGTCTCAACAGAAAGAGCGCGAGATAAAAGAGGTGCCGCAAGCGGACCTCAAGCCGTTGTTTCTCTGCGAGGATTTGTGCCGCGCATCCAAACTGCATGCCGCAGGACTTCATCTAGAAATATGATTTATATACCCTTTTCATGCGGCAGCTGGTCCTACGCACGAATGCGGCTATGACCCGGCGCGACAATGATCTGCGCATCCGCCCCGGGCGTATCCGCGACGGCGGCAGAACCTCGAAGCAACCGACACGTTTCGTCAACGAGGTGATGCGTGCCGCGCGGAAATCCGGACATACCGGCTATCGTATCGGCGGGGGCAGCAGGCGTTCCGGCAACACGTCTTTCGGGCGCGGACGATTTGCCCGAACCGCCAAGGGCCTGACCCGCACCTCCCGGCGCGTTGTCGTGAAGGCCCGCGTCGTGCGCCACCAGGGCAAGCGCTTTCGCTCCGCGCCCATGGCCAAGCATCTCGGCTACCTGCAGCGCGACGGCGTCGGTCAGGACGGACGCGACGCAAACTTGTTCGGGTCTGAACGCGATGATCTCGACCGGGGCGGATTTGCGGCGCGCTGTGAAGACGACCGGCATCATTTCCGGTTCATCGTCTCGCCGGAAGATGCCACCGAGCTTGAGGACCTGCGCGCCTTTACCCGTGATCTGATGGCCCGTGCCGAACGGGATCTCGGCACAACACTCGACTGGGTCGCCGTCGATCACTGGAACACCGACAATCCGCATGTCCACATCCTGGTGCGCGGCAAGGACGACGATGGGCGGGACCTTGTGATCTCGCGTGACTATATCAGCCGCGGGTTTCGCGCTCGCGCCGAAGACCTCGTACATCTGGAACTGGGACCCCGCAGCGTGCGCGAGATTTCCCAAGCGCTCGAAATTCAGGTCACGGCGGAACGCTGGACCGATCTGGACCGGGGCCTGCGATCTCTGGCGGATGATCATGCCGGCATCGCCGACCTGCGTCGCGGCACACCGGAGCCCCGCGATCCGGAGCTGCGCCGCTTGATGATCGGCGCGCCCAGACACTGGAGAGGCTTGGGCTGGCCGAACAAATCGCCCCCGTCGTCTGGGAGTTGAAACCGAATACCGAAGACACTCTGCGCGAGCTCGGGATGCGCGGCGACATTATCAAACGGATGCACCGGGCCATGGGTGCCGAGCGCCACCGCGCGGCGGGTGATTTCGCCATCGAAGGCACGCCCACCGCGCCGATCCTCGGGCGGCTGGTGGAACGCGGCTTTCATGATGACCACGCCGGTAGTGGCTGCGCGATCATCGACGGAGTTGACGGTCGCGTACATCACCTACGCTTCCAGGATCTCGATGCGACCGGTGACACGCCGCAAGGTGGCATTGTCGAAACCCGGCTCTGGACAGGGACGACGGACGGGGCACCGCAACTGTCTCTTGTCGGTCGTTCCGATCTGTCGCTGGCCGCCCAGATCGCGGCGGATGGCGCCACCTGGCTCGACCGCCTGCATCTTGCCCGAGACCGCGCACCGCTGAGCGGTGCCGGATTTGGCGCGGAGGTTCGCCAGGCATTGAAGCGCCGCGCGGATCACCTAGTCGCCGAAGGCCTCGCCCGACGACAGGGACAGCGGGTCACCTTTGCCCGCGATCTGCTGGCGACCCTTCGCACCCGCGAACTGGACGCCATCGGTCAAGACCTCAGCACACAAACCGGGCTTCCCCACCACAAACCAACCGAGGGCGAACCCGTCGCAGGGACGTTTCGTCAACGCCTCGATCTCGCATCGGGCCGCTTCGCCATGATCGACGATGGCCTCGGATTCTCGCTGGTCCCCTGGACTCCGCAACTCGAACGCCATCTCGGCCAAACCGTCACAGGCACGATGACGCACGGCGGCGGGATCGATTGGAGCCTCGGGCGCAAACGCGGGCTGAACCTCTGAGCAGGAAGGACATAACCATGAGCCGTCAGGACACGTCATCCGCCACCAAGATCCTCTGGGGCCAGATCCTCATCGTCAGCCTCGTGGCGCTGCTCTTCGTCTGGGCGGCGACGCAATGGGTCGCGTTTCGTCTGGGGTTCCAGCCCCAGCTTGGCGCGCCTCTCACCGCCCTGTTCGGCCTGCCGATCTATCGCCCGTGGCAGGTCTTCACCTGGTGGTACTGGTATGACGCCTACGCGCCGCGCGTCTTCATAGAAGGCGCCGCAATCGCCGGCGCAGGCGGGATCGCCGCCATTGCCGTCGCCATCTTGCTGTCGGTCCTGCGAGCGCGTGAGGCGAGCGATGTGACGACCTATGGCTCGGCCAGATGGGCAGGCCCCAAGGATATCACCGCCGCCGGGCTGTTCGCGGAAGACGGGGTCGTGCTGGGCCGTCTCGACAAGCGCTACCTCCGGCATGACGGTCCGGAACACGTGCTGTGCTTCGCGCCCACCCGCTCCGGCAAGGGCGTCGGTCTCGTCATCCCGAGCCTGCTGACCTGGCCCGGCTCTGTGATCGTCCACGACATCAAGGGCGAGAACTGGCAGCTGACTTCCGGATGGCGGGCGCGTTTCGGGCGCGTCCTGCTGTTTGACCCGACCAATGCAGGCAGCGCCGCCTACAATCCGCTGCTCGAAGTCCGCCGAGGCGAGCGCGAAGTCCGTGACGTCCAGAACATCGCCGACATCCTCGTCGATCCCGAAGGTCAACTCGAACGGCGAAACCATTGGGAGAAGACCAGCCATTCCCTTTTGGTGGGCGCGATCCTGCATGTCCTCTATGCCGAGAAGGACAAGACTTTGGCGGGCGTCGGCGCCTTCCTGTCCGATCCGCGGCGTACCATCGCCGCCACACTGACTGCCATGATGCGCACCGCCCATCTGAAAGATCGCCCGCATCCCGTTGTCGCTCAGGCGGCCCGTGAGTTGCTGAACAAATCCGAGAACGAACGCTCCGGAGTCCTGTCCACCGCCATGTCCTTCCTCAGCCTCTACCGCGACCCCGTGATCGCCGCCGTGACCCGACGCTGCGACTGGCGGATCGATGATCTGGTCTCGGATGCGCGCCCGCTCACCCTCTACCTCGTGGTGCCGCCGTCGGACATTTCCCGCACCAAACCGCTGGTCCGGCTGATCCTGAACCAGATCGGCCGTCGTCTGACGGAAGATCTGCATGACACAAAGCGCAAGCACCGCCTCCTGTTCATGCTCGACGAGTTCCCTGCCCTCGGCCGTCTGGACTTTTTTGAATCCCAGCTCGCCTTCATGGCCGGCTACGGCCTTAAGGCGTTCCTGATCGCCCAATCGCTGAACCAGATCGAAAAGGCCTATGGCCAGAACAACGCCATCCTGGACAACTGCCATGTCCGCGTCGCATTCGCGACCAATGACGAGCGCACGGCGAAGCGCCTGTCCGACGCCCTCGGCACCACGACCGAACTGCGTGCCATGAAAAACTACGCCGGGCATCGGCTGTCACCCTGGCTCGGACATCTGATGGTCTCGCGCCAGGAAACCGCCCGCGCCTTGCTGACCCCCGGGGAGATCATGCAGCTGCCACCCGACGACGAAATCATCCTCGTGTCGGGCGCAGCCCCGATCCGGGCACAAAAAGTGCGGTACTTCCGCGATGCGCAACTGACGGCGAGAATCCAAGAGCCGCCCATCGTCGAAGCATCTGCATCCGTCAGCCCTGCGGGGTCAGACGATTGGAGCTGTCTTCAGCCGATAGCGCCGCCTCGGGAAGCTTGCACGAACAAGCCCGCTGACGATGCAGATGGCGGCATCCGCCGCGAACCGGAGGTTCCACAGCATGAGGACGTGGCCCCTGAGCTCCCCTTTCCGCGCGAGGAATTCGCGGCCCTCGAAGACGAACCCGACGACGAGGCCCAACGCACCCGCGCGATGCAAACCCGCTTCCGCACCGTCGCGCGTCAAGCTGCCCTCGATCCGGACGACGGCATCGAATTGTGAGGTGACGCGATGAAGAAAGCCAAGATCACCGCCTATGTCGACGCCGCGCTTTTCAATGAACTTGATGAATTGTCGGTGCGGCGGCGCATTCCCAGGACACAGATCATAGAAGCGGCCTTGGCGTCGTTCCTCTCGCCGGATAGCGCAGAGCAGAACGAAGCCGCAATCGTCCGCAGGCTGGACCGCCTAACACGGTCGCTGGAAAGACTAGAGCGAGACCAGGAAATCACGACTGAGGCGCTGGCGCTATTCGTCCGCTTCTGGCTGACGACAACGCCGCCGCTGCCCGATGACACCTATTCCGCCGCCAAGGCGAAAGGGAAAGAGAGATATAGCGGCTTCGTTCGAACGCTGTCGCGGCGACTTTCGACCAGCACTACGCTGCAGAGGGAGTTGAGCCACAATACAGAAGCCAACCCAAACAAATGATTTTCGAATCAGTTTTCCGCCCATGCCACTGTCGGCGTGAAACACACATCACATCGCACGGCACTGTCGATTGAACTGAACACCGGCGTACGATTGGCCATTGATTGTGCCGAAGCAACCTAGCAAAAACCGATGAAAGCACAGGTTTTGGCAAGATCACCATCCGAGACCCCTTGCATATAGTCGGCCTCACGTTGCTTACTACCGTATATTGATTTATTGGTGACGCAAGGCATGACTGAGCAGTATCTAGGCCCCCTCGTCTCGGAGGACGAGATCACTTCGGAGCTTCGGCGCCGGAAGAGCAAGGATCAGCATAAGGCCGTCACGGCCGCGAACAAGAAGCTGATCGGCGAGAAAGTCGAAGTGGAGCAAAAGGACGGCTGGCGCGTCATCAGAAAGAACGCGAAATCCACGCGCATGGCAAAGCCCAAGCCCGCAGACGAGCAACTTGAAGACGAAGCCTGGAGTATCCTTGCCCAAATGGGTTTTAAGGAAATGAGCAAGGGCCGGAACTTCACTATCGCAGTGGAAGACGGCTTGGAGCCTCGTCAGATTGACGTGTTCGCCAAGGATGACGAGACGGTTATCATAGTCGAGTGCACACAGCGCGAGAGTCCTGGGAAGAAGAACATGGCGAACCTGATCGAGAAGATCAGGGCCATCCGCGAACCAATCTTCAAGTCGATCCGTAAATTCTACGGGCAGCAAGCCAAACTCAAGGTCAAGCACGTCATTGCAACGCGCAACATCGCATGGAGCGAAGCTGACCTAGCGAAGTGCAGCGAAGCGCAGATTACGGTCATCACGGATGCCGAGCTCGACTACTACGCTTCTTTAGTTCACCATCTCAAGCAGGCAGCGCGCTACCAGTTCCTTGCGCACATGTTCGGCGGTCAGAAGATTGATGGCCTCTCAAAGCAGGTCGTTGCGACACGCGGAAAGATGGGCGGTGAGACCTTCTTTACTTTCTTGATTCCACCCGACGAACTTTTGAAAATTGCCTATGTCGGCCATAAGGCGAGTCGCGATACCGAGAACCTTGAGACCTATCAGAGGATGCTTCAGTCCAGACGACTGAAGAAGATTGCCGAGTACATCAATGATGGTGGTAAATTTCCCACTAATATCGTCGTAAACTTAAAGACCGGCAAAAAGACAAAGTTAAAATTCGATGTCATTCAAAACTTTGAAAACGAAACACTAGGGAAGCTGCACCTTCCTCCGAACTATGCTTCTGCATGGGTTATTGACGGCCAACACCGGCTTTATGGCTATGCATATGCGCGGAACATGAAGGGCTTCAAGGAAGACTCTTCAATGATTCCTGTTCTTGCCTACGAGAACCTGCCAGCTGACAAGGAGATGAACTTATTCATCGACATCAACAGCAAGCAGGTGAAAGTAAGCACCGGGCTACTTGTTGAACTCTACGCCGACCTTCACTGGAAATCTTCTGATCCCGAAGAGGCCTTCCAAGCTCTGCTCTCTCGCATTGCATCTAGACTCAACAGTGACAAAACCTCACCGCTCCACGACCGCATGGTCGTGACCGGGAAAAAGAAAACGCAGCATCGGTGTCTTACACAAACATCAATCCGGGATGGCCTCGGCGAGCGCGGAGCCAAGCTGTTGGGAACGCTTAGCAAAGGCTCGATAGTCCCAGGACCGTTTTCCACGGGGCAATCTGAAGCCTACGAAGACAACCTCAAAAAGGGCCTCTCGGTCTTGTCGGATTGCCTGCGAATGTTTGCTGATCAGCTACCAAACAATTGGAAACTCGGCGACGGCCCAGGCGGCTATCTGTGCACGAATAACGGCCTAAGGGCGCTATTCCACGTCATGAAGGATGTTGCCGATCATGTGCGGCAGAAAAACGGAACGGACCTTTATGTCTTCGATGCTGATGCAACCTTCCAAGCGGTCGAACCCTACCTTCAAGTACTCGTTGATTTCTTCAAAAGCGCTTCAGATCAGGACATTCAAGCCTTCCGGCGCATTGGTTCCTCGCTAACGGCGGTTCGTCAGCAGGCCTACGGGATGGAGGCACAAATCCAGAAGAAGCGTCCTGACTTCAAGCCGGCGGGACTTGCGGAGTATCTGGACTCGCGGGACGAAGCGGGCACGGAAGAGGCCCGCACAAAAGTGCTGCGTATCCAGAAACGAATTTTCGATTACGTTATTGAGACCCTGAAAAAACAGTACGGTACACACGACAGGGCGTGGTGGGTCAAAGGCATTCCCTCGAAAATCAGGATCGATTGCAGTGCAAGGTGGGAGTATAAAGACCAAGAGGGCGAGCCGGAGAGCCAGCTCTATTTACAAAACTATATAGATATCTGCATCCACAATTGGGATGTTGTAAAGGATGTCATTTCCCTAGATGAGAATGATAAACAAGCCAAGACGAAGAATACAAAATGGATCAGAGATTTAAACGACATTCGCAACAAGGTTGCTCATCCTGAGCAAGGGGTGCTGGATGCCGAGCAGGTGGCGTTCGTCAAAGAAATCTACGATAAGGTTGAAAAGTATTTCCCTGCGGAAACAGAACAGTCACAGGCGGTCGCTTAATGGGTGGCGGCGGTAGCTCTCCCATCTCAAGGGTGCTTCGAGAGATGGATCGACAAGACAGGTGTCTGTAGCTAGGGTGGAACATAACTCGAATCGAGGCAGAGCATGACTAACAAGAACATCCTCCTTGTCGAACCGGGCTACCGGAACAAATACCCGCCGCTCGGCCTGATGAAGATTGCTCAGTATCATGGACCCAGTGGTAAGAAGGATAATGTTCGCTTCGTAAAGGGTGAAGATCCTTCGGCCTATGAGACGGCTTGGGACCGGGTCTACATCACAACGCTCTTCTCATTTGAGTGGGAGCGGACGGCACGCAGCATCGATTACGCCCTTGATTTGGTGGGCGGACAGGCGCACCGCGTTTTTGTCGGCGGCATTGCCGCCTCGCTGATGCACGAAAATTTCATCGACGAGCCAAAATGGCGCGGCGTCCGCTTTATCAAGGGGCTACTTGGCGAAGCACCGGCAGTCTCGCTCGGCCTCGACCCGTTTGATGAGGAACTCTATGCTGATGACGTGAACGGCAAGCCGATTGAGGACCTTGTCCCCGACTACAGCATACTCGACCACATCGAATACCAGTATCCTGTGAATGACGCCTACTTTACCTACGCCTCGCGAGGCTGCGTACGCAAATGTGCGTTTTGCGGTGTACCAAAGCTTGAAGGCGGACAGCGCGACACAAACTCCTTAACCGAAGTCGTCGAAGGGGTCAGCAAGCTCTACGGTGAAAAGCGCGACTTGATCTTGATGGACAACAATGTGGTCGCCTCGGCAAATTTCAAAGATATCATCGCCGAGATCATTGACCTAGGGTTCGAGCGCGGTGCCAAGCTCAAGCGTGGGCGGTACGAGTTGCAGCGGCGCGTGGATTTCAATCAGGGCGTTGACGCGCGCATTCTGTGCAAAGATCCGATGTATTTACAGCAGCTTTCGCGCATTGCCCTTAAACCGCTGCGAATTGCGTTTGACCATCTTGGGGTCAAGAAACCATACGAGCAAGCAATCCGTTATTCTGCTGAAGCCGGGATAACCGAGCTGTCTAATTATATGCTCTATAATTTCCATGATGATCCGGCCGACCTGTTCGAGCGAATGCGGCTCAACGTGACACTCAATGAAGAGCTTGGTATTCGAATTTTCTCTTTCCCAATGCGATATCAACCGGTTACGCGGCCTGACCGCGGCCATATAGGGAAGAGATGGAACTCTTATTACCTTCGCTCGATGCAGGTCATCCTACAGGCAACGCATGGCGTCGTCAGTGGAGCACCGGATTTCTTCCGCACGGCCTATGGTGATACTTTTGAAGAATTCGAAAATATTCTGCTTCGCCCTCACCACTACATTTTCAATCGCTTTTGGTATGAACAATATGACGGGCGCGCGGAGTTTGACTCGTTTCAAAATGCGATAGCAGCGCTCTCCTCCGATGAGCGAACTGAACTCATTGAATATTTGTGTAGCCGTGACAAGAACGACTATGTGCATGATCTTAACACACTGGCGGTTGGCAAACTACGGGACGCTGCGCGTTACTTCGTGCCGATGTCCAAATCGGACGAGGCGAAGATCTGGTCGGCGCAGAAACTTAGGCGTGTTGAAGACATTAATTCCTATCTGGTGCCGGAAGACGAGCGAGTTGAAGATGCCGGACTAACCGATGAAGACGTTCAGCCAGGATCAAAAGTGAAAGCTCAAATCAAGAATATTACGCAAGTCTATGCGTAAAAGAGTTTCAGGGGAAAGAAGAATGACTGAAGCGGCACGGATAGATGATGAGGGATTTGACGAAACGGAAATCTTCGTAGGTAAAGATGTTTTGGAGCTCTTGAGCAGCTCAATGTATGTCAATCCGCTTTCTATCTTCCGCGAGTATGTTCAGAATGCCACCGATGCCATTGATGATGCCGTTGCGTCTGGCCTACTGTCGTCCATCGACGAAGGCCGTATCGAGATCAATCTCGATCACATCGATCGGCGCGTCGTAATCCGCGACAACGGCAAGGGTTTGTCCAATAAAGACTTTCCCGCGCGCATGCTCTCGTTCGGCGCCAGCGAAAAGCGCGGAACGGATGCGCGTGGCTTTCGCGGTGTCGGGCGTCTATCCGGTCTTGGATACGTCCAGCAGCTTGTCTTTCGCTCGCGCGCCAAGGGAGACACGAAGGTTCTGGAAGCAACTTGGGACGGCCGCATAGTGAAGCGGATGCTTGCAAAAAACGATAGTGAGGCGGACTTACGCACAATTGTACGGGAAGCCGTGACACTTAAGAAGCTGGAACCGGAAGACTATCCCGCACATTTCTTCGAGGTCGAACTGATCAAACCTCGCCGGATCGCCAATGACCGTCTGCTCAATGAGATCGAGATCGAGGCGTTTGTGAGCCAGGTCTGCCCCTGTCCTTTCTCACCCGAATTCTCTTACGGTCAAGAGATTGCAACTCTTCTCAAAGCGCACGGCCGTGCCGGCAAGTCCTATCAGATTCACATTAACGGCGCTGAGGAGCCAGTCTGTAGGCCCTATCGCGACTATGTTGAATACTCGGATACCAAGAAGGCCTCTCTACGCAGTCTGAAGACATTTGAGATCGAGAGCATTGATGGCGAACCGGCGGCAGTCGGCTGGCTAATCCATCACGACTATCAGGGTGCGATACCCTCCGCGCAGGGCGTCCGTGGTCTGCGCGCGCGGGTCGGAAATATTCAGGTGGGTCATGATCGGCTCTTTCTAGAGGTTTTTCCGGAAGACCGGTTCTGCTCTTGGACGATTGGTGAAGTGCATGTGCTGGATGGACGTGTGGTTCCGAACGGTCGACGCGATGAGTTTGAGAGCAACATGCATCTGGACAACATCATTGCGCATCTGAGGCCAGTGGGCGCTGAGGTGGCGCGGGAGTGCCGCGTCTCCTCGCAAAAGCGGAATCGCCTTAAGACTTTTGAGCTTGCAGCTGACAAAATCTACGAGAAGCTTGATGTTCTTAAGCAAGGCGCCGTGTCTGCGCGCTTTGCCAAGTCGATCAAGGCCGAGATTGGGACGCTCCTTGCGGAGATGCGCAAAGCCGTGGAATTTGATCTCTTTGAAGATGAAGACCGCCGTGCGATGCTTGGTCGCCTCGCTTCGATCGAGAAAGCGGTCGATGCCCGAACCACAAAGGCCGAAGGCGACATCTTTGAGAGTTTGCCAGCGAGCAAGCGCGCAACCTACAAGGAGGTCTTCGATTTGATCTATGATTGCTCTGTCAATCAAGTTGCCGCCAAAAGCCTGATTGACCGAATGTTGGATCGTTTGTCACGGTTGTAATTCTGTTTAAAATCGAAACTTGAACGAGAAAGCAAACGGTGGACCATCTGGACCACGACTAACAAGTAGAGATTGGGCGGGCGAAATGGCACCAGAAAATGACGTGTCAGATGCATTTTCTCAGTTCCAGCTAAAGGAATATGAGAACATATCTCAGGCTCATTTCAAGACAAACGAGGTACTTGCGACCTTCTATAGATATTTTCTGCTCATCACGGCAATTCCCATCACCACTGTCGGGCTGGCTCTTCTCAACTTCTCAAAAGATGGGATAAGCGAGGAGGCACGCATCCTTGCCTTTCTCATATTTGGAGTTTCGGCCGTTTTGCTCAGCCTAGTTGGTGCGGCAGTAATTTCTTATATTGAGGGCTTAAGGCTAGATGCGATTCTATATGCTCGAGTAGTCAACTCAATTCGAGACTTTTTCTTCAAGAAACCTGGCGCTGCCGATTTTGGCTCCTCTGTGCTTCCAAGAAATAGTGAAAAGCCGTCCTATGACGGCTTTGGCGCAAGTTTCATTATCTACCATGCTTGTGCACTTATGAATTCGACATATTTCGCCGCTGGAGTCTTAGTCTTGATGCTTGATAAGACCGTTCAGTTGCAGCAGATACAGGTTTCAAACTGCCAGTGGGCTATTACAGCAATCTCCTTCGTTACATTGATGATTGCACAAATTATTACTCGACGTCGATTGGTCGCGGATAAGGCCAGAAAAGGCTTTTAGTAGAAAGACACATTGTTCAAGACGCAACTGGGGTCTGTGGGGTTCGAATTACGCTCCTGCCTGCCTCTGCACGCCACGCCCCTACTACGCCTTCACAGCTGTTGCCCTTAGGCCAATAGCGGTCTTCTTGATCGGTCTCGTGATCCATCGCGAGGCCAATCATGACCGTTACGCCCTTCAAAACCGAGACGTCTTCTCGCGGCGCACGCATGTTGCGCACGGCACTCGGGCCCGGCATCGCCGCCTGGCTCGAGGATGCGGGCGTCGTCGAGGTGATGCTGAACCCTGACGGGCGGCTCTGGGTCGACCGGTTGGCCGATGGGTTGGCTGATAGTGGCGCAGTTCTCTCCCCTGCCGATGGCGAACGCATCATCCGGCTTGTCGCGCATCATGTCGGCGCGGAAGTCCATCCTGCGGCCCCGCGTGTCTCTGCGGAATTGCCGGGAAGCGGCGAACGCTTCGAAGGCCTGTTGCCTCCAGTCGTGTCCGCGCCGACCTTTGCCATTCGCAAGCCCGCCGTCGCGGTGTTCACCCTCGAGGACTATGTCTCTGGCGGCATTCTCTCCGCCGACGCCGCCAACCACTTGCGCGTGGGTGTCACGAGCCGGGCCAACATCCTCGTCGCGGGTGGGACTTCGACCGGAAAGACAACGCTAACCAACGCGCTCTTGGCGGAGGTCGCCAAGACCTCCGACCGTGTGGTCCTGATCGAGGACACGCGCGAGCTGCAATGCCTGACCCCCAACCTCGTGGCCCTGCGCACGAAAGACGGCGTTGCGACCCTGTCCGATCTCGTGCGCGCGTCGCTGCGGCTGCGGCCTGATCGCATCCCCATCGGCGAAGTGCGTGGGCCGGAAGCGCTCGACCTGCTCAAGGCCTGGGGCACGGGCCATCCGGGCGGGATCGGCACGATTCACGCCGGGTCCGCCATCGGCGCGCTGCGGCGGCTCGAACAGCTGATCCAGGAAGCAGTTGTCACCGTCCCGCGCGCGCTGATCGCAGAAACCATCGACCTGATCGCCGTTCTGTCCGGACGGGGCGCCGAGCGTCGCCTTTCCGAGTTGGCGCGTGTCACCGGCCTGACCGCCTCGGGCGATTACGCCCTCACCCCCTTTTTCCCACCAACACAAGGAAGCCATCCATGACCCTTCTGCCATCACTTCGCACAGCCCTTGGCGCAACCGCGCTCGGCTCCGTCGTCTTTGCCCTGCCCGAACCGGCGCTCGCCGCAGGGTCGGGCATGCCATGGGAAGCCCCCTTGCAGACCATCCTGGAATCGATCGAAGGCCCGGTCGCCAAAATCGTCGCGGTGATCATCATCATCGTCACGGGGCTGACACTGGCCTTCGGCGACAGTTCGGGCGGTTTCCGGCGGCTGGTGCAGATCGTTTTCGGCCTATCCATCGCCTTCGCGGCCTCGAGTTTCTTTCTTTCCTTTTTCTCCTTCGGCGGCGGAGCGCTGATCTGATGGAGAACCCCACCGACATCCCCGGCTATTTTGCGCCGGTGCACCGGGCCCTCATCGATCCGATCCTGCTGGCCGGTGCTCCCCGCACCATCGCCATCGCGAATGGGACCTTGGCGGCCGCCATCGGGCTGGGCCTACGGCTCTGGCTTGTGGGCCTCGTGTTCTGGCTCGTCGGTCATCTCCTCGCGGTCTGGGCCGCGAAGCGGGATGCGCAGATCGCCGAGGTGGCGCGGCGACATCTTCGTTACCCCTCCTGGTTCGGGGTCTGAGCCGATGATGCGTCTCGCCGAATACCGCTCCAAATCCGCCCGACTGGCCGATTTTCTGCCCTGGGCTGCATTGATCGCGCCCGGCGCCATCCTGAACAAGGACGGCAGCCTGCAACGCACAGCGCGGTTTCGGGGGCCGGATCTGGAATCCGCCACGCCCGCCGAACTGGTCGCCACTTCGGCCCGGCTCAACAGCGCGCTCCGGCGGCTTGGCTCCGGCTGGACTGTCTTCTTAGAAGCGCAGCGTATACCAGCGCAGGACTACCCCGCCTCCAAGTTTCCCGATCCTGTCTCCGCCCTCGTCGATGCCGAACGGTGCGCGCAGTTCGAAGAAGCAGGGGCGCATTTCGAGAGCGCGTATTTCCTGACGCTGGTCTGGATGCCGCCCGCTGACGACGCGAGCCGCGCCGAAGGCTGGTTGCTGGAGAACGCCCCTGATCGCAGCACCAAGCCTCAGGATCTTGTCTCCAGCTTTGTCGGCCGCGCCGACCGGCTGACCGATCTGCTGGACGGGTTCATGCCGGAGATCGCCTGGCTCTCCGATGAAGATACCCTGACCTACCTGCATTCAACCGTTTCGACCCGGCGCCAACACGTCCGCGTGCCGGAGGTGCCGATGCATCTGGACGCGGTGCTGGCCGATGATCCGTTGGTGGGCGGACTGACACCTCGGCTCGGGGCCGCGCATCTCAAGACGCTGACCATTATCGGGCTGCCGAGCGCCACCTGGCCCGGACTGCTCGACGAGTTGAACACGCAGGGTTTCGAGTATCGCTGGTGCACGCGGGCGATCTGCCTCGACAAGACGGATGCTGCGCGAGTGTTCACCCGCATCCGCCGGCAGTGGTTCGCCAAGCGCAAGTCCGTGGCCGCGATCCTGAAAGAGGTGATGACCAACGAAGCCTCGACCCTGCTCGACAGCGACGCGGCCAACAAGGCAGCGGATGCCGACGAGGCACTGCAAGAACTCGGCGCCGATGTGGCGGGCGCGGCTTACGTAACCGCCACGATCACCATCTGGGACGAGGACGCAGCAGCCGCCGAGGCCAAGCTCAAGGCCGCCGAGAAGATCGTGCAGGGGCGCGATTTTACCTGCATCCCGGAATCGCTGAACGCGCTCGAGGCCTGGCTCGGCTCCCTGCCCGGCCATCTATACGCCAATGTCCGTCAGCCACCCATCTCGACGCTGAACCTCGCCCATATGATCCCGATCTCGGCGGTCTGGGCGGGGCCGGACCGGAACGACCATCTGGACGGCCCGCCACTGTTCCACGCCGAAACCGACGGCACGACCCCGTTCCGCTTCTCCACACATGTGGGCGATGTCGGCCATACCTTGATCGTCGGCCCGACCGGGGCGGGCAAATCGGTCCTGCTGGCCCTCATGGCGCTGCAGTTCCGGCGCTATGCCAGTGCCCAGGTCTTCGCCTTCGACTTCGGCGGCTCGATCCGCTGCGCCACGCTCGCCATGGGTGGCGATTGGGAAAACCTCGGAGATGCACTGGCCGACGAAGACCCCGCCGTGCAGCTGCAGCCGCTCGCCGGGATCGACGACGCGTCCGAACGCGCCTGGGCGCAGGACTGGCTCGCGGGAATCCTCGGGCGCGAAGGCGCGACGATCGACCCTGCTGCGCGGGACCATCTCTGGTCGGCTTTGAGCTCGCTCGCCTCGGCCCCGCGCGAGGAGCGCACACTGACCGGCCTCTCGGTCCTGCTGCAATCGACAGAACTCAAACGCGCTCTGAAACCCTTCTGCCTCGGCGGGCCTTTCGGACGGCTTCTCGATGCTGAGGCCGAAGACCTGGGCAGCGCGGACGTGCTCGCGTTTGAAACGGAGGGGCTGATCGGTTCCCCCGCCGCACCCGCCGTGCTCGCCTATCTCTTCCACCGGATCGAGGCACGCCTCGACGGCCGCCCCACGATGATCCTGATCGACGAGGGCTGGCTTGCGCTCGATGACGCCAATTTCGGCGGGCAGCTGCGCGAATGGCTGAAGACGTTGAGGAAGAAGAACGCTTCGGTGATCTTCGCCACCCAATCGCTGGCCGATATCGACGGGTCCCTCATCGCGCCCGCGATTGTCGAGAGCTGCCCCACGCGGATCTTCCTTCCCAACGAACGGGCCTTTGAGCCGCAGATCGCCCGGATCTACCAGAACTTCGGGCTGAACGACCGCCAGATCGACATCCTCGCCCGCGCGACGCCGAAGCGCGACTACTACTGCCAGTCGCGGCGGGGCAACCGGCTCTTCTCGCTGGGCCTCGGCGAGGTGGCTCTGGCCTTCACCGCCGCCGCCTCCAAGGCCGATCAGGCCGCAATCAGCAATCTTATCGCCACCCATGGCCGGGATGGCTTCGCCGCCGCCTGGCTGCGTCATCGCGGTCTTGATTGGGCCATCGACCTGCTCGGGCCCGACATCGCACCAGCCGATCCGACACCCCCTCACCCTGACCAAAAGGAGACAGAACATGACCCGCAATCCTGAGCGCCCTGCCCGGACCCGCAAACTCGCCGCCGCATTGATGGCCAGCGCCCTCGTCCTGACACCGGTTATATCGACACCCGCCCAGGCCTTCTTCTTCGGCGGCGGTGGGCGGATCGTCTACGACCCGCGGAACCATGCTGAAAACATCCTCTCGGCCGCCCGCGCGCTCGAGCAGATCAACAACCAGATCGCGCAGATCCAGAACCAGGCGCAGATGCTGATGAACGATGCGCTGAACCTCGCGAACCTTCCGCATTCCTCTCTGGCGCAGCTGCAGGACGCCATCGGCGAAACCCAGCGACTCTTAGCCGATGCCCAAAGCCTCGCCTTCGACGTGGCCACTATCGAACAGGCCTTCACGCAGGACTACGGTGCTGCCGCAGCTCAGGGCGATTTCGACGCGATGATCGCAGGCGCGCGCAAGCGGTGGGAGACCTCCGTCGCGGGCTTCGAAGACGCGTTGCGCGTGCAGGCCGGGGTCGTGGGCAATATCGACGGCGCGCGAACTCAGATGGACGCGCTCATCCGCGAAAGCCAAGGAGCCGTTGGGGCCCTGCAGGTCGCGCAGGCTGGCAACCAACTGCTCGCATTGCAATCGACACAGATCGCCGATCTGACGGCAGCCATCGCCGCGCAGAACCGTGCCGAAGCGCTGGAAGCCGCCCGGATCGCCTCCGCGGAGGCACAGGGCCGCGAGAACCTCGCCCGATTCCTCGATTACGGCGGCGGCTATTCCCCCGGCACCGTGCGCTTCTTCGGGGAGTAAGCGTATGGCCCTCGACACCCCGCGAATTCTGCGCCTTGTCGCCTTCGGTGTGGGCGGTCTCGCCGCCCTCGCCGCCGTGGTCGAACTGACACGCACGGTCCTGCCGGCCGACACCGGGCATGTGGTCAGGGATAACGCCTTGCGCGGCACCCTCGCGCGTTGCCGTGACCTGACGCCCGAAGACTACGCCACCGACACCGATTCCGGCTTCGGACTTCTCGGCGGCGACGTCGCCTTTCTCGCAACCACGCTGATCGTCATCGACATCACGCTGCTCGCGCTGTTCTGGGCCTGGGGTACGGATGACGACATCATCGCCCGGCTGGTGAAGAAGACACTCTTCGTCGGGGTCTTCGCCTATATCATCGGCAACTGGAACACGCTGGCCCGGATCGTCTTCGACAGTTTCGCGGGCCTTGGCCTGGTCGCCACCGGCGGCACGATCTCCGCCAGCGAGCTGCTGCAGCCCGGGCGCATCGCGCAGGTCGGGCTCGAGGCCGGGCAGCCGATCCTCGCCTCCATCGCCGACCTCTCCGGGTTCGTCGCCGTCTTCGAGAACTTCATCCAGATCGGGATCCTGTTCTTCGCCTGGCTGGTGGTCCTGCTCTCGTTCTTCATCCTCGCAATCCAGCTCTTTGTCACCCTGATCGAATTCAAGCTGGCCACGCTGGCAGGCTTCATCCTCGTGCCCTTCGGCCTGTTCAACAAGACCGCCTTCATGGCCGAACGCGTGCTGGGCCTCGTCATTTCTTCAGGCGTCAAGGTATTGGTGCTGGCCGTCATCGTCGGTATCGGCTCCACCATCTTCAGCGAGTTCACCGCCGGGTTTGCGGGTGAACCCACAATCAACGACGCGATGTCCGTGGTCCTTGGCGCGCTGGCGCTCCTCGCCCTCGGCATCTTCGGTCCCGGCATCGCCAATGGCATTGTCTCGGGTGGGCCGCAACTTGGCGCAGGGGCCGCGTTCGGCACCGGTATCGCCGTGGGCGGGGCCGCGGTCGCCGGTGTCGCCGGAACTCGGATGGCCCTTGGCACTGGCGGTGCCGCCCTGCGCGGTGCCAGCGCAGTCGGCAGCGGAACCGCTACTGCCTACCAGCTTGGCGCAGCATCGCGCAGCACGGCATTGGGCAAGTCCGTCGGTGGCGTGGCCGCAGTCGGAAAGACCGGTGCCGTCGCGGCATTCAGTCCGCTTCGGCGCGCGATCTCCGACGGTGCGCAGTCCGGCGCCCGCGCAGCCTATGCCGCAACCGGGGGACGGATGGCGGGTGGCGCCCTGCCCGCCCCGGCCAATGACGGCCCACCGGACTGGGCGCGCCGGATGAAGCGCCAGCAATCCCTCCAGCACGGCCTGTCGACGGCCGCCCATGCGCTCCGCTCCGGCGATCATGGCGGTGGCGGCACGGTCGTCAGCCTCTCCGAAAGGTCCTCCTGATGTTCCGACGACCCAGCGTCCGATACGGCACCACGCCCGAGCCCGTCACCCCCTACCAGAAGGCAGCCCAGGTCTGGGACGAGCGCATCGGCTCCGCCCGCGTCCAGGCCCGCAACTGGCGCCTCATGGCGCTCGGCTGCCTCGCTCTGTCCGCCGGGCTCAGCGCGGCCCTCGCCTGGCAATCGACGCGCAGCAGCGTCGTCCCCTACGTGGTCGAGGTGGACAACCTCGGTGCAGCCCAAGCCGTCGCCCCGGCGCTGGCCGAGTATCGCCCGACCGACCCGCAGATCGCCTGGCATCTCGCCCGTTTCGTCGAGAATGTCCGGCAGGTCCCGGCAGACCCTATCGTGCTGCGCCAGAGCTGACTCAGCGCCTATGACTTCGCCACGGATCGCGGAGCGATTGCGCTGAACGACTATGCCCGCGTGAACGATCCCTTCGCCATGGTCGGCGACACGCAGGTTTCAGTCGAGGTCTCAAGCGTCATCCGCGCCTCGGACACGAGCTTCCGCGTCGCCTGGGTCGAGCGCCGCTTTGAGAACGGCCAACTCGCTGCCACCGAACGATGGACCGCCATCCTCAGCGTCGTGGTTCAGCCGCCGCGCGATGCCGAGCGCCTGCGAGCCAACCCGCTCGGCGTCTATGTCCACGCCATCAACTGGTCGAAGGAGAGCGCCCAATGAGCCGATTGCCCCCCATGCCCGTCCTTCTCCTCGCGGCCACCGCGCTCACCGCCTGCACGGGCCAACGCCCGCCCGAGATCGCCTATGATGACCAGGTCCCGGCCCTTGCGCCACCGCCGGCACCACCTCCGGCCGACGGGCCGCCCCGCCCGGTCCACACGCCGCCCCCATGGACGCCCTCCCGCGGTGGCGATCCGGAAGCGGACACGCCGGAAGCGCGCATCATCGCCGCCAATGCCGCCGCCCGGGTCGAGCCCCGACAGCAGGGCTACTACAACGCGATGCAGGTGTTTCCGTGGAGCGAGGGCGCGCTCTACCAGGTCTATGCCGCACCCGGGCAGATCACGAATATCGCGCTCGAACCCGGCGAACGCCTGACCGGCCCCGGCCCGATCGCGGCCGGCGACACCACGCGCTGGATCATCGGCGACACAACCAGCGGGTCGGGCCGCACCGAGCGCGTCCATATCCTCGTCAAGCCCACCCGCCCCGACATCTCCACCAATCTCGTCGTAAACACCGACCGGCGCACCTACCAAATCGAGTTGCACGCAGACGAGGAGACCTGGATGCCCAGCGTCGCATGGGCCTATCCAGAGGTGCGATCCACGCCCCGCGCCCCGACCATCCGCCGCCCGGCGATCCCGCACGAGGCCGAACGGCACTACCGTTACGGCTTGCAGGGCGATGCCCCGCCCTGGCGGCCGGTCTCGGTCTTCGACGACGGGCGCCGTGTCTATGTCGTGTTCCCCCCCGGCATCGCCCAGGGCGAAATGCCTCCGCTCTTCGTGATCGGCGCGGATGGGCGCGGCCAGATCGTGAACACCCGCGTGCTCGGCAACGTCCTGATCGAGGACCGGCTGTTCGGGGCTGCAGAACTGCGTCTCGGCGAAAGACGACAGCAGGTCGTGCGGATCGTGCGTACGGATGGCGATCAGCGCCCGCCGCGTGCGCCCCAGCCAGAGGTGGAGCGATGAGACAAGTCCCTGATATGCAAGAGCCGCCACGGACCGAGGAAGAGATCGCCCATGAACTCCGTCTCAGGCCCGATCCGCCCCGTGTCATGCGCCTGTCCCGCCGGGCCATTGCCCTTGCCACCGCCATCGGCGGACTTGGCCTTGGCGCAATCCTGATCGTGGCCCTGCAGAACAACCGGCAGGAGGGCAACCAGACGGAGCTCTTTTCCACCGAACGCATTCAGGCGGCTGAAGGGCTGTCCTCACTTCCTCGGGATTACGCCGATGTCCCGCGTCTCGGCCCACCCTTGCCCGGTGAGTTGGGCCGCGCCATCCTTGGGGCGCAAGATCGCGGCCAGCCGGTCCCGGCACCGCCCCTTTCCGGTCCATTGGCCCCCACAGTCGATCCGGAGGAACAACGCCGTCTCCAGGAACTCGACGCCGCCCGGCTGAGCGCCCTTTTCGCCGAGGCGCAAACCGTGCCGCGCAGCGGAACACAGGCCACACCGACCTCCCCCGCGACCGGCGCGCTCTTCCCCTCCACATTGGGCAGCCCTACGGCAAGCGATCCGATTTCCGGCCGGGAGGCGTTCCTCACCCGTCCCGGAGACACGGACACCGTCAGTGCGCAACGCATAGTGCCGCCGCCCAGCCCCTACATCCTGCAGGCCGGCACGGTGATCCCGGCCGCCCTGATCACCGGCCTGCGCTCCGACCTTCCCGGCCAGATCTCGGCACAGGTGACGTCGAATGTCTTTGATAGCCCCTCAGGGCGGTACTTGCTGATCCCGCAAGGCGCTCGGCTTCTGGGAGAATACGACAGCCGCATCGCATCCGGGCAAAGCCGTCTGCTTCTGGTCTGGACCCGCCTCATCCTTCCGGATGGTCGCTCCATTGTGCTGGAGCGCGCGCCCGGCACTGACGGAACAGGCGCGTCCGGCCTGCAGGACCGGGTCAACTATCATTGGGGTCGCGTCTTCCTTGCTGCTGGCCTCGCCACGATCCTGAACCTCGGCCTGGAAAGTGGCGCAGAAACCGAAGACGATGTCGCCCGCGCCATCCGCGAGGCCGCGCAGGACACGATCGGACGGACCGGGGACGAGATCGTCCGCCAGCAGCTCGCCGTCCCGCCGACACTGACCATACGCCCGGGCTTCCCCGTCCGCGTCATGGTCACCCGCGACCTGATCCTCGAGCCCTTGGGAGAAGTCCGATGACGAAACTGAAGCTTGGCCCGATCCATGACGACAAGCCGGTCAAGCTGACCGTCGAACTTCCCGCTGATGTGCACCGTGACCTTTGCGACTACGCGGCTGTCCTGGGCCAACAGACCGGACAGGATCTTGAGCCCGCCCGCCTCGTCGCCCCCATGCTCGACCGCTTCATGGCCACGGACCGCGGGTTCGCTGCAGCGCGCAAGGCGGGATCGAGGGCTAACCGCAAGAAGCCAGACCCACCGAAGCCACTGGATTCCGATCAGGGCTAAGTATCTGTGAAATCGTAAGTCTCTTGGCGGATCGCATTGCACATGGATCGCACATAGGCACCCCCTACCTGCCTCAGGTTACTAGGGAGTCGGTCCGATCCTCCATCGGGGCAACCGATAAATGCGATGCTTTGAGAAGGTTATATTTTTTTCTTTATCAGCCATTTATCGCCTACAGCGCAGTCGTGTTCTCGTCTCTTTTGTTTTAATTTTCGCCCATTTCGGTCATGGTTTACAACATATGCTGTAGATGAAACCTCATGTTGTAACGCCATGGGTAGTATCATCAAGCGCATGCAGAAAGATGGCTGAGTGGCCTGGCTCGCCCAGATTGCCATTCGGCGGCGCGGAAAGACCGTCTTACGCGAAAACCGAACCTTTGAGTTACGCTCTACTGCGGGGGCTTGGATAGAAAAACGTGAAAAAGACCTCTCGAAGCCAACAATTCTCGAACACCTACTGGCCGCAGACACGCGTCGCCGTGATGTAACTCTGGGTGACGCGATCGATAAGTATGTTGAAGACAGCGCAAAGGTAATTGTCGGTCGGCAGGTGCAACGAGTAGCTTAGACTATGCCAGATCCTGCCCAAAGATCAGGGAATAGCTCAACCATCTCAGATGGCTGCTAAGGTTTGAACGTCAGGGCCACCGTGACGACGCGTGGCCCGAACCCGACCTTCGTTACGATGATCTGAGCCGCGACAACGCTGGCTCAAAAGCGCTCGCAAAAGATGGCGGGCACCATCGTCTCCGCCGTCGCCTTGGGTTCGAAGGTTTGCAATCTGTCGTTATCCGAAACGAAGCGAGAGCGGCCAAAACGAGTTGGCCGCTCTCTTTCGTCTGATTGTGCGAGTGGCACACGTCACGAAACGTGTCAGACGGGGATCAACCCCATGTCATCTCGCCGGTCAGAACCTTGGCACCGACGTTCAATGCTACGCTCATGCCGAGATCGGGATAGCGGGCGGTCATCGCGGCAATCAGATCTGCCGAACCATCTGCCTTGTCGAGTTCTTCCTCGACCGCCAGAAGATAGCTCTTGGTGAATTGCACGGCTTCCAGTCCCATCGGCGCTTCCAGCGTCATGTGGCCGGGCACGACAACCTGCGGGCTGCGAGCAATAATAGCGTCCAGATTGGCGATCCATGCGGCGCGCTGTTCCTTGGTCGGCGTGTCCGCGGTCCAGACATGCACGCCAGAGAACACCATCACGCCGCCAAACACCGCCTGCAGATCCTCGATCCACAGGTAGCGGCGGTTGGCCAGCCCATCGGCGGGAACGATTTCGATTGAATGGCCGTCTACCGTGAGCGTCCTGGTGTCATCTGCTTCGGGCATGACCACGTCTGCCACCGTCGCCGGGCCGTTCTCGCCAAGTTGCGGCCCCCAGGTTTCGACCTTTTTCGCCACATTGGCCTTGATGGCTGCGACGGTTTCGCTGGCTGCAATGATGCGGGCCTCGGGGAAGGCGTCGACGATCGGGCGCAGGCTGAAGTAGAAATCGGGATCGCTCTGGCTGATGTAGATCGTGGTCAGGCTCTTGCCCGTAGCCTCGATCTCTTTGGCCAATGCACGACCATCCGGCAAGGTGAACCCGCCGTCGATCAGCACAGCCTCGGTAGCGCCCTGGACCAGGACCGGCGCGCGGAAAAAGCCGCTCTCGCCGGCAGGGAAATGGGTCCAGGTCAGCCCGTTCGCATCGGCGAAAGAGAGTCCGGGTGCCATCATGGCAGCGGCCCCGGCTGCAGTGGTCAGTTTCAGGATGTCTCTGCGGTTCATGGGTTTTGTCCTTTGGTTGTAGGTGGATCAGCGCAGCTTGAGCGCGGCGCGAACAGCATCGGGGCCGGAATAGAGCGTGCTTGCATCCAGCGCGCCGCGCGTGCCCCCGGCTTCGGCAATGAGGGCAGGAACGCCCTGGAGCTGGAACGTCGTCATCAGGCTGCGGGCCTGTGCCGTGCGTCGGCGCACCAGGTCTGCAAGCCCAGTATCCGGGCTCAAGATACGCGCCGCGGCATCCGCAAGGCCGAGATCGGTCAGCACGTCCGCAACGACTGCCGCAGCGGTCACATCCTTGCCCGCGACATAGCGCGCGGATTGAATGGCCCGCAGTGTGTCGATAACGCGCTCCGGGTTGGTGTCAGCCACGGCCGTTACGGCCAGCGTGGCCACGGTAGAATCCAATGAGGCATCATCGGCGCCCAGCACGTTCTGACGGTAGGCTTCGGTGAACTTCTGGCCGCTGAGCGCGGCGATGCGCTGATCGTTGACCCAGGCCTGCGCCGCGAAGCTTTTCATCGGCCGCGCACCGCTGCCGGCGAAGAGGCCGGTGGCATGGGGCTGCAGGTCGATATCGGGCTGATCTGCCAGTGCACCGATGGTTGCCGACGCCCCGTAACACCAGCCGCAAAGCGGGTCGAAAAGGTAATGCAATGTCGCTGTCTGTGTCATGGTCTGTCTCCTTGGGCACCGAGATAGGCGCATCCGTTGCTGATGATAAGACAAACGATTTTGACAAAATGTATGCCAAAGATTAACAGTCGGCGCATGTCGAAAGCGCATAATCTGAACCGGCTGGCCTATTTTGCCGCCGTCGTCGAAACAGGGTCGTTCACCAATGCCGCCGACCGGCTTGGGGTGACCAAGGCCGTGGTCAGCAGTCAGGTGACCCAGCTGGAGCAGGAGCTGAAAGCAACGCTTCTGGTGCGCAACACGCGCAAGGTCAGCACCACCGAGGCGGGTCGACTGTTCTACACGCATTGCACGTCCATCCTCAATCAGGCGGAAGAGGCTTTTAGTGAGCTGTCGCAGCTTTCAGAGAAACCCGTGGGCACATTGCGCATGACCGCCCCGCATGATTACGGCACGGCGGTAATCGCCCCGCTTGTCGCTTCATTCCGGCGCCAATATCCTGATTGCCAGGTCGAGCTGTATCTTGGCGATGATCATAGCGATCTGATGGCAGGCGATCTTGATCTGGCTATTCGGATCGGGTGGCTGCGCGATTCGACGCTTTTGGCGCGCAAACTGGGTGGGTTCAGACAGGTTCTAGTCGGCGCGGGAGCCAACTCGGGTCAGTTCGATCGTATCCGACATCCAGACGATCTTGCTGCTGCCCCCTTCATCGCAAACAAGGCGCTGTCCGACCCGCTGCAATGGCAGTTTCAAGGCGCTGACGGCGACACGGTTACCGCGAAGTTGCAAAGCCATCTCTCAATCGACAGTGCGCCCGCGATCATGGCCGCCGTAAAGGAGGGCGCGGGTTTGGCGATCTTGCCCGATTATCTGGTGCAGGAACATGTCGCCTCGGGCTTGCTGACCCGGATCTTACCCGAATGGCACTTGCCCGAAGGGGGGATCTTCGCGGTGCTTCCTGCGTCGAAATTCCGCGCAGCAAAGGTGAGCGCCTTTACCGAAATGCTGCGCCATGCGGAAAAGGCGCGGCGCAGGCGCTGATCCTTCAGCTGTTGCGCGACACAAGTATCCATGCCGCCTGTATCCGCGTCCATGAAGATTGTTCACGTTTCTTGGCGCACCGATGGCGACGGCTGCACACTCTGCCGTGAAAAAAGTTCCATATGCACGATACGGCACTGCAGAACAACGCTTTCGAGACTTGACGCGGTGTGGATTGACAAGAAATGTCAGCGCATGAACGGCGCGAAGGATGACGGCTGGCGATTGGCAAAGCGATCCTTGCAAACCGGGTTTCACGGACCGTGGCGCAGCAGCGGACTACGTTCCAACCGGCGCGCGAGAGACCCTGAAATGAGCACTGATCACAAGCCCACGCCGCCTTCCCTCTCCCCCGATACGCTGGACCTACTGGAACGCGTGTTCGAAGCGCGGCTTCCCCCTGCCTATCGTGACTGGCTTGCCACGCGGAACGGGCAAACGCCCGAAAACCGGCTCATCCAGTTCATGGAGAACGGACGCGAGACGGGCACCACCCTGCACGCGCTCTATGCCGTGAATGCCCAACACAGCTACGATGACCTTTGGCATTACAACGCGCACTTTGGCCAGGAACTGCGTCCGTGGTATCTGAGCATCGGAAGAGATGATGGCGGCAACCAGATCGTCATCGCATTGAAGGGACCTAACCACGGGAAAATCTTGTTCCGCGATCATGAAGTTCCGCTTGACGTGGGATTGCACGTCATCGCGCCCAATTTCGATGCGTTCATAGCTGAATTGAAGACAGGCTGACATGCGCAAATGCACCTACTTCTATGCGACCCCCGACGATTTCCATAGCCTGATGGATCTGGTCGAAGCGCAGGAGACTTTCGTCTACGCCGTTCATCCGGACTGCAATTCGCCGGACGTTCTTTTCTATGATCGGTCGCGCGAAATACCCCATCTTCTGCGCATGTTCCCAGGTCATTTCGAGCACAGTCTTTACCTTGTGCCGCCGGGCACCAGGGTTCAGGCCTCTGCGTTCCAGAATTACAAGGGCGTGCAATATGCGTTCCGACCACCGGAGGTCTCTTCCGCCGTCGTCATCCAGCTCCATGGTGAGCATCCCGACGGTGCCCTGATCCGGTCGAATTTCTGGGCTCACGGAACTGCGACAGACGTCTTGCGGCTCGAGGCCGCTCTCTTTCGCAATATGCGACGCACCTTCCACAACATGGCCGGGCCGAAGGTCGGTCCCAATGCTTATGCTCAGCTTCTATCCGGACGGAGATTGACATGGAGCATCAAGGCTCCGCCAGGGGCTGATTTGCGGGTCGATTGAAGATCGCAAAGGACGGACGTGAGAGGCACTTGCATCCAATTCCTGTACAAGGCGGCCATCGATGCACGACCGCAGGCCAACTCGAGTATTAAAGCTGATAGTCGCTCACCAATAATGCCGTCCGAGATTCAGGCGTTAGTGCGCCGCGCCGCGATCAGCCTAAACGAACCAAATTGATACGTACCAGATTATCGACGTTAATATTTGCAAACGCTTATTGCTTCTGAGCGGCAATTTTCCGGGGATCGAGAGCGCAACGACGCCGTCACTCCACGGGGACGGCTATTAACCCAACGCAGTCACCGACTTTGACCAGCCCTGGAACGTGGCGGGCCGCAAGGACGCCATCGCGCCTTGCCAAACATGGCACCGGGTCTGTACCGCAGCGATCAGCGGGCCAAATGCGGGCAATTGGCCGCCCCTCTTCGACTGTGTCACCGAGATCGATCAGGTACTCAATTAGCCCCGCGCCCATGGCGAACTGAAAACATCGTTCATCAGGCATGTCGAGTTCAATCGTGGCAGCAACTTCTGGTGCACCCGATAAAATTCCGACGTGGCAGAGCAGGTTGCGAACTCCCTTCCGGGCTATAGCGACACTACGCGCCGTGGCGGTTCCCGCGCCGCCAAGCTCGGTTGTCACGAAGATCTTGCCCTGCTCTTCCACTTCTGTATCGAACATTCCTCCGGAATCGATTTCCAGCATTCGCACCGAATAGGGGGCGTTGAATGCCTGCATTGCCTCCATGCAGGCCGCCTCCTGAGATTTGTCTGCCAGTATATGCGCTGCTGCAAAAGGTAGAAAGTCCAGCGTCCGCCCGCCGGAGTGAAAGTCGAGAACTACATCAGCTGACGGTACGAGTTCGGTAGCCACGTAATGCGCAATTTTTTGCGTCACCGTTCCGTCCGGGCGCCCGGGAAAACTGCGATTCAGGTTACCGCCATCAATCGGCGAGCAGCGCAATCCGGCAGTAAAGGCGGGAAGGTTCATCATCGGCAGGATGATGACCCGGCCGCGAATTTCCTCCGGCTTCAGGAACCTCGCCAATTCCTGAAGGGCAATCGGGCCTTCATATTCGTCGCCGTGATTCCCACCTGTCAGCAACGCCGTTGGACCGTCGCCATTGGCGATCACGCTGATCGGGATCATGACTGAACCCCAGGCGCTATCATCGCGGCTGTAGGGAAGTTTCAGAAAACCGTGATGCGCGCCTTGGGCATCCAACGGAATTGTCGGCGCAATCGGATTTACAGTCATCCTTTCACCCAGAGTTCACGGGGCGTGGAGCAAAGGCATTCGTGGCCGTCATCAGTAATCAGTATCGGTTCAGTGATCTCGAGCCCGCCATCGTCGAGCCAAAGGGCAGGCATGAAGTGGAACGTCATGCCCGGCTCCAACACCGAGGTATCACCACGACGGAACGAAATGGTGCGCTCGCCCCAGTCAGGCGGATAACTTATGCCGATGGCATAACCGCAACGGCTATCTTTCTCGAACCCTGCCTTGTTGAGCGTCGCGTTGAAGGCGTTGGCGATGTCCTGAGCCTGATTGCCCGGCTTGGCCTTTTCCAACCCCGCCTCAATGGCGTCCAGCACGGCAGCCTCGGCATCGCGGTATTTCTGCGGCACTTCGCCCAGGAACAACGTGCGAGATTGCGGGCACTGGTAACGCCTGTGCGCCCCGGCAATTTCAAAGAAGGTGGCCTCGCCAATTTCCAGCGGTCGGTCGTCCCATGTCAGATGTGGCGCTGTGGCGTCGAGACCGGAAGGTGCCATCGGGACAATTGCCGGATAATCCCCCCAGTATCCGTAGGCGCCGCGAATGCCGGTGGCGTAGATCTCTGCGATCAGGTCATTCTTGCGCATTCCTGGTTCAGCGACTTCCAGAATTTGCTCGTGCATGGCTTCAACGATACGCGCAGCGCGCTGCATGTATTCGATTTCTCGCTCGGATTTAACCGCGCGCTGCCAGTTCACCAGCCCGGTCACGTCTTTCAGTGTCGCCTTGGACAGCTTTTTTTTCAGACATTCGTGTGCCGTGGCGGAGTAATAGTAGTTGTCCATCTCCACCCCGATGCGCTTGTCCTCGAGGCCAAGTTCGCCAAGCAGCCCTGCGAGGTCTTCCATCGGGTGTTTGTCAGGGTTCTGCACGTATGTATCGTCATAGCCGCGAATTGCATCTTCACCGTCCATGAAGACTGTCCTCCGGGCACCAAGGGCATCCATAGCCCGGCCCCACCAGACGGGCTCTCCTTCCAGGGTCAGGATCACGCCCTGAAAGACATAGAAGGACCAGCCGTCATAGCCCGTCAGCCAGGACATGTTGGATGGGTCGCTGACAAAGATCGCGTCCAGCCCTTTCTTGGACATGGCCGCGCGGGTCTTGGCAAGACGGCGCTCGTATTCTTCGGTGGTGAAGTTCTTTTCAAAAGTGGTCATCGGGCGTTGCCCCTCGTTGAAATTGCCGCAAGCGCATGGGTTGCGATGGCGGTGTCCTGAGCGCCAGTGCCGGTAAGATCGGCAATCGTGATATCATCCGGGCTGCCGCGACCTGGGGCACTACCGCAAAGTATGTCACCCAGTTCGGCGAAGTCGCGATCCTGAACGACGAAACCTGCGTCAATCGCGGCGCGCAACTCACCCATTTTGCGGGTTTGCGACAGACGATCGGGCACGTAGAGATCAGCGCGCTTAAAGCAGGCAGGATCAAGTTCGGACTTGCCCGGTTGATCGGAACCCATTGCCGTGACATGCTGACCCGGACGAAGCCAGTCAGCCATCACAAGCGGATCGGCCGACGGGGTCGTTGTGACGATTATGTCAGCACCGGTGATCGTGCCTTCACAATCGGTTGTCGATTCAACCACAATACCCAGATTCTCAGCGCAATCTCGCGCCGCCTGTGCAGCTTTTTCTGCGTTGCGAGCCCATATCACGGCACGTTCTACGGGCCGGACAAGTGTCAGAGCCTGCAATTGCATCCGCGCCTGCGTGCCAGCACCCAAGATTACTACGTGCTTCGCGTCCTTGCGAGACAGCGCCCTCGCGGCAACTGCCCCAGCCGCTGCAGTTCGCACGTCTGTCAGGTAGCCATTGTCCAGAAATACTGCCTGAACCTGTCCAGTCTCTGCGGAGAACAGGATCATCAAACCAGAAGTCGAAGGCAGGCCGCGCGCCGGATTGTCGAAGAAGCCGGGCGAGACTTTGACCGCAAAACCGGAAAATCCTGGCAGGTAGGCGGTCTTGATATCCACCTCACCATTCGCTCGCGGCAGATGCATAGATAGCACGGGCGGCATCACCACACCTTCGTCGGTTAAGGCTCTAAACGCGGCGTCTATGCAATCCACTGCCGCCAAGTCCAACGGCACTGCTTTGCGCAACCGGGTCTCGTCGATCACATGAATGCCGCTCATGTCATACCTCCACAAACCAGACGCTGGTGCTCTGCAAGATCGATATTGCCGCCACTCAATATCAGCGCCAGAGGCCCCTGCGCAGAGACCTTGCCCGCCAGCACCGCCGCGACACCAACCGCCCCCGCACCTTCCACGATCTGGCGCTCTTTTGCATAACAATGCCGAATGCCCTCGGCGATTTCGTTCTCGCTCAGCAGGATAACATCGTCGACGAGATCCATCGTCATAGAAAAGGTCAGTCGGTTCTCCAATCCGATGCCGCCACCGAGCGAGTCCGCGAGGCTTGGCAGTTCTTCGACCTCGACAGGCCTACCCGCGACCAGGGAAGCATACATCGCAGCTCCGCGTTCCATAGAAACGCCGACGATACGGGCTTCAGGTTTGCGGGCTTTGATTGCCGCCGCGACTCCGGAGATCAGACCGCCACCAGAAAGCTGGACCAATACGGTGGCGAGATCAGGCACATCTTCGAGAAGCTCCAGCCCCAATGTGCCCTGCCCTGCGATCACATCGCGATGGTCAAATGGTGGGATCATTGTCAAGCCACCCTCGGCGACGAGGCGGTCAACCTCCCTTTGCGCTTCGTCTTGAGATTTCCCGATGATGCGGATATCCGCGCCCTCGGCTGCGATTCCGTCGATCTTGGCCTGTGGCACAAGTTCAGACATACAGATCGTGGCGCGCGAGCCTGCGGCGCGGGCAGCATACGCCAATGCCCGACCGTGATTGCCGGTCGAAACCGCTACAATGCCACGCACCAGCGCGGCGTCGTCGAGTGATAAAATTGCGTTCATTGCTCCGCGTAGCTTGAAGCTGCCGGTGATCTGCTGGTGCTCCAGTTTCAGGTGTACCGGTTGTCCAGCCCGTTCTGAGAGCGATACGGACGGTTCAACGAAGGTTCGCCGGACATGGTCAGCTATGCGAATGCGCGCGGCGTTGATTTCAACAACGCTGACGCAGTTGGCCCTCATTTGAACAAATCGCCAGACGGTGCAGGCAGTCCGAACAGCCTTCCAACACCCTCTGTTCTTGATGTTTGTTGCGACAGTCCCGCAAGACCGCGCAGCGCCCACAGTGTCGCCTGGTTCGAGCCAACAACCGGTTTTCGGATCCTTGCCTCGATAGCGTCGATCACGTCGAGCGAAGGCATTGCGGTGCACGAAAGAAAGACCGCATCGACGCTGTCGCTATCCAGCGACACAGCAGCCTCAATAAGAGTGTCCTTTTCCAGCCGTGCCATGTCGCGGTCGTCGGCAAGACCAAAACAGGCGCTCCTTTCGATATTGATGCCATTGCGTTCAAAGTAGTCGACCATCGGGGCGGTTGTCTCCGGCAGATAGGGCGTTAGCAGCGCAGCGCGGTCCGCACCAAGTGCCTTGAGTGCAGCAACCGCAGCCCCGGAAGGCGTCACCACAGGCACTCCGGGATGGACGTTGCCAATCGCCTCCGCAACGACGCGGTTGCTGATCGTTACCGAGGCAGCCGTACAGGCAAACGCAATAGCTGCCAACTTGGCCCCTGGCACAATCAGCGCGGCGGCCGAGGCGATCTTTGGACCCATCGCGCTAAGGTTCTCGGGCGTAGTTGGGTTATCAAACTGAATGCGTGCGACATGAACAACTGCTTCGTTCCACCCTATCAACCGCGCGGCATCCCGTTCAAACGTCAGATCCGTCGCGAGCGCGATAACCCCAAGCCTTGGCAGATCCTCATCCGGTGGGTGGCAGCGAGGTTGAATAGTTTTGGGCAGCGCCCAGCGCGAGGCGACCACAGCGGCCTCAGACCACAAGAACGGGAATCGCTGCGATTCCCGTGACCTTGTGCGACACGCTGCCTAAGAAGAATCCGTCAATCGAACCGGTGCCGCGCGATCCGAGAACGATCAAATCCGCGTCATGCTTCTTGGCGAATTCGACAATAGTGCGAGAGGGCTGGCCGGACTGCACAAAGGCGCGCACCTTGGTCAGACCGGCTCCTTTCGCCATGTCGCGGGCTGCATCGACAATCTCACGACCGTATTCCTGCAAAGCCTCATCCGGTGTCGCGTGTCTTCGGCCCTGCACCATCGAAAGTGATGCCTCACTCATTGAATGGTGCCTATACACCGTCAGGATAAGAAGTTCGGAGTTACTGAGATCCGCTAGTTCGATGGCTTTCTTGAGGGCGTTCTCCGATTGGGTGGAGCCATCGCAGGCTGTCAGAATCGTCTTGAACATGAGCTTCTCAATTGAATGCCAGGTCGCGCAAAAACAGCGCAATTTGTGGGAAAAAGATTAGGGCGATCGAAACCGACAACAGGATAGCGATAAACGGCGGCGTTCCGCGGATCACTTCGATATAGGGCCGCTTGAACACGGCAATGGCAGTGAAGATATCGCAGCCGAACGGTGGCGTCGCCGAGCCGATGGCAACCTGCAGCGTGATAATAATGCCGACATGGACCGGGTCGAGTCCAACCGCTTCGACCACGGGTGCAAAAATTGGCACCAGCACAAGGATCACTACGATGGGATCGACAAACATGCATCCAACAAAAAAGGCAACGGAGATCACGAAGAGCACTCCGATAGCACCCATGTCGTCTATGCCGACGGCACCCAGCACCGTTTGCGGAATCTGGGCAAAGGAAATGATCCAGGAAAACGCGGCCCCCGCGCCGACGAGGATGAAGACAACGGCAGTAATCAGCCCGGTCGACTTTGCGGTTTCATAGACACCACGCAAGTCGAGTTCACGGAACACGATGACTTCGAGGATCAGCGCGTAAAGGACACAAGCCGCGGCCGCTTCTGTCGGAGAAAAAATGCCGCCGTAGATGCCGCCGATGATGATTGCCGGAAATCCCATCGGCCAGAGCGCCTTTTGAACTGCCCTGATGCGGGCACTCCAAGCCGCCCTAGGTTCGGTCGGCACATCATTACGAATGGCGTAAATCACCGAAAAGATTGAAAAACACAGCAGGATCAACAGCCCGGGCCCGATGCCGGCTATGAAGAGTTCGGCGATCGAAGTGTTGGAAACGACTCCGTAGATGATCATGCCGATGGAGGGCGGGATCAAGAAGGCGATGTCGCTGGAGTTCACGATCAAAGCCAAGACGAAACTATCCTTGTAGCCGGCCTTCAGCATCCTGGGGCGCAGCGGAGAGCCAACTGCCACCACCGTTGCCTGTGTCGAGCCAGAGACCGCTCCGAACATGGTGCAGGCCGCCGCTGTGGATACCGCAAGGCCGCCTTTAAGGTGGCCGACAAAGCTCATCACCATGTCGATCAGGCGACCGGCGGATTGTCCGCGTGTCATGATGTCGGCGGCAAAGATGAACATTGGTACCGCGATCAGAGAGGCCGGGCGGATGCCCGCGACTATCTGCTGTACTGCGGTTTCAAGCTGACCGAAATTGCCGAAAATCATCAGGAAGCCCGTCAGCGTACCTGCCAACAGCGGGATCATCATCGGAAATCCCATCAGCAGCAGCACGATCATCACGCCAAATACGGCCCATGCCATGGTTCAGACCTCCCGCTCGTCGTTGTCATAGCCCTCAAGCACATTGGTCGACAGGTAGATGTCAGGTTCGATGACGTTCTTGATCGCGGTCAGCACGTATTGCAGACCGGTAAGCAGAAAACCCAGCGGCACCCAGCAGAGTGTGATCCAGACCGGAATTTGCAGTGCCGGCAACACCCGGCCACGCCCCATCGTCGTCAGCAGGAATTGCAGTGAGTACCAAGCCAAGCCCAACATGAATACCGCGGTCACCAGCGAAATTAAGATGGTCAGCGCCTTGCGCGGTTTGGGTGGCAGGGTATCGTAGATCGCCGACATGCGGATGTGCCGCCCGTGGCGGGCAGCATAGCTGATACCTGCGAAGGTGATCAGGATGATCAGGATCCGGTTGAGTTCCTCTGAGAAGTAGAGACTTTCCCAAAACACACGGCCAATCACATTGGCTACCGTGTTCAACGCCATTAGCAGGACACCGACTGCCAGCATGATCGCTTCAAGCTTTGCAATGCCCAGATCGATAACACCAAGTATCCCCGGAAGGGACGAGGTGTCATCAGTCAGGACATCATGCTCCGGTTCGACCGGCACCACGCCTGTTGGGGAGTGTTCTTCGTTGGACACCGTGGATTCAGCCTATCACATGCGACAAAGTGGGCCATACGCCGAACCGCTACCGCGTCCGGCATACGGGTCGGATATCATTGCGTCGCCGCGCCGGCCGCTTCGAGGTCCGATTTCATCTGTTCGAGAATCTCCTTGCCGCTGTCCCCCGTCATTTCGATGAATGCCGCTTCCACCGCGTCGGCAGTCTCCATGAACGGCTGGCGCTCTTCGTCGGACAGGATATTGATCACCATTTCCGGCTTGGCGGATTTGATGTTCTCAAGCGACTTGTCCTGAAGGCCCGCCTGATAGTCGAGAATGTGGTCGAACGCCGCGTCGGTAGCGTTCTGTATCAGTTGCTTCTCCTCGTCCGACAGACCGTCATAAAAATCCTTGTTGGCCATCATCGCGGTGGTGAAATTGTTGTGGCCGATACATGTGACATACTCCGTCACCTCGTACATTTTGGTCGAGTCGAGGAAGAAGCCGGGGTTTTCCTGACCCTGGATGATGCCGGTCTGCAGCGCCCCATAGACCTCGCCCCAAGGCAATGGTGTCGGCGTAGCGCCGAGTGCGGCATAGCTTTCGACCAGCAACGGATTGGTCATGACACGGAACTTTACCCCGGCCAGATCCTCGGGCGTTTTAACCTCCTCCTGCGTGGTCATGCAAACCTCGCCTTCAGGATACATTGTCAACAGCTCCAGCCCCTGTTCTGCGTAAAGCCCTGGAAATTTTTCGTTGATCGCTTTGGAATTGCGGAAGAACTCCTGAAGCGTCGCCTCATCCTGTGGCAACAGATAAGGCACGAAGAACACCTGCGCCTCGGGTATCAAGGCGCCTGTAAATCCGGGTGACTGGTTGACAAACTGCAGGATGCCGGACTGGGCCTGTTCCATAATATCGGCACTTTCACCCAGAGTGCCGAAGGGAAACAATTGCACCGTGTGGTCCGAGTTTGCCTCGATTTCTTCCTTGAACTTTTCCGCGAAAACACCCTGCACCTCAGTCGCGGCCTCCTCATGTGCATAGCGCCACGTATCGGCTGATGCGGCGCTGGCTGTTGCCATCAATGCCGTGCTTGCCGACAGGATTATCAAGCGATTGGTCATGGGTTGCTCCCTCTATCACAGTTCGCAGGCACCACGCGCACATAATGCCAAGGTATTTGCCTACAAAAATGAAATCACCACAATTGAGAGTCAATGATTACATTAAATCATTACAATACTAGAGATGTGGGCCATACATGAGAGCGTTCTCGCCTGTGATAGACCGCAGAACCCGCAGCGCTTGCCTCAGCACCTGCGTGTCCGAAATGCCCAGCGAAACCCGCACGCCCGGCTCCGAGGCCAATGGCCCGATCGAGAAAGTTGACCCTGGCGCCACGAGTATGCCCGCCTCACGTGATCGCTCAACCAGTCGCGCCTCTGACCCGATGTCGGGGCACGGAAGCCAGACCTGGAGGCCGGCATTGCCAATGCGGGCATTTGAACCACCTAAAAATTTCTCTGCAATCGCGGCCCGTTCACGCAGCGCATCTCGCTGACAGTCAAGCAATGCTCTTGCGGTGCCGTCTTCGATCCAGCGGGTGGCGATTTCGTGCATCAGCGGGGTCACCATCCAGTTGGTGATCATATGCCGCTCTCGGACGGTTGAGGCTGCATTATGCGGCACCGCGAGAAAACCCACGCGCAGCCCCGGCAAAAGGCATTTCGTGAGACTGGTGAAATAGTAAGACCGCTCCGGCGCAAGAGCCGATAGCGGAGATATACCGCCAGTCGGAAGTGGGCCGCAGGCGTCGTTCTCGATAATCGCAATGTCGTATTGGCGTGCCAATTCGACAATGGCTTGCCTGCGGTCAGTGCCCATAGTGCAGGAAACCGGGCCGGAATCCGGCACAACATACAGCGCTTTGACAGAATCGGCGCGACAGGCGGCATCCAGCGCGGACGGCAGGATGCCCTCTTCGTCAATGGCCAACCCGTGCAAGCGCAATCCGAGGCTCCGGCAGAGTGCAGGCACGGTATGGTGGCTCATTTTTTCGGTAACAATCAGATCGCCGCTGCGTGCAACACTCATCATAGCCACGGTCATTGCCGCCGTACTGCCATTTGTCGCAATCACTGTCATGTCGTCGGGAGGAACTCCGCAAAGTTCCAGCCATTCGTCGACTGCCTCAACGTGACGGCCGGCAATGGTAGCAGCGCGAAACGACGAAAGGATATCAGTGGGTAAATCGCCAGCGATCTGACGCAGTGCCCTTTGCATGGCATCCCTGTGAAAGTTGCCCACTATTGGTTTAAGCAGTGCGAGGTCCACGATTTCATCGCTTGCACGCTGCGCCGGAAAGGGCAGTGCATGGTCATCGGCTGGATTGCGCACGAAACTCCCGCGGCCCACTTCCCCGACGATATGGCCAGCTTCGATCAGACGGGTATAAGCGCGGCTGACTGTTTGAACACTTAGCTGCAGCTGAAAGGCAAGCTCACGATGGGTAGGCAAGCGATCACCGGGCAGCAGGAGACCATTCTCGATAGCGTGCTCGATTGCTTCCATCAGTGACCGATAGCGCGGGCGCTTCAGTTCGCTCTTGTCTGGAAGCCAATTTGTCATGACAATATCGTTCCAAGTTTCATGACAATTGACAAGTGCACAACTTTTCCGGAGAGGATAGGCGATGATAAAGCACCGTCTCAACAAGAACGATCAAGAAAATTTGTCAATCCTTGTGCCAAGCGACATTTGGAATGACCGGGTTCTTCGGCGAAGTACCCTCGAGGCTGGTGCTGCAACAGTGTGCGCAACCCACCAACTGCTTACGGAAGGCTGACATGTCCAAGACACTCAACAGCAACCATCCGCTTCTTTCCCGACTTGCTGACCCTGACCTGCTGACATCCAAAGCATTTATCGGTGGTCTCTGGGCTGATGCACATGACGGAAACAGTATAACGGTGACCGATCCGGCAGATGGCACCGAGTTGGGCATGGTAGCACGCCTGAACGCCGACGATGCCCGACGCGCCGCCAGAGAGGCCCAAAACGCCTGGGCTGCCTGGGCAGGGACACTACCGCAGGAGCGAACCGCAATCCTGCGCCGCTGGTTCGACCTGATGATTGCGCACCGGGAGGATTTGGCGATGATCATGACTGCGGAACAGGGTAAGCCGATTTCCGAGGCGCGCGGCGAAATTGATTATGCCGCCGCCTTTGTCGAGTTTTACGCAGAGGAAGCGCGCCGCCCCAACATCGAAAGTGTCACCTCGCATTTGCCGGATGCCGAGGTTGAGGTCTGGCGCGAACCTGTCGGTGTAGCCGCATTGATTACGCCATGGAACTTCCCTTCGGCGATGCTGACCCGCAAGGCGGCGGCAGCGTTGGCGGCAGGTTGCAGCGTGGTCGCGCATCCTTCGATCGAAACGCCTTTTTCGGCTCTTGCGCTGGCCCGGCTTGCCGAACGGGCCGGTATGCCAAAAGGCGTCTTCAACGTGGTAACCGGAGCTGCCGCCGAAATCGTCGGTGCCTGGATGGAAGACCCGCGCATTCGAGCAGTATCCTTTACAGGTTCGACCGAGGTTGGTCGGTTGCTCTACCGTCAGGGCGCTGACACGATCAAACGGCTGGTATTGGAACTCGGCGGCCACGCGCCCTTCGTCGTCTTTGCTGATGCCGACATGGATCAGGCCGTGGACGAGGCGATCAAGGCCAAGTTCGCAACCTCCGGACAGGACTGCCTTGGAGCAAACCGTTTTCTGGTCGAGCGATCCGTTTACGACGAATTCTGTAACGCCTTTGCGGAGAGAACGAAGGCCCTGAGTGTTGGCAAGGGCGTCGAAGACCCTGATATCGGCCCGCTGATGAACGCGCGTGCCGTGGCAAAACAGCATGAGCATGTGGATGATGCGATCGAGAAAGGGGCGCGGGTTCTTTGTGGCGGCAGCAGGCATGAAGCAGGCGATCTGTTCTTTCAACCTACCGTGCTGGCAGATGTTCCGAACGAAGCGAAGATCATGCACGAGGAAACATTTGGACCCGTTGCGGCCATTGCCCCCTTCGACACCGAGGCTGAGGCCATCGACCGAGCCAACGCCACAGAGTACGGCCTCGTCGCCTACCTTCATACTCAGGATCCCCGGCGAATCTACCGCGCCAGTCGCGCAATGCGGTTCGGCATGGTTGCGGTGAACCGCACCAAGGTCACAGGCGCGCCGATCCCATTCGGTGGTATGAAGCAGTCCGGGCTGGGACGCGAAGGCTCACGTTTGGGGCTGGAGGCATTCACGGAAGTCAAATACGTCTGCCGCGACTGGGCCTGAGATCAGCGGAGTAAAACACACTGTAAAAGGACAGATCGCCTGCCAACGACCACTCCCCAAGCAAACGGAGGGTCGCAACTTTGCCATTGATGGGATTGGCTTTTAGGTACGATTGCTTCCATGGTTCCGTTGATGCACCCCGTAACCAATCAGCAATTTGGCAATGATCAGGCGATAGCGACGAAAGCTTACACCTTCGATACTGAGCAAATCCAAGCAGATGTTCCGTGCAAACTCTAGCTGGGATACCGGCTGTCAGTTCAGCATGCCACAAAGCATTTCATATCGAGCGTTCAACCACTCAGAGTGAACCATGATCGTCTCTTAAACGGATTCATGAAGCATTCATGAAACTTCAATAGGCATTAGCTCTTGAAAACTACTGGTTGCCCAAGCGACGGCGTCAACAATCGCGTCCACGATGCCCAACCGCACAGCGTGTCAGGTTAGGTCCGTACGAACGAGAAATCCTGCCCGTCGCAAGTCTCCGACGATAGATTCTACATGCAGCCTGTCACGGGCCTCGATTACGACCTCGAGTTCAGCCTGTTTCAACGCCACGCTTTGGAACATGCGCTGATGGATTACCTCTACCACGTTGGCACCTGAAGCCCCGATCAGTCGGGATATTTCCGAAAGTTGCCCAGGCGTATCGTCGATCTCGAACGTCAGCCTTGCGATCCTGCCGTCGCGCACCAGGCCCCGAAGGATCAGGGTCGAAAGAATGCGGGAGTCAATGTTGCCGCCACACACAACGAGTCCGACTTTCTTGCCACGCATTTCATCGGCCAGTTTTTCGACAACCGCCAGACCTGCGCCAGCGGCGCCCTCAGCCACGATCTTTTCATGGGAAAGAAGGTCGAACACCGCCTTCTCGATCTCGTCTTCGGTGACGGTCTCGATGCGGTCAACATACTTGCGAATGATTTCGACATTGGCTTCGGAAGGCTCCTTGACAGCAATTCCCTCCGCCAGGCTGGCTGCCGAAAAATGTGGTTCGGTGCCATCGATCCGCGCTTTGACTGCGTCAAACAACAGTGCTTGTGCACCGATGACCTCAACTGTCGGCTTGATGGCTTTCGCCGCCACCGCCATTCCCGCAATCAGGCCGCCGCCGCCGATCGGCACGACGATAACGTCGAGATCAGACACCTGCTCGAGCATTTCACAGGCAACGGTTCCCTGCCCCGCTACGACAACCGGGTCGTCGAAAGGATGGATCAGGACCAGCCCCTCGCGTTCTGCGAATTCAAGCGTGAAGGCCATCGCTTCCTCGAAGCTGCGCCCCTGAATTTCGACCCGAGCCCCAAAGTCTTGCGTCCTCTTGATCTTGTTGAAGGGCGTACCGTGCGGCATCACGATCACCGATGTCATACCCATCCGCGTCGCGTGATAGGCAACACCCTGGGCGTGGTTACCGGCACTGCAGGCAATCACCCCGGCCTGTCGCTCAGACTTTGAAAGACTCAGCAACTTGGCCAAAGCGCCGCGTGCCTTGAAGGCATTTGTGTGCTGAAGGTTCTCCAGCTTCAGGAACAATTGAAAGCCGAACTGGAGGGAAAGTCTCGTCGCGGGAACAGTCGGTGTCAGCAACGTCGCATCGGCGATGGCTGACCGAGCCTTGGTTACGTCGGCATATGTCAAAGGCATTCATGGCTCCAAGGCAGCAAATTGGAGAGCGGACCTGAGCAGTCACCTCGGTGCGTCGCGTGTGATCGAAAAACATGGAAGGCACAAGCGTTTTTCTTGCCTTCCAACGCCGCCGACCCCGCATCCGCACACTCAAGCGATATTGCCAACAGGCAGGCCGCGCCTCAAGCAACGCGGCCCTGGAGTGTACATCCTTTGACCAACCATCCGTCAGAAATGCATTGATCGGGTGCCGATCGACGCTTGTTTTGGCGGTGAGAACTTTGTCAGGTCAATACCCTCCACCGCCACCTTGTATTCGTCGATGGTGGGTGTGCGGCCGAGAACGGCCGAGAGGACCACCACCGGTGTCGATGCCAGAAGGGACTCGCCTTTCTTCGTCTCCGAGTCAGCCACGACCCTGCCCTGAAAGAGGCGGGTGGACGTTGCAAGCACAGTGTCACCCTTGGCAGCCTTTTCTTGGTTGCCCATGCAAAGGTTGCAACCCGGACGCTCAAGATAAAGTATGTTCTCGTATTCGGTACGCGCCGAAGTCTTCGGGGCGAAATCGTCGAACTCAAAACCGGAGTATTTCTGCAAAACCTCCCAGTCGCCTTCCTCCTTCAATTCATCGATGATGTTGTAGGTAGGCGCAGCGACGACCAGCGGAGCCTTGAACTCCACAGAGCCGCTCTCCTTTTCGAGGTTGCGCAGCATCTGGGCCACAATCTTCATGTCACCTTTGTGGACCATGCAGGAGCCGACAAATCCGAGGTCCACTTTCTTGTCCGCCTTGTAGAAAGAAATTGGGCGAATTGTATCGTGTGTGTAGCGCTTTGATACATCCGCATTGTTTACATCCGGATCTGCAATCATCGGTTCGTCGATTTCATCGAGGTCAACGACAACTTCCGCGAAGTAGCTGGCGTCCTCGTCCGGTCGAAGTGCCGGTTTTTCGCCGGAGCGGATTTCTGAGATGCGCTTGTCGGCGATCCCAACCAGTTTCCGCAGCATGCCGTTTTCGTGCTCCATTCCCTTCTCTATCATTATCGCGATCCGGGCCTTGGCAATTTCCAGCGACTCGATGAGTGTCTGATCCTCCGAAATGCAAATCGAAGCCTTCGCCTTCATCTCGGCAGTCCAGTCCGTGAAGGTAAATGCCTGATCCGCAAGTAAGGTAGCGATGTGAACTTCGATCACTCGTCCCTGAAAAACGTTGTCCCCGAACTGTTGCAGCATCTGAGCCTGTGTCGCATGCACCACGTCGCGGAAATCCATGTGATCGGCCATCTGACCCTTGAATGTCACTTTCACGGATTCGGGAATCGGCATTGAAGCTTCGCCAGTCGCCAGTGCGAGCGCAACGGTACCGGAGTCTGCGCCGAAGGCCACGCCCTTGGACATGCGGGTATGACTGTCACCACCGATAATGATCGCCCAGTCATCAACAGTAATGTCGTTCAACACCTTGTGGATAACATCCGTCATCGAATGGTAGACACCTTTCGGATCCCGCGCGGTGACGAGCCCGAATTTGTTCATGAATGCCATCAGGCGCGGCGTGTTTGCCTGCGCTTTCTGGTCCCAGACGGAAGCTGTGTGGCAACCGGACTGGTAGGCTCCATCGACCGAAGGTGAAAGCACAGTCGCGGCCATCGCTTCCAGTTCCTGGCTCGTCATCAAGCCGGTGGTATCCTGCGAGCCGACGATATTGACCTTCACCCGTACATCCGAGCCAGCGTGCAGCTTCTTTCCGGGCGTCACGCCCCGCGCGTTAGCGTTGAATATTTTTTCGACGGCCGTCAGGCCCTGTCCCTCATGCGAAACTTCCTTCGACGGAGCAAAGACCTGAGGCATTTCGATGCCCAGGGTTTCGGCGGCGAAGGTCTGAAGCATCTTGCCGAAAACGATGGCATAGGAGCCTCCCGCTTTCATGAACTCCACCTTCTGAGGAGTGAAGGAGGCGGAGAGATCCGCTAATTCTTCGCTGCCGGTCTCATCGTAGAGTTTCTTGTTCTTCGTGTTGATCTTCAGAACAGTACCGGTATCGACGGAATATCTCTGCTCGAGAATTGGATTGCCATCGTTGTTGAGGATCGGCTTGCCGTCTTCGTCAAGCTTCTTGACCCAATTCTTAAGGTCGATACCGATACCGCCCGTAACACCCACGGTCGTCAGGAAAATCGGGGAAATGCCGTTCGTGCCGGCCACGACTGGGGCGATGTTGACGAATGGCACATAAGGGCTGGCAGGCTTGCCCGTCCAGAGTGCGACATTGTTTACACCCGACATCCGCGAGGACCCAACACCCATCGTTCCCTTCTCGGCGATAAGCATTACCCGCTTACTTGGATATTGTAATTTCAGCGCCTCGATCTCCTGCTGAGCCCTTTCCGAAATCATGCACTTTCCATGCAGTTCCCTGTCGGACCGGGAATGTGCCTGGTTTCCGGGCGAGAGCAGATCGGTAGAAATATCGCCCTCGGCGGCGACGTAGGTGACGATCTCGATCTCGTCCTCGACGTCCGACAGTTTAGTAAAGAATTCGGCTTTCGCGTAACTCTGCAGGACGTCGGTGGCGATTGCCTTGCCTTCTTCGTGTGCCTCTCTCAACCGCGAGGTATCGGCCTCATACAGGAACACCTGCGTCTTGAGCACTTCTGAAGCTTGGCCAGCGATTACTGGGTCGTCACCCAGAGCGAGATCAAGTAGCACTTCAACCGACGGCCCACCCTTCATGTGCGACAGCAACTCTAATGCAAACGCCGGTGTGATCTCCTCCACCATCGCCTGGCCTAGGATGATCTCCTTCAAGAACGCCGCTTTTTCTCCCGCGGCACTCGTGGTTCCGGGCAGGGTGTTGTAGATGAAGAAGCGGAGGCAGTCAGCCCGATGCCGACTGTCTGTCTTCCTGATCTCGGCAACGATTTCCGTCGTCAGCGCGCCATCGTCAATCGGCTTGGGCTGCAGCCCCTGCTCCTTGCGCGTTTCGATCTCGTCAAGGTAATCCGAATAAAGGCTCATTGTGTGTCCCAGTGGCTGACTGAATTGGCGTCTTTTCTGATGCCGACAACCACTCACGGTATCCGGCACTTCGATTTGTATACGGCGGTATACCCTTTTCATTTGTCCCGCAAGTCCGTAGGGCCTCGAAACGGCTCTTGGAACGCCGGTTCGATTTGTCGGAAGAAGGGCATGCGTTCCGTCTAGTGTTAACGCTATCGGTGATGCCCACCAATTGCCAAAAGAAGAGTGAACATCATCGCGTCTTTGCCCGACACACTACGCCAATTTGCCTATTTTGATGGCGCAGCCCCAATTGTCAGTTGTATGTGCCTCTTCCAAAACCGGTGAGGCGCCCTCAGCCACGCCAATTATTGGCCCAGCAATCGCGCGGCAGAGCGTGCCTTGGCGAAATGAACCTCAATCTCCGCTTCCGCCGTGGCAAGAAAGTGTATCCGGCATATTTCATCGGCCATCCGGCCGGAGAGCCACGCTTTCACAGCACACCAGCCGGCACGCATCACCGGCTCAGCCATGGCCATCAGCGCAAACTCCTTCTGATCGCGAACCTCCCGATCGAAGAACGCTTTGAAGGTCTCAATCACTTCAATTGCCTGCTTCTGTCCCGCACATTCCGCCCGTGCGATTTCAACAAAAGTTTGCAGCGCGGCTTCGTCGTTCCGGATACACTGGCGCATCACAAAATCTTGCGCCTGCATGCCGGTCGTCCCCTCATAGATCGCGAATACCCGTGCGTCGCGCAGAGCCTGCGCCGCGGGGTAATCCTGCATGAAGCCCCCCCCTCCAAGAACGAGGATCGACCGTGCAGCCGTGTCGAACGCCAGTTCGGCACCGAAATTCTTGATCAGGGGTAACAGGAACCCGCAGAGGCGCGCCATGCCCGCATCGCCAGGTGCGAGGTCAGCGGCAACGGCTGTCTGCAACAACGCCAGCCGAAACAACGAGATGTCCGTCTCCATTTCCAGCAACTGCCGCCGCACATCGGGATGCTGAACGATGGCCACAGGCGGCGCATCCGCGGATCCGCCCTGCCTGCGAGATTGCGCATATGAGGCGGCTGCATCATGGCAGGCGAGTGCGACACCAAGGCCTTGGCATGCAACAGTAAGCCGCATGTGGCGGATCATCGTAAACAATTGACGTAGGCCGCCCTCTTCCGACCCAATTAGCGTCGCGGGGGCCTTTTCGAACCGCAACGCACATGTCGGCGATCCATGCAGCCCAAGCTTCTCTTCGATCCTTTCGGTCACCACTTGCGGCCCATTTTCCACCAGAAAGAGACTGAGGCCGCGCGTGCCGGGCTTGTCGCCAGTCCTCGCCAGAAGGCAGTGGCCAATCCTTGATCGGATGTCGTGATCGCCGAAAGAAATCCAGATCTTCTGCCCGCTGACCTGCCACCGTCCGTCAGATCCGCGCTCCGCTCGCGTTCTGATCCTGCCGACATCAGAACCGGCCTCAGGCTCGGATATGCAGATTGTCGCGCACCTCCGGCCGGCGAGCAACTCCGGCACCCACTCCGACTGAGTCTCGGGATCGGCCCATTCCGACAGCATCATCGCTGCCGCGCGCGTGCCGCCCGCCACCATCATGAATGCCGGGCAAGCCCGTTCGAACAACGGGTTCACCGCGGCAAAGACAGTAAGTGGTAGGCCCTGCCCGCCCAAGCGTGCGTCATGTTCAAGGCTGAGCCAGCCACCGTCGGCAAGCGTGGTGAAGACAGATCGGAATGCCGCAGGCGTCGTCACTCGCCCCTCGGAAATCCGGGCCCCTACTCTGTCCGCAATAGCGTTCAGCGGCGCGATTTCGACCTCGGCCACTTTGACTGCCTCGGAAAATATGGCCGACAGTGTAGCGTCATCGAACCGATCGCCGGCGACTTCCTGCCATCCGGGTGTGCTGGCCAGCGCTTCCTGCATCGCCTCGGCATCTTGTGCAAACCCCATGCCGACCTCAGATCAGCGACGGCAGAAAAAGGATCAGCGACGGCGCAAGAATGGCAATGATCACTACAACGATATCGGCGAGCAGGAACGGAATTACGCCGCGGAATATCTGCGCCACGCTGGCATACTCGCTGGCGACGTTTCGGATCACGAAGACATTCAGTCCCACCGGCGGTGTGATCATGCCAATTTCGAGCAATTTGACAACCAGTACGCCAAACCAGATCAGGTCGATCCCTTCCTGCCTGAAGATCGGCAGCAAAACCGGCAGGGTGATCAGCAAAGCCCCGAATGGCTCCATGAACATGCCAAGCACCAGGTACAGCACCACGACCACCAGCATAAGCTGGAAGTAGCCGAGCTCCGCACCAGTAACATAGGCCGACAGGCTACCTGTAAGGCCTGTAAGGCCCAGGAACCGGGTGAACATCGATGCCCCAACACCGATGATAAACAGGGATGCAGATGTCGTCAGCGTCTCGATCAGGGCCACACGAAACCGCTCGAACGTCAGTCTGCCCATCGCCACCGCAATCAAGATCGCTCCGACAGCCCCGACGGCGCCTGCTTCCGTGGCCGTGAAAACACCCGAGAACAAACCGCCGAAAACCAGCACCATCAACAGAAGGATTGGCCAAACATTGGCAATCGCCTTGCGGGTGCTCACAGGGTCCGCTTCCAGCGGGCGGGGGGGCGCGATATCGGGGCGCAGCCAACATGTCAGAAGCACGACGCCGGAGTACAGCAACGCCGTCAAAATCCCGATAGTGATCCCGCCCATGAATACCTTGGTAACCGAGGTTTCGGCAAACACACCGTAAACTATCATCAGAATCGAGGGGGGGATGAGCGCACCGATAGTGCCGCCGGCAGCAATCGCCCCGGTCGCGAAACTTGGCGCATAACCGGCGCGAACCATCTCCGGCACCGCGATCCGGCCCATTGCGGCCGCAGTGGCCAGCGAAGAGCCGCAAACGGCAGCGAAGCCGGAGCAGGCAAATATCGAGGAAATCGCCAACGCTCCGGGGACACGCCGGAGCAGTGCCTTGGCCGCGTCGAACAGCCCCCCCGTCAATCCAGAATGAAACGCAACAAACCCCATGAGCAGAAACATCGGCACCGCGGAGAGTGTCCAGTTCGCAACGAAGGAAACCGGCGTGTTCGACAGTATGCCAATCGCCGGGGTCACACCCAGCAGGGATGCGACGCCCCCGAAAGACACACAGATCAGGGCCAGCGCCACCGGCACGCGGGCTGCCAGCAGGACAAAGAGGAACACCACTCCCATGACACCGGTGAAAACACTCATTCCACCGTCTCCTGGCCAAACGGTGCAAACAATCGGATACCAGTGGTCACCGACGCCAGCGCAAAGCCTAGTGGCGGCAGGAAATACGCAGGCCATGTCGGTATCGGCACTGTCTGTGCCAGCACAAATGTACCCGCGGCAAAAGTCTTCAACGAAGCCGCGAATGTCACCCAAGCCAGCGCCAGGTAGATTGCCGTCGATATCAGTGCCACCAACTTGTCAGAATACCATATCATCCGCGGAGTGAGTGCTGCCTCCAGCACCTCGACATTGACCATGCCGCCACTTCTCTCCAACCAGGCCAGGGGAATGAACGCCAGCGCGACCATGTAGTAATTGGTCACGATCTCATAAGTCGCCGGAACAGGTTGGTTCGCGACGTTGCGCATTACAACGTCGGTGACAACATGCACCATCAGCATCAGGATTGCGACAGCGCCGATTACCGCCAACGCGGCAAATAGTAGGTCCTGTATGCGCAAGATCATCCGCATCGCACTTAGCCAAACTTTCAGAAGAATCGCCGACCGGCATCTGCGCCGGTCGGCGTATGTCGCTATCAGCCGCCGTAGGTCGCGTAGTCTACCTTCGACCAGACTTCCTGATAGACACGCTCGGTCATCGCGGCCGGATCGCTGTCAAGTTCGTCAGCGATCGCTTCCCATTTATCCACCAGTTCAAGAAAGGCCGAGATTTGCTCTGGTGCATCTGCAATGCCAAACTGTTCCTGGCTGAAGGTCCCGGCGGTCTCGATGTCAGCTTCGACGAACTCCTCGATTGCCTGCACGAGCGATGCATCCGCCTCCACCATCTCGATGCCGGCATCCTGCGCAGCCTTTTCCGCAATCTCCGGTATTTCGGTGCCCCAGCGGTGCGTGAAGTCGGCGTTCGCCCGGTTTGCTGCACGGGTCAGCGCGGCCCGGTCTTCGACAGAGAGGCTGTCCCAAGCTGCCTTGGAAGTCGTAAAATTCGAGGTGGAGATATACATCCCGATGGGTGCGAAGGTTATGTTCTTGGCTACTTCCACCAACCGGAATGCCAGCAGATCACCGACGGACGCCATCGTACCGTCGATCGTACCCTGGCTCATAGCTTCGAACTGATCGAAGACTGACATCTGCACCGGTACGGCACCGAATTTCTCCGCCAGACGTCCCCACGGCGCACCGCCGGAACGCAACCGCAGGCCTTTCAGGTCGTCCGCGGTGCGCACTGGCTTCGTGGTAATGAATTCGTAGACATCCGACGCCCCCGAACCGAGAAACACGAAGCCGAGCGCGCGCATCTCTTCCTGGCACGGCGTACAGTTGACGATGTACTCTGTTACGGCCGCACCCATCGCCTGCGGGTTCTTGCCGATCAGCGACACCTGACCTGTGACGGACATCATCGGCAAATCCGCAGGGAAATAGAGCGGCAGCAGGTTGCCGATCTCTGCAACCTGGCTCTGCAATGCATCCTTCATCTGCGTCAGATTCACCACTTCCGGACCGAGCATTGTGCCCGTCAGCCTGCCATCTGATTCCTCCGGCAGGTATTTCAGAAAATTTGTATACATCACACCATTTGCCGGGTGAGCGGGTGGTGCGGCCGGTGCGACGCGCAGATCACGCGCGTCGACCGCCGTGGCCAGTGCGACCGTCGATACAGCGAATGCTGCGGCAAGCGTCCTTTTCAGACTTCTCATTCCTCTATCCTCCCTTTGGGCCCTCACAGGTTCAGTAGCCTGCGTGCATTTTCCTTCAGGATAAGTGGGCGAACCTCATCCCGGAAAGCGGCATTCTCGAAATCTGCCAACCAGCGATCAGGCGTGATAGCCGGCCAGTCCGACCCGAAAAGCATCTTCTTCTTCAGCAAGGTGTTGGAATACCGGATCAGGATGTCAGGAAAGTATTTCGGGCTCCACCCGCTGAGATCTATGTACACGTTCGGCTTGTGCTGCGCGACGGACAGCGCCTCTTCCTGCCAGGGAAAGCTGGGGTGCGCGAGAATAATCCCGAGATCGGGAAAATCGACGGCAACATCGTCTACATGCATCGGGTTAGAGAATTTCAGGCGCATCCCCATGCCGCCCGGCATTCCCGAGCCCACGCCCGTCTGGCCGGTGTGAAACAGAGCGATGGCGCCGGCTTCCTCTATTGCCTCGTACAACGGGTATGCCATTCGGTCGTTGGGAAAGAAGCCCTGCATCGTCGGGTGGAACTTGAAGCCCTTGATACCGTATTCCGCAACGAGACGCCTTGCCTCCCGAACCGCCATTTTTCCCTTCCACGGATCAACGGATGCGAACGGGATAAGAATGTCGTCGTTCTCGGCACATATCTGCGCCACATCATCGTTGGAATAGCGCCTGAAGCCAGTTTCCCTCTCCGCATCGACAGGAAAGATCACCGCCGCAATATTGCGCTCCCTGTAGTAGGCCGCAGTCTCCTGAACTGAAGGCAACATGCCGGATGCGCCGGCCGGGTTCTTGAAATAGGCTGCCATGCCGGCCTGAAAGTCGTCATAACCATCATCGCGTGTTCCACAGCACGGTTCTTCCGCGTGAGTGTGAATGTCTATCGCCCGGACCTTGTTGAAGTCGATCACGCCCTGCACTCCATACCGTTGAACTTGCGCAGTAGGCTTATCAACTGTTCGAACTCACGCCCCGTCAGCGTGATCTTTTCCAGTTCGATGAAGTTCAGGAACTCTGGCTTCTTCTCCGCCACGAACTCCTCCCCGGCGTTGGTAAGCACCAGATTCACCGCGCGGCGGTCGTCTTCCGGTACATGCCGGTCCAACAGACCGGCATCGACATTGCGCTGAACCAGCTTTGTCATGTGGGCTGGCTTTATCTGCAATCGGCGCGCGATTTCGCCCTGTCTCACACCTGGGTTCATGCCGATCACCCAAAGCAGGGTAAACTCGCCGGGCTTCAACCCATGCCCCGCCAGCTTGTCGTAGAACTGATCGAACACCTTCACCTGCGCCATGCGTAGCAGGAAGCCGAGCGAGGAACCGACTTCCCCCAATTCGATGGCCGCGTCACCAATCTGCTCACCTACGGGGCCATTCATCCGGACTCTCCCGGTCGCTTGACCTTTCCGGCCTTCTTGGCCAGAAACGCGTTCAGCCTTGCCTCCGCTTCCGGGCTTGTGGCCGTAAAAGAGGCGATGAAACTTTCGAAGAACAATCCCTCATCACTACCCATGTCCTGGATCCGCGGAAGTGCGTTGATGATTGCGTAGTTGGATATCTCGGCATTGCCCGCCGCTGCAGCTGCAAGCTCCACCGCCTTGTCGAGGGCGCACCCTTCTTTCACGACATACTGGACAAGGTTCCACTGCTCTGCCGTCCGTGCATCGACGGATCGACCGGTCAGCATCATGTCCGTCATTCGTGCCACCCCCATCAGGCGCGCGGCCCGAACAGATCCGCCACCGCCGACAAAAATGCCGCGCTGCCCCTCCGGCAGGGCAAAGAAAGCCGTCTCGTCGGCCACCCGAACATGAGTTGATGCCGCCAATTCGAGCCCGCCACCAACAACCGCACCGTGGAGCGCCGACACCCACGGCATTTTGCCCCTCTCGATCTTCGCAAAGACCTCGTGCCAACGGCGGGAGCCGTGCACCCCTTCGAAAGGCGTCTTCTTCACGTGCTCGGCAAGGTCAAGCCCCGCACAAAAATGCGGACCAATGCCATGAATCACGCCAGCCTTTGCCGTCTGTTCGGCTTCGTTGACGGCCAGAGCCAACTCCTCGACGAAGGCATCGGAAATCGCATTCCGCTTATCAGGTCGATTCAGGCCCACGACGGCCACATCGCCTCGTCTTTCGACCTTCAGATAGTTCATGCCAGCGTTCACAGCGACTCTCTCATTCTTCCCTCACAAAATACTATCTCGGGAAACAGTTTCCATGTAAACAAATTTTACGGGAGGATTGAGAGCGATGAATCAAACGCCATTGAGACCTGTGCGGCTTTGGGAGGCAGAGGTCGAGTGGGAGAAGCGCGAGGACGGTTCCGTGCTCGTTTGGCAGACAGCCCCCCTGCCCGCCTATCCGGCCAGGCTCTCGGACCGCATCCACACTTGGGCCGGATCAGCGCCTGACCGCGTCTGGATGGCCGAGCGAAAGAATGGCGGAGACTGGCACGGAGTGACCTATCAGGAGATGCTCTCCCACATCAGGTCCATAGGCCAGTACCTGCTCGACCTCGGCCTCGGCGTCGAAAGACCGCTGATCATCCTCTCGGGCAATTCAGTCGCTCATGCTCTGGCCGCACTTGGCGCCCAATATGTCGGCATACCCTCAGCCGCTCTGGCTCCCGCCTATTCCGGCTCTGCGTCTTCAGGTTTCGCCAAGCTGCGTCAGATCGCTGACCAGATTACACCCGGTGCGGTTTTTGCAGAGGATCTTTCTGCCTTCGCCCCGGCAATGGATGCAGTTTTTCCGGAAAAGCATCACCTTTGCGTCACCGGCGGTCCTGTCCCGTGGGAGGACGTTCTGAACACACCTGTCACGCCGGCCGTCGATGACGCCAACCAGATGACGGGGCCGGACACTATCGCCAAGTTCATGTTCACTTCTGGTACGACCGGATCACCGAAGGCCGTCATTCAGACACAACGCATGTTGTGCGCCAACATGGAAATGGTCCGCGACTGCTATCACTACTTCGACGACGAACCTCCCGTGCTGCTGGACTGGGCCCCGTGGAACCACGTCGCCGCCGGCAACAAGGTCTTCAACATGACGATCTACAACGGCGGAACCTTCTATCTTGATGGCGGCAAGCCGACACCACAGTTGATCGGAGAAACCATCCGTAATCTGCGAGACGTTTCACCCACCTGGTATTTCAATGTTCCCATTGGCTATGAGATGTTGGTCGAGGCGATGCGCGAGGATGCGGCGCTCGCCAATAGCTTTTTCGCGGACCTGAAGCTGATGATGTATGCAGGCGCGGCCATGGCGGAACACACATGGGCGGAACTGGACCGGCTGGCGATAAGGCATACGGGGTCCCGCATCCTGCTGTCGACCGGCCTCGGCTCCACAGAGACGGCACCTTTCGCCCTGTTCAGCACCGAACCCAATGACCGGCCGGGCAATGTCGGCATTCCCGCCAAGGGACTTACACTGAAGCTTGTCCCCGCCAACGGCAAATGGGAAGCGCGCATCAAGGGGCCGTCGGTCACACCGGGCTACTGGCAGAACGCGCCCCTGACCAAAGAGGTCTTCGACGACGAAGGCTATTACAATTTTGGCGATGCCCTGCGCTTCGCCGACGAGTCCGATCCGTCACGGGGCTTTTTCTTCGACGGGCGCACGGCCGAAAATTTCAAGCTTGCTACCGGCACATGGGTCAGTGTCGGGGCTGTACGGGCCAAGCTCATAGATGCTCTTCAGGGGCTCGCCCGTGATGTGGTGATCGCCGGCGAAGGTCACCCGGAACTCGCCGCATTACTGATACCCTTCCGTCCTGCACTGGAACGCGATGTCCCGGGTGGAACGGATATGTCGGACGCTGAGCTCACCGGCGATCCCGGCATTCGCGAAAGGATTGCCAACCTGCTGGCATCTTACAACGCGGCTGCCGGCGGTTCTTCCGAAAGGGTCACCCGTGCCATGTTCCTCGTCGATCCACTCGATCTCGACAAAGGCGAAGTCACGGACAAGGGATCGGTCAACCAGCGGGCGGTGTTGCGAAACAGGCAGGACGCAGTCGCTACTGCGTTCTCAGACGACCCGAGGGTCATTCACAGCGGGGAGACCTGACATGCAACTCGACGGTACATCCGCAATGGTCACCGGCGGCGCTTCCGGATTAGGCGAGGCGACGGCACGGATGCTGGCAGCATCCGGCGCAAGAGTCGGCGTGATAGACGTGGATGCAGACCGCGCACAGATGGTCGCGGAAGAAATCGGCGGCGTCGCCGTAGCAGCCGACGTCGCATCGGAGGGCGATATGACAACCGCCCTGCAAGGCATCGTCTCGGCTCACGGCGCGCCCCGCATCGTCGTCAGTTGTGCGGGTATCGGCACGGCTGCTCGTGTTGTCGGCCGCGATGGACCGATGCCACTGGACAGTTTCGAGCGTGTCATTCGTGTCAACCTCGTCGGAACCTTCAACGTCATGCGACTCGCCGCTGCCGCGATGCAGGAACTTGATCCCATGGCGGACGGCGAACGCGGTGCCTTCGTTCACACCGCATCTGTTGCAGCCTTCGAGGGCCAGATCGGACAGGTAGCCTATTCCGCGTCGAAGGGTGGAATTGTCGCCATGACACTTCCCGCCGCCCGCGAATTTGCCCGTCTCGGAATTCGAGTGAACGTCGTCGCGCCGGGCATTTTTTTAACGCCGCTCCTCCATACTCTCCCAGAGGATGCCCAAAAAGCCCTCGCCGCCAATATTCCCTTTCCCGGTCGCCTCGGTGATCCGTCGGAATTTGCCGACACCGTGCGATTTTGCGTCGAAAACCGGTATCTTAACGGCGAGACAATCCGCCTCGACGGCGCTTCCCGCCTGCAGCCTAAGTAGGTGCTCGCCTGACTGCGGCCACGTGCCACAGAACTCCCCCGTGCACGGGAAATGACGTCTAATCGGCGATTGTTTCGCCCGAAAGCTTCAGAAAATGAAAGTATTATCAATAAGTTGTCAGACAGACCCGCCAAAACCTTCTAGGTCCAATGGCGAAGGCGAGAAGAAATACCGGCACGGCTCCGGTTGAAAGGCATCCCTGCAAGTCTAGACTCGACAACCATGGGAAGTAGAAGAGAGTCGTGCTCTCAAGCTGATGCCTGGAATCTCAGGCCAAGAGGCCGACCATGATCGAAAGCTACGGTGCCGAAACCCTCGCGCGGATACAGTTCGCGTTCACGGTTTCATTTCACATCATTTTCCCTGCCTTTTCGATCGGGCTGGCGAGCTACCTGGCCGTGCTCAACGCACTCTGGATGCGGACCCGCGACGAAACCTATCTGCATCTCTTCAAGTACTGGAAAAAGATCTTCGCCGTCGCATTCGGCATGGGCGTCGTGTCGGGCATCGTCATGTCCTACCAATTCGGCACCAACTGGTCCGTGTTCTCCGACAAGGCCGGCCCGGTGATCGGGCCGTTGATGGCCTATGAAGTGTTGTCGGCCTTCTTCCTGGAGGCCGGCTTTCTGGGCATCATGCTTTTCGGGCGCGAGCGTGTTGGCGAGCGGTTGCATATGTTTGCCACTGCCATGGTCGCATTCGGCACACTCATGTCGGCGACATGGATCCTCAGCGTGAACAGCTGGATGCAAACTCCTGCGGGCTACTCGATCAACGCGGACGGCCAGTTCGTGCCGGAGGATTGGTGGCAGATCATCTTCAATCCGTCATTCCCCTACCGTCTCGTTCACATGGTTCTCGCCGCCTACCTGACGACCGCCTTTGTCGTCGGCGCTGTAGGTGCCCTTCACATGCTACGCGATCGCGGCGACAAACGGGCGCGGCGCATGTTTTCATTGGCAATGTGGATGGCTCTTATCGTTACACCGATCCAGATTTTCGCGGGCGATGCCCATGGCCTGAACACGCTTGAGCATCAGCCGGCCAAGGTTATGGCCATGGAGGGGCATTACGACAGCCATCCCGATGGCGCACCACTTATCCTTTTCGGCATACCCAACTCCGAAACCCGCACCGTTGACTACGCCATCGAGATACCGAAGCTCAGCTCGCTTATTCTCAAGCATCACTGGGAAGCGCCGCTGGACGGTCTCGACACCATTCCTCTCGAAGATCAGCCGCCCGTCGCCATAGTGTTCTGGAGTTTCCGCGTAATGGTCGGCCTCGGGTTCGCCATGCTCGCCGTAGGCTTGTGGAGCGGGCTTCAGCGCTGGCGCGGCCATTTGTTCGACGATACGTGGCTACATCGTATCGTTCTTGTCATGGGGCCCACGGGATTTGTCGCCGTGCTGGCGGGCTGGATCACAACCGAGGTCGGACGCCAGCCGTTTACCGTCTACGGCCTGCTCAGAACATCGGAATCTCTGGCACCTGTCGATGCTCCGGCGGTTGCCGCTTCGCTGATAGCCTTTATCGTCGTATATTTTTTCATCTTTGGGGCGGGCACGTTTTACATCCTTCGCCTGATGAACCAACCGACTGTTACAAAGGACCGGGAACTCGACGAAGGCCCTGTGCGTGCGGCTGGCATTACGCCCGGCTTTCAGGCCGAACATGGCTCAGGCAAGGGATGAGGTGACGGCAATGGTATTCGATCTCGCATTCATCTGGGCCGGACTCATTGCTTTCGCAGTGCTTGTATACGTAATTCTCGACGGTTTCGACCTTGGAATCGGCATTGTCTTCCCTTTCGCCCGAAACGAAGGCGAAAGAGATCTGATGATGAACACTGTTGCCCCCGTCTGGGACGGTAACGAGACCTGGCTGGTACTTGGCGGTGGCGGGCTGTTCGCCGTCTTCCCGCTTGCTTATGCCGTTGTCATGCCGGCACTCTACATGCCCATCACGCTCATGCTGCTGGCACTGGTGTTTCGCGGCGTGTCCTTCGAGTACCGCTGGCGCACACACCGCTGGAAACATGTGTGGGACAAAGCATTTATCGGCGGCTCGCTTGTCGCTGCCCTTTGCCAGGGCATTGCTCTCGGCGCCCTGGTGCAGGGTATCGAAGTCGAAAATCGCGCCTATGCCGGTGGCTGGTTCGACTGGCTCACGCCATTTTCAATCCTGACCGGCTTCGCGGTGGTGGTCGGTTACGCCCTGCTTGGTGCGACCTGGCTGGTTATGAAGACGGAAGGCGAAATCCACGACCGGATGCAGGGGCATTCGAGGGTTCTCGGCATCGCAACACTCGTACTCATCGGCGTGGTCAGCGTCGCCACTCCATTTTTGGAGCCAGTCTATTTCAGTCGTTGGTTCAGTTTGCCGGGCAGCGCCTGGTCGCTGTGTGTGCCGATCCTGATGCTTGGCCTTGCATGGTCGTTCTTCACGGCCCTGGCGAGAGGTAGAGACACGCAGCCGTTCCTCTCGGCGCTCGGCTTTTTCGTAGTCTCCTTCATCGGCATCGGCATCAGCTTCTACCCGATGATGGTACCGCCTTCGCTAACGATCTGGCAGGCAGCGGCACCTGATTCCAGCCTTGCCTTCGCACTGGTCGGCGCTCTGGTGCTTGTCCCACTGATCCTCGCCTATACCGCATATGCCTATTGGGTTTTCCGCGGCAAGATCGACCCGTCCGAAGGTTATCACTGATGCGCCAGGACCTGCTCAGAAAATGGGCCTGGTTCATCGGCATCTGGCTCGCAAGCGTTCTCACCCTTGGTATCGTCGCCTACGTAATCCGGCTGGCAATCGGCGTTTGAGGCACCCTCAGTCGAGTTGGTCGAGAAGCCTGTCCATGCCGAAGCCGATGACCTCCCGGATGGCCACTGAGGCCGCTTCGGTATCTCCCGCCTCGATTGCATCAACCACCAGCCCGTGGGCGGCGGCCACCGTCGCCTGCGTCTCGTCCTTCTCTGCGGGCGAACTCAGGCGAAAGGTCGTCAACAGTGCCGCCTCGATCAGACCTCCGACGGAAAACAGAAACGGGTTGCCGGACTCCTCTAGTATCTTGCGATGGAACGCCAGATCGGCGAGAGCGAAGGCCTTGTCATCCACTGCTTCCGCCATCTCCCGTACATGATCGCGCATTGCAGCAACTGCCTCTCTCCCCGCCTTTTCCGCCGCCAGCGAAGCCGCAAATGGCTCGATTGTCTGGCGGATCTGAAACAGATCATGCAGGAACTGGCGGTTGACACCACTGTCCAGAAACCAGCCCAGCACATCGCTGTCAAAATGGTTCCACCGGCTGCGAGAGGTGACTTTTGTGCCGATCCTCGCCCGCGCCACAACCATGCCCTTGGCCCCGAGAGTTTTCATCGCCTCGCGCAACACGGTTCGCGACACACCAAACCGAGCGGCGAGATCTTCGTCGCGTGGCAGTATATCGCCCTCGGCAATGGTCCCTGCAACGATTTCCCGCCCAAGCGTATCGACCACTTGCGCATGAGAGTTGCGCAACAGATTGGCCTCAAGCCCTTCCCGTAAGAGGCCAGTCATGCCGAAACAGGGCGAACACCGTGCCGCCCTTGACCAAGCCGCAGAAGCCCTTTCTGCAAAACGATGAAAAGGAACAACAGCGCACCTATCACGATCTTCGTCCACCAACTGGATAAGGAACCGTCAAACACGATATAGGTCTGAATCAGGCCCATTGTCAGCACTCCGATCAGCGTGCCAAGCACGTATCCACTACCCCCTGTCAACAACGTTCCGCCGATCACTACCGCCGCGATGGCGTTGAGTTCGACACCCACCGTGGCCAGAGGATAGCCCGCCGAGGTATAGATTGCGAAGACGATACCTGCCAATCCGGCCATAAAACCGGAGAATGCGTAGATCAGCACCGTGGTCCGCCCCACCGCGACGCCCATCAACCGCGCCGTCGCCACGCCGCCGCCCAGTGCGAAAACATTCGCACCGAACCGCGTGCGATGCGCCACGATCATCCCCACAACCACCGAGGCCAGCATTATGACGCCGATCAGCGTCAGTCGCCCCTTTCCAGGCATCAGGTAATATGCCCGTTGCAGGCTCTCGAATACCGGATGGTCAATGGGAACTGAATCGATCGTCAGCAGGTAGGCCGCGCCCCGCGCGAGAAACATACCCGCAAGCGTCACGATGAAAGGTGGCATCTCCAGAAGGTGGATCATTCCTCCCATGAACGCTCCGAAGACCGTGGTGATCAGAAGAAGCAACGCAAATACCGCCACAGGATGCAGGCTCGTGTCGCGCAGCATCACCGCAATAAATACGCCAGCGAAAGCGATGACGGAGCCCACCGACAGGTCGATGCCGCCAGAGATGATGACAATCGTCATACCCACCGCGGCGATGCCGAGATACGCATTATCCGTCAATAGGTTACCGATCACGCGTGTCGACAGCATCGCGGGAAACTGGCTGTAGCAGATCGCATAGGCCACGAGAAAGATGCCTATGGTGGCATAGAGTGGCAGGGCCCGCGCGTTCATTTCGCCACCTCCCGCCGCGAAGTCGATCTTGCAAGTGCCGCCTCGCGCCGCAACCGCGCTTTTGCCATCACCTCACCGAAGCTCGGCGACTGCAGGACCAGGATCGTCAGGATCAGCCCCGCCTTGATCACCAGGTTGAACTCTGGCGGAAATCCGGCGAGCAGGATACCCGTGTTGATCGCCTGGATAACCATCGCACCGATCAGTGAGGCGAGGATCGCAAACCGGCCGCCGAGCAGCGAGTTTCCACCGATCACCACTGCTAGAATCGCGTCGAGTTCCAGCCACAGCCCCGCATTGTTTGCATCCGCGCCACGAATGTCGGCGGCGACAATCACGCCGGCGATGGCGGCGCACAGGCCTGATGCCATGTAGACGGCGATCAAAAGCACACGCGCATTGATACCAGCTAACTGGCTGGCCCGCATATTGACCCCGATAGCCTCGATCAGCATTCCCAGCGCCGTCCGTCGGACAATCAGCCCGGCAACTACACCGGCCAACGCCCAGATCAGAAACGGCACGGGAAGACCGAGCAGGTCGCCGGAACCGATGAACGCCAGCCCCTCGTGGGAAAAAGTCAGTATTCGTCCCTCGGTAATAAGCTGCGCCACCCCACGACCGGCCACCATCAGGATCAGCGTAGCCACGATCGGCTGGATGCCCAGCAGTGCGACGAGCAGTCCGTTCCACAGCCCGCACGCAAGCCCGGCCAGCATCGCAAGTGCCAGTGCCGCGAAAAGTCCCAAACCATTGGCGACGGAGGCAGCAGCGACGGCTGCGCAAATCGCCATGATCGCACCGACAGACAGGTCTATGCCCTTGGTCGCGATGACCAGTGTCATGCCAATCGCCAACAATGCGACCGGTGCGCCACGTTTCAGGATGTCGATCAGGCTGCCCACCAAGCGGCCGTCAACCAATTCGATCTGCAGAAAGCCGGGAAAGACCATCACCGTCAGCGCCAGGACGGCGCAGAGGGTCAGAAGTTGGGGCGCAACGCGCCGCAGCAACATCATTGTACTGTCTCCCCCGCAATCGCATCGACAATCCGCTCGGCGCGAATGTCGCCACCCGTGAGTTCGGCCACGTGGGACCGGTCCCGTACGACGATCACCCTGTCGGAAACGGCGACCAGCTCTTCGAGTTCGGACGAAATCAGCAGGATGGACATCCCCTGCTCCACCACATCCTCGATCAAACGCAGTATCTCGGCATGTGCGCCGACATCAATTCCCCTCGTCGGCTCGTCAAGGATCAGAAACCGCGGGTTCATCGCCAGCCAGCGCGCAAGAATTGCCTTCTGCTGGTTGCCACCGGAAAGCTGGCCCAACGGCTTCTCGCTGTTTGGTGTCCTGATATCGAGCTTGCGAATGTATTCGTCGGCCAATCGCTGTTGTTCCGCACGCGGCAAGGGCCGCGCCCAACCGCGCCGCGCCTGCAGCGCCAGCACAATGTTTTCCCGCACACTCAGATCGCCAACGATTCCGTCCGTCTTCCGGTCCTCCGGCGCGAACCCGAACCCCGCGGCAATCGCCGCTCTCGGCGAATTCAATCGCACCGGGCCGTTTCCATCGACGCATTCACCACTATCGGCTACTGCGCTGCCGAACATTACCTCCGCTGTCTCCGTCCGGCCGGAACCCAGCAATCCCGCCATGCCAAGAGTTTCTCCGGCCTCGATCCGCAGGTCGAACGGCTCGACATGGCCGCGCCGGCCAAAGCCATTGAATGTGATCGCCTTGCCTCCCGCACCCGCTTCCTTACGTTCCGGTCGGCGGCGTTCCACTTCTTCCAGGTCATGGCCGAGCATCAGGTTCACCAGCCGTACCCGGTCCAGCCCCTCGGCATTCTCGGTCGCAATCAACTGGCCATTTCGCAGCACAGTCATTCGATCGGAAATGGAAAAAACCTGGTCGAGAAAGTGAGAAATGAACACGATCCCCAATCCTCGTTCCTTCAGCCCACGCACCACGTCAAACAGCATGGCCACCTCGCGCGCGTCGAGGCTCGCCGTCGGCTCATCCAGGATCAGCACCTTCCCCGAAAGGTCTACAGCGCGGGCTATGGCAATGATCTGCTGTATGGCTATCGAATAGCTGGACAGATCTCTACGAACATCGATATCAAGCCCATAGCCGTCCAGCATCGCTTCTGCATCCCGCAACTGTGCCCGTCGATTGACGATGCCGAAACGTCCCGGTTGGCGGCCTAGTGTCAGGTTCTCTGCCACGCTCATGTTCGGCAACAGGTTCACTTCCTGATAGACCGTGCCGATGCCCAGATCCTGCGCATCCTGCGTGCTCTCCGGCGAAACCTCACGGCCTTCCATGGCGATGGTTCCCGCATCTCTGCGGTATGCCCCTGTCAGACATTTGATTAGTGTCGATTTTCCGGCGCCGTTCTCGCCCAGCAAGGCGTGCACTTCCCCGGCCCGAAGGTCAAAATCGACATCGTCCAGCGCCACCGTCCCCGGAAACGTCTTTCGCAGCGCCCGTACCTGCAGCAGCGATCTCTCGTCAGCCAATTCCGAACCCCTTACCCGCTCATCCAATCTGCCGTCGCATAACGGGTCCGGGCCAGCGTTGCTGCTGGCCCGGACCTCATATCACACGTTTAGGATCAGTAGCCGAGACCCTTGCGGCGATCATACTCGCCCTGCGGGTCGTCCGCCTGCGTGTAGAGCTTGGATTCGGTCTGGATGAACTTCTCGGGCATTGTGCCATCCGTCATGTACGCCTTCAGGGCGTCGAATGCCGGGCCTGCCATGTTCGGCGTCAGTTCCACAGTTGCATTGGCTTCACCAGCTGCCATCGCCAGGAAGATGTCCGGCACCGCGTCGATGGAAACGACAAGGATATCCTCGCCGGGCTTCAAACCGGCTTCCTTGATTGCCTGAATTGCACCGACGGCCATGTCATCATTATGTGCATAGAGCGCACAGATGTCTGCGCCACCATTTTCGGCCTGTAAAAAGCTCTCCATCACTTCCTTGCCACGCGACCGAGTGAAATCACCGGTCTGGCTGCGCACGATCTCAATATTGCCATGGTCGGCAATCGCCTGTTCAAACCCGGTTTTGCGGTCGATCGCCGGCGAAGAACCGGTCGTGCCCTGCAATTCAACCACGCGGCACTCTTCGCCCGCAACTGTATCCACAAGCCATTGTCCGGCGACGCTGCCTTCATGCACAAGGTCGGAGCCAACAGCCGTGAGGTACAGGTCATCCGAGGAATCCACCTGCCTGTCCAACAGAACAACAGGGATTTCGGCCTCCTTTGCCTCCTCCAGAACTGCGTCCCAACCTGTCGCAACAACAGGGGCAAGCAGGATCGCATCGACGCCCTGTGCAACGAACGATCGGACTGCGGCAATCTGGTTTTCCTGCTTCTGCTGCGCATCGGAAAACTTCAGGTCGATCCCGCGTTCTTCTGCCTGCTGTTTTGTCAGCGTGGTTTCCGCCGCACGCCAGCCGGATTCGGAACCGATCTGGCTGAAACCGATGGTCTGCGCACCCGCGATGGTCGTGCTGATGGCCAGGGCTGCCGCCCCGGTCAGAAGTGTCTTCAACATAATGCTATCCTCCCCAGGATATAATTTTTCGACCCGTTCAAGTGAGTCTGTCGAAAATAAATCATACTATATTACTTTAGGGAAGAAAATTTCGAATACCGATCAAGCTGTTGATTTTGTTAAGCTTTCAAAACATTCGGTTCCGCAACACCCTTCATTCAGCCTCAAAGTGACAGCAAACCCGGCCCAATCCTGCGATCTCACCCACCAGTTTCTGTCCCGCTTCAGCGTAGCGTAATCCGGTCAGTGACCCAGTGATAACCAACTGCCCCACTGACAGATCGAGGCTCAGGCTCTCGGCCAAAGTCAGGAATTCCTGCAGCACTTCCCAAGGTCGCCCGGCAGGGTTTGTGACGCCCCCTGAAACAAGAGTCGCGTCATCCAAACGGAGGTCGGCCCAAAGCTCCGTCCCAACCTTGCCGGATGCGCCGACGACCAACCCGCCATTGATCTGGTTGTCCGCCAGCTTCCACAGCGCCCCACATCCAAGCGGATCGACCAGCCTGCTCTCGACAATTTCGATCACCGCCACCGGCGTCACAGTGAGAGCTAGTTTCTCGGCGATATCCGTACCGCCGGTTCGCGGCAAAGGCGTATCGACACGAAAGCCCACTTCCAGTTCGAAGCCTCGCAGCCGACTTCCCTCGAACGGGATGATCGCATCGCTGTCTCGGATCTCCTTGGCGAAAATCGGCGCGGCAATCAAAGGCTCTCCCGGTGATGCTCTGCCGGTCTTGTACCCTCCGATCGGTCCGGCCGCGGCCACCACCCGCGCCTGAATGTCGTAGGCCATCGTAGTCGATACCACCGGCGGCAGGGCTGCCGTATCGGCCAAAATCCCGTTCGAGCGAGCCCTTACGAGAGCCATCGCAATCTCTTCGGCACCGTTCTTCACGGTTTCAGTGCCGTTAACAGGCCGTATGTCTGCGGTTCCCGGTGCAGAGCGAAATCGAAAATGTTGCGCCGGATTTCGGCACAACGGTCTAGGTCGATCTCCGCAGTGATGACCTCGTCCTCAACGCCACCCGCTTTCGCCATAATCTCGCCGGTCGGTGCAACGATCAGACTGCCTCCGATCAGGTCGCAACCTTCCTCGCACCCGGCTTTCGCCGCTGCCAATGCCCAGACCCCGTTCTGGTAGCACCCGGCCTGAATCGACAGCTCGTTGTGGAAATACTGGAGATGGTCATGCTCCGGCGCCGGAGGATAATGCGCCGGCGTGTTATAACCCAGCATCACGAATTCCGCGCCCTGCAACCCCAGCATTCGCCATGTTTCCGGCCAGCGGCGATCATTGCAGATGCACATCCCCGCCTTGCCGCCGAGCGCGTCGAAGACAGGAAAGCCCAGGTCTCCAGTTTCGAAATAACGCTTTTCCAGATGTTGAAAGGGGCGCCAGCTTTCTTCGTCACGATGACCCGGCAGGTGCACCTTGCGGTATTTGCCCAGCAACCGACCACCATCGACCAGAATCGCCGTATTGAAATGTCGGCCGGCATCCGTCCGCTCCGCATAGCCGAGGTGGAACCCCATCCCCAGTTCCTGTGAAAGCTCGAACAGCGGTCGCACCGCCGGCCCCGGCATCTCCGTCTCAAACCATGCCGACAGCGCCTCGCCTTCCAGAAACCACCGCGGAAAGAACGTGGTCAGCGCCAGTTCCGGGAACACCACGACGCGCGCACCCCGTCCCGATGCGTCCCGCATCATCTCGCACATTCGGGCAACCGCCGATGCACGGGTTTCGTCTCGTGCAACCGGTCCCATCTGCGCCACAGCGGCGACCAACTTACGGCGCACGTACGCCTCCCCTGAGGACGGTGGCGGCATCGACCCCGACAATTTTCTGATAGAGCGCCGGATCGGTATCTCCCTCGGTAACGAAGGCCAGCACACGCGACTGGCTATCCAACCCGATGGCTGCGCGCTCTGCCGGCGTCGCCTGCAGGCAGGCACACAGTCCCGCAACGGCCGACTCGCCGGCTACAATAGCGGGATCGCCGCCTTCAGGGCGCGCCAGCGCTCGCATCATCCGCTCCGCCGCGCCGTCTTGCACCGTCATCACCCAGTCGGAATGATCCTTGAGCACTTCCCAGGCCAGCACGGAAATCTCGCCACATGCCAGCCCGGCCTGGATCGTACGGACCGCGCCTTTTGCCGATTGCGGCATGCCCATCGCGAAACTCTCGGCCCAGCAAGCAGCGCCTTCCGGGTCCGCCAGCACGACAACGGGCCGCGCTTTTCCCCAACGGCGTTTGGCCAATCCGGCTACGGCAGCCGCCATACCTCCAACGCCCGTTTGCACGAAAATATGGGTCGGTGGCTGCGTCAGTGCGGCAAACGCCTCGCTGGCCATCAGCTCATACCCCTGCATCACGTCGCGCGGCACATCCTCATATCCCGGCCATGAAGTATCGGAGACCACGAACCAACCTTCGGCGGCAGCCGTCTCGCTCGCGATGCGAACGCTGTCGTCGTAGTCGCCCTTCGTGCGTCGGACCTCTGCCCCGAACCGGGCTATTTCCGCGGCCCGTCCTTCCGATACCGTTTCATGAATGAAGATGACCGCCCGACACCCGAACTGTTGTGCGCCCCAGGCAACGGAGCGCCCATGGTTGCCGTCGGTCGCACAGGCCACAGTGATGGCCGCAACATCGTCTGCCATACTGCCGCCGGTAATCTCTGCAAGAGGAACGGGAAAACCCGATTGCCGCTCCAACTCCCGGCGCAGCACGCAGGCTACCGCATATGCGCCTCCCAACGCCTTGAAACTGCGCAGTCCAAAGCGTGCGCCCTCATCCTTCAAATGCAACGCGGCTACACCCATCCGCTGCGCCAACGTCGGCAGTTCGACCAGGGGCGTGACTTGATAATTTGGCCAGTTCCGGATTGCCGAACCTGCCGCCTGCAACCCTGCGTCGGACAGGATCTCGTCCTGCGCAGCTGTCCATTCGGCATCTCTCCGGGCCGCGGCATTGGCGATCAGCGTCATGACACAGCTATCAATGCATCAACTTCTACTGCTGCGTTCACGGGCAGACTGGACACACAGACTGCCGTTCGCGCATGTCGGCCACGTTCACCAAAGATATCTATGAACAAATTGGAAGCTCCATCGATGATTGCCGGCCCGCGGCCATAACCAGGTTCCGCGTTGACGAAGCCACCTAAACGCAACACCTGATCTACCCGGTCGAGCGACCCCAGTGCCTCCCTAGCACAAAACAACAGGTTCAATGCACACATCTGCGCGGCCTTCTGCATCTCTTCCACGGAAGTTTCTTCCGTTACCGGTCCCAGCCACCTCGGCTCACCGCACCACTCGCATATCTGGCCGGATAGCACGAGCAACCCGTTCCACAAACGGTATTTGACGAAGCTTGCCCGTGGGGGGCATTCCGGCGGCAATTCCAACCCCAAGGCCGCCAGTTTTGCTTCGATCGTTCCGTCGTCCATATCAAGTCTCCGCCATTTCCGGTTCAACCAGCCGTGCGGCCAGCGCCACAAGCGCAAGGTCGCTGCCCGGCGGCCCGATCAGTGAAAGCCCAATCGGCGCGCCGCCAATTCTCACCGCCGGGAACACCACTTGCGGCAGACCGGCAATACCGGCGACGCAAAGCAGACGCCGCGCTGCGTCCGAGAAGGCCATCTGCTGCTCCACCCCGGCATCTGCTCGTAATGGCACGTCGTGCACCACCGGTGCCAGCACTGCCCTTCCTGCCAGCCGGTCAACCAGCTGGCCCGTGATCCGTTCCCGATCATTCCGCGCCTCCGCCTCCATCGCCGGTGTCACGGCCAAGGACGTCGTATAACGTGCCCTGATCATCGGTCCGAGCGGCGGTCGCACCTCCTCGATCCATGGCCCCTGCGTCTCAACGACCTCACGCGACTGCAGGGTGTCGAAACAGGTGTGCATCGTCTCGGCATCCTCGACATACAGATCAACGCCGCCACCGGATAACCGGGCGAACGTGGTCTCCAGCGCCCTCTTAACCTCATCGGGCAGCCGCGCTACCAGATCTTCCGCCAAAAGTGGTTCTTCACCCTCCAGATTGGCGTTATCAGGCCCAAGCAGGGCCGCCGCGACAGCCAGCAGAGTTACCCCATCCCGCGCGAACAGCCCGCCGGTATCGAAACTCGGCACCAGGGGCATGCAGCCGGCAAGGGGTACCCGCCCCCAGGTCGGGCGCAATCCCCACACACCGCAGAAACTTGCCGGCGCCCGCACGGATCCCCCCGTATCGGTACCCAAAGCGAATTCCGCCAGCCCGCCGGCGACTGCCGCCGCACAACCTGATGAAGAGCCTCCCGAAATCCTGTCCGGCGCAGTCGGGTTGATGATGTCACCAAAGTATGGGTTCTTGCCAGTCAATGACCACGCAAGTTCATCTGTCTGGGCCTTGCCCGCGAAGACAGCTCCGGCCTGCAAAAGCCGTGCAACCGCCGGGGCGTGTTGCTCAGCGACCCTGCTTTCCGCCAGTCGAACAGCGTTGCCGCATCCAGTACGGTAACCAGCCACATCGAACAGATCCTTGACCACGAAACGCAAACCGTTGAGTGGGCCGTCGCCAGATGCCACCGGCACCGACGGATACGGCATCAGCGCATTGTAGGGATCCCTCATATCACGTTCTCGGCCTCCAGCACGCAGGCAACCCGCCTTCCCGGAGAGGGCACGATCGTGGGCGGCAACTCGGCGCTGCAAAGGGCTGTCGCCTCCGGGCACCGTGGCGCGAAGGGGCAGAAATCCGGCGGCGCTTCGAGCGTCGGCGGCGCTCCGGGAATGGCATCCAGCCGACTGCCCTTCACCGCCCCGTGCAGGTTGGCCGCGAGCAAGCCGCGAGTGTAGGGATGGCGCGGGTCCTTCATGATCTCGGCTATCGTACCGGTTTCAACGATCGTTCCCGCATACATCACCGCCACCCGGTCGGCGATTTCCACCGCCACCCCGATATCATGGGTCACGAAGATAACCGCCATCCCCATCTCCTGCTGCAACTCGCGCAACAGGAGCAGGATCTGCATCTGCACCGTCGCGTCCAGTGCCGTCGTCGGCTCATCCGCCAGCAGCAATTTCGGCTTGCAGGCCAGCGCCAGTGCGATCATCGCACGCTGTCGCATCCCTCCGGACATCTCATGCGGATAATTTTTCAACCGGCGTTCCGGCGACGGAATACGGACCTTTTCCAACATCTCCAGCGCCCGCGCCATCGCCTGTTTCTGGCTTAGCCCCTCATGCCGCATCACCGTCTCGGCGATCTGCTGGCCGATGGTATAGACCGGGTCCAGCGCCAGCGCCGGATCCTGGAAAATCATCGCCGCCTCACCCCCACGGAAATCTGATAGAGCCCTGCCCTTTAGTGTCAGGATATCCCGCCCATCGAAATTCAGCGTACCACCGATCCGCGTTCGTTTGCCCGGAAGCAGTCGCATGAGTGCCTTCATCGTCACCGATTTTCCGGAACCGCTCTCGCCCAGCAACGCGACGACCTCACCTTTTTTCAGATCAAGGCTCACGTCGTTCACGGCATGTACCGTGCGTTCCCCGGAAAACCGGACTGTCAGATTCTTCATTTCGACCAGATTGCTCATGCCGCCACCTTGCCATGGCCCGAGGCCGGATCATGCATGTGGCAGGCCACCTGGTGGCCCTCAGAAATCGTCATTGCCCGCGGCTTTGCCTGTGCACAGACGCTTTCCGCGAACGGGCAACGGGTATGGAACCGGCAGCCAGTGGGCGGATCGATGGGGTTGGGCGGGTCACCTGCAAGTGGTGGCACCTCCGTCCGCGCCTCCGGGTCCATCGACGGCATCGCCGAAAAAAGTGCGGCCGTATAGGGATGCGCCTGCCGCTCGTAGAGCGCCTCCGCCGGGCCGATCTCCACCACTTCGCCTAGATACATCACCATTAGCCTGTCGGAGATGAAGCGCACGACGTTGAGATCGTGACTGATAAACATGTAGGTCAGATCGAAATCGCGGCGCAGGTCCGCAAGCAGGTTCAGCACCTGTGCTTCCACTGACTTGTCGAGCGCCGAGACAGCCTCGTCGAGGATCACCAGCCGCGGCCGCATCGCCAGCGCCCGACCGATGTTCACCCGCTGCCGTTGCCCACCTGACAGCTCATGCGGGTATCGGCCGGCAAACCGCCCAGGGTCCAGCCCGATCCGTTCCAGCAGGTCCAGCGCAATCCGCCTGGCCTCCCCCGGATCGACACCGTTGACCTTCGGGCCGAAAGCAATCGACTCCTCGATGGTCAGCCGCGGGTTCAAAGAGGCATAGCTGTCCTGAAACACCATCTGCACACCACGGCGTAGCTCCCGCATCGAAAGCTCTTCGCCCAGTTGCTGACCGTCGAACAGCATACGGCCCGATGTCACCGGCGCCAATCCAATCAGCAGCCGCGCAGTCGTGGACTTGCCGCAACCCGATTCACCGACAACACCAAGCGTTTCGCCCTTGGCCACGGTAAAGCTGACGCCATCGACGGCTCTCACAACCTTTTTCGGGGCGAAGGCCCCGGCACGTACCGGGAAGTGGCAGGTCAGATTGTCAGCCGTCACCAGCGGTTGGCGCGGCCCACCCTTGTCCTTCAAACCCAGAGTCTGTTTCTCACTGACGGACATTCATGGCACTCCTCAGGCCGTCGCTCAGCAGGTTCAGGCAAAGCGAAGTTATGAAGATCATCACGCCCGGAAGCGCGGCGACCCAGGGATTGATGTAGATGGCGGTGCGCAAAGTATTGAGCATCAGCCCCCATTCAGGCTCCGGCGGCTTCACCCCCAACCCAAGGAACGACAGCCCTGCCGCGATAATCATGCAGACGGATGTCAACGACGTGGCATAGACGAAGATCGGCCCCATCACGTTTCCCAGAACGTGCACTCGAACGATGGTAAAGTCCCCGGCCCCCGTCGCGCGCGCGGCATCGACATAATCCAGCGCCCGGACAGAGGCGGTGACGCTTTCCGCCACCCGTGTGATCGGTGGAATGAACACGATGGTCAGAGACACCAGCGAGTTGGTAATGCCTGCGCCCAGCGCTCCGGATATGGCAATCGCCAGCAGGATCGACGGGAAGGCAAAGAACACATCCACCGTTCGCATGATGATGGTGTTGATCCAGCCGCCGACATAGCCCGCGATCAATCCCAGCGACGTGCCAATAAGAAAGGCCAGAACCACCGGCGTAATGCCTATAAAAAGGGTCAACCTGCCGCCGTAGATCAATCGGGCCAGCATATCGCGACCCAGTTCGTCTGTGCCCAGCGGGTGGCCCTCGGTCCCGATGGGTTTCAAGCGTGTCATCATTGACCCCGTATAAGGGTCTGCCATCCCCAGCCATGGCGCGAAAATCGCACCCAGAACGAGCAGGCTCAGCAGCCCTGCACAAACCAGGGAGACAGGATCGCGCCGAAGGCGGCGCCACACGCCGGCCCAATATCCGCGCGACGGCTGCAACGGCGCTTCCACAGCGATGGTCGTGTCGTCGGCAACGTCGGTCATGCGCGCTTGATCCTTGGGTCGATGAAGGATTGCGCCAAGTCTACCAGAAGGTTCAGCGCGACGAAGAACATGGCCAGCACGAGTATCGTTCCCTGCAGCATCGGCAGGTCCCTTTGCAGGATAGCCACGGACAGCAGGTAACCTGACCCGGGCCAATTGAAGACCGTCTCTATCAGGATCGAACCACCCAGCAGATAGCCCAGTTGCAACCCTATGACAGACAACGCGGTCGGTGCAGCATTGCGAGCGACATGTGCCAGCACCCCTCTTCGGGTCATGCCCTTGGCCACCAGCGCCTGCACGAAATCCTGATCGAGAATATCGGCCACGAGGGCCCGTGTGGTCCGCATGACGATGCCCATCGGAACCACCGCCAGCGTTATCGCCGGCAGCACCAGGTGTTTCATGTGCGCCCAGTCCCACGACCAATCGGAGGATCCGCCCGGCCCCGCCCCCATGGACGGCAGCCAGCCGAGCGTCACCGAGAAGATGATCACCAGCACCATGCCCAGCCAGTAGTTCGGGGTGGAAACGCCCCCGATGGCGACGGCCGTCACAAGCCGGTCCCAGACCGTATTGTTCAGATAACCAGCCATGAACCCAAACAGCAGCCCCAGGGGAAACCCGATCAGGCTCGCCGCCGCAGCCAGCAGCAGTGTGTTGCCCACAGCCCGGCCCACTTCCCTCGCCACCGGTCTGCCCGTCGCGATGGATTTACCCAGATCACCCTGTAAGGCGTTGCCCAGCCAGATGCCGAACTGCACCGGCAAGGGCTTGTCGAAGCCATACTCGGCCCGCATCTCCGCCTCCTGTTCCGCGGTGGCGTCGATCGGCATTACCGCCACCAGCGGATCACCCGGCGCGATATGGACAAGCAGAAAACAGATCAGGCTGACCCCGAGGCCAACAGGAATCACATAGACGAGGCGGCGAAAAAGATATCCAAGCATGGCGATCGGAAGGGGGGCCGAAGCCCCCGCAACCTTAGTCCTCCATCGTCACGGTACCAAAGTTTTGGTACCAGTTCTGTGCCTGCACGAAGCCCTTCACCTTCGGGCTCATCGCCCGCGGCGCAACGTCATGCGTCACCATCAGGAACAACGCCTCGTTGACGAACTTCTCGTGCGTCTCCTGCAGCACTTTCGTCTGCTCCTCCGGGTCGAAAGTCGTTCGGATCTTCTGGAACAACTCCTCCATCTCCGGGTCGCAGTAATGGCCCCAGTTCGTGCCGTTCGGCGCAATGAGGTCACACGAAAGGTGACGGATCAGGCCGGTGAACGGGTCCTGAATGAAATACGTGAAGTTGATCGAGTGCGCGCCCTGGCTGCTTTCGTCAGCCGCGCCCGCGCGCCAGATGTTGATCATCGTGTTCCATTCCACGACGATGAATTCCACCTCGATTCCCACTTCCGCAAGGTTCTGCTGAACGTACTCGTTCATTGGCAACGGCAACATCTGGCCGGAACCGGACGGCGAGATCATCGCCTTCACCTGCAATGGGTTGTCCGGCCCATGGCCCGATTCGGCCAAAAGCGCCTTCGCCGCTTCCGGGTCGTACTTTACCTCGAAGTCAGGTGTCCCGAACCAGGCGCTGCCCGGCGGCAGGAACCCCTCGGCAGGCACCATCAGACCACCGAGCAGCGTCTTCATCCCTTCGCGATCAATGGCGAGGTTGGCCGCCTTGCGCACATTTATGTCATTCCACGGCGACCCCTCGACCCTGCTCAGGTGCCATGTCCAGTTGTGCGGCAGGGTGTTGGATACAATTTCGAAGCCGTTGCCCTCCAGCGCCGGAATCACGTCCGGAGCCGGTGCCTCGATCCAGTCCACCTGCCCTGACAGCAGCGCGGCTGACCGCGCGTTCGGCTCAGGCAGGGGGATCAGCACCATCTTTTCCAGCTTCGGCACCCGCGTCGCGTCCCAATGATCGGCGAACGGTACAAGCTCGGCCCGCTCCCGAGGCACAAAGCTTTCCAGCATCCACGGGCCTGTGCCCGACGGGCTGGCCGCCACCTGCTCCCAGTCCTTTTCGAGCGCCTCCCATTGGGCAGGAGAAGACATCAGGATCCATGCAAGCTGATAAGGCAGCGTCGCGTCCGGCGTGCCCGTGGTTATTTCAAGTGTGTATTTGTCGATCGCCGTGTAGGACGTCACCGCTGGTATGCGAGACTTGCCCTGTGCCGACTGGCGCGGATCATACTGTTCGCTCTCATTGTCCAGCAGCTTGTCGAAGTTCCAGACGGCCGCTTCAGCATCGAACTCGGAACCGTCGTGAAACTTGACGCCTTCGCGAATCTTGAAGGTCCATTTTGTCTGATCTTCCGGATCGACGGACCATTCTTCTGCCAGACCGGGGATCAGGACCGACGGCTTATCCGCCGAAGTCAGGTCCCAGTTGATCAGCGCATCATAGACAGTGTAGCCTATGAACCGCATGCCTTCGCCACCCTGGTCCGTCTGGCCGGTGGTAAGCGGAATATCGGATGCCGTCATGCCCACCCGCAAAGTGCCCTGTGCCAGAGCCGGCAAGGCCCCGAGCGTCAGTGCCGCAGTCAGCGCGACGAAATTTCTCTTCAATCGTGTCATTCTCATTGATGAAGGTCCCCTGTGGTTTCCGGCGGCCCGCTTTCTGCAAGCTCTGTCCGATGGCATTCCATCCACCCTGAGAGTCAACTCACAGCACGCACTTAAGATTTAAAAATAGCCAGTATTTCTATTTTGACTGATTATCAGTCATAATTGATGCCCTTGATGCCCAGAATTACAGCACATCAGGTCGCCCCACCGAACACGGCTTACGACGAAACTGGATGAGTTGGCATGCCATTTGCAATCGCGTTAGAATTGCATTCACAGATTACGAAGGACGCCACTGTGAATCACATGCAGGACACCCCGGAGCAGGAACCGCTTTCACTCACGGAACACGTCGCCGACAAACTTCGGGAGATGGTCATCAGGGGGCAATTGGCACCCGGACAACATATAGTGGAGCGGAAACTCTGCGCCGAACTGTCCGTCTCCCGAACCCCGATGCGCGAAGCCCTGAAACTTCTGAGGCAAGACGGCCTTGTGGAAATCTTCCGCAATCGCGGCGCGCGCGTTGCGCCCTACACCGCCGAGGATGCCATAGATCTCTTCGAAGTGATCTCCGGGATGGAAAGCATTGCCGCCTCCCGCGCCGCCGAACGGATCACAGACACCGAACTCGACGCACTCCAGGAACAGCACGCGCGCATCGTCCACTTCCACAAGACCGGCAACCTGGATGACTACTTTCCCGCCAACAGCGCCGTTCACGCAGCCATCCTGCGCATCGCCGCCAATCCCGTGCTGGCCAATGCCCACCGCCGCCTCATGCTTCTGGCCCAGCGCGGCCGCTACATGGCCATTATGAACCCGGAACGCTGGAACCAGGCCGTGTCGGAGCACGGCGCGCTGATGGCATCCCTGGAAGCTCGCGATCCCGACGCCGCCCGCGAAATCTGGTCGGGCCACCTGATGAATACTGGCATCTCCGTCGCCGCCGCCCTACGCGCCGATTCGGAACAAAGCGATCAGCAGGCAGAGTTCTGACCATCAAATAGGCGATTTGGGCGGGCTTTCTGCACATATTCTCCACAAAAGCATCCAGATGCTGGCCACGATGGCAGTTTAACTTGCCATCCACCGGCTATTCCCCGAAGGCTCCGACAAATGGCATGCCATTTTTTCATCCAACAGGGAGCCCTCGAAAGATGACCATTCTCAACCCAGGCCTCACACGACGTAGCCTTCTCCGTACCTCCGCTTTCGCCGCGGCCGGCACGCTCGCCGCGCCAACCATCCTGCGCGCCCAGACCAACGAACTCGTTATCGGCTGTGCCGGCAGTCACTCCGCCTGGATGGAAGAAATCGTGGCGCCACATATGAAGGAAACCATCGGCGCTGAGATCCTTTTCGAAGGCACCAAGTCTAGCGTCAACCTCGAGAAGATGCGCGCCAACAAGGACAGGCCCTACCTCTCCGTTGTCCAGATGGACGATCCCGTTATGATTCTCGCTGTAGAGGAGGATCTCCTCACCCCGATCACGCCCGATGCCGCCCCGAACATGACCGACCTTCGCCCCGACGCCACCCACATGGACGGCATGTGGTGCAACTACGTGCAGCCGTGGGCCGGTGTCGCCTACAACAGCGACGCCATTGATGGCGTTCCCAGTTGGTCAGCACTCTGGGCACCGGAGGCCAGCGGCAAGGTCATCATCCCTTCACTACAGAACACGGAGGGCAGCTGGACACTGTTCGCCGCCGCCATGCTCGCCACCGGCAAACCCTTCGCCGAGGCCCAGTACGAGATCGACGCCGCCTTCGACAAATTGGCCGAACTCAAGCCCAACGTACTGACGACCTACGCCGTCATGAGTCAGGCCTTTAACCTGCTCGAACAGGGCGAAATCACCATGCTGTCCGGAAACTTCTCCTCCTACACCCTTCCCCGCAAGGCCGAGGGTGTGCCGGTCGATCTCGCCGCCCCGGCGGAAGGCATCTTCGCCATGCCGTCGGGCATCTGTCTCGTCAAGGACGGCCCGAACCCCGAACTCGCCGCAGCTTATGTCAACGAGATGCTCGGTCCGGACATGCAGGCCGCCATTGCCGATTTCGCCTCCTCCGTCCCGGCCAACACCACGGTTTCCGCCGGAGCCAAGACACCTGAAGGCGTTCCGATCTTCTCGCCCGACTGGGCCTTCGTCAGCGCCAACCGCGCAGACTGGATCGAACGTTTTGACAAGCTGATGGCGGCCTGATGACCAATGCTACCACTCCCACGGCACGATACCTCGACGCCGTGGGCCTCTCCAAGAGCTACCACGGTACTCGCGTAATCGACGGGTTGGACTTCTCCGTCGCCAGGGGGGAGCTGGTCTCCCTCCTCGGCCCGTCCGGCTGCGGCAAGACCACGCTCCTGCGCCTGATCGCCGGGCTCGTTTCATCCGATGATGGCAACATATCCATCGGCACCCGAAACGTCACCCGCACTCCGGCCCACAAGCGCAACGTCTCGGTCGTCTTCCAGAATTACGCCCTCTTTCCCCACCTCAAGGTCGCCGAAAACGTCGCCTTCGGCCTGCGTGCCCGAAAGGTCGACAAGGCCACCATCCCCGACCGTGTAGCCGAGGCTCTCCATCTCGTCCGCATGACCGAATTCGCCGACCGCCCCGTTGCCGCACTCTCCGGCGGTCAACAGCAGCGCGTCGCGGTCGCCCGCGCCCTCGTCGTTCAGCCGGATCTGCTCCTGCTGGATGAACCGTTCTCCGCACTTGATCGAAAGTTACGTGAAACCATGCAAGTCGAATTGAAGACTTTGTTGCGTGATCGCGGGATCACAGCCATCTTCGTCACCCACGATCAGGAAGAAGCTCTCGCCGTGTCCCACCGCATCGCCGTGATGAACGAAGGCCGGATTGAGCAGTTTACCGCACCGGCCGAACTCTACGCCCGGCCCGCCACACCTTTTGCGCTCGATTTCGTCGGCCTCTCTACCCGTATCCACGCCACCGCCCGCGGCAATTCGGCCGAGACAGCTTACGGCACCCTCCCCTTGCCCGACCCGATTCCAGACGGCACGCCCTTGCTTATCGGCGTCCGGCCCGAAAACATCACTCTCGGCGATGCTCCGATCACGCTGTCCGCAGAAGTAGCCGACGTGATGATCCTCGGCTCGAAAACTCATGTTCACTGTCGATCCGAAGGTGACGACCGTCTGCTTTGTGAACTCCCCGGCACCGTTTCCGGCATCACTCCGGGCCAGAAGCTCACACTTGGCTGGGCACCTGAAAACACCTTGGTCTATGAGGTTCCGGCGTGAGGCGTGTAGATCGTTTCGCCCTCCTTGCCGCGCCGGGGCTGCTCTATCTCGCTGCCCTCTACGCCCTGCCTCTCATCATCCTCTTGCTGAAGAGCTTTCAGGGACCGGCCGGATTCTCCCTCTCTGCCTATGTCGACTTCTTTACTGACAGCTATGATCTCACCGTCTTGTGGCGCACCCTCCGTGTCGCTTTGCTCACAACCCTACTGTCGCTCGCACTTGCTTATCCAACAGCCTTCGCCCTCGCCCGAGCCCGTGGGCTTGCCCAGACGCTGATCCTTGTCGCGATGATCCTGCCGCTCTCAGTCGGCGTCATCGTCAAGGCCTTCGCTTGGTCGATCCTCTTCCGCTCCAACGGCCTGTTGAACCAAACGCTCATGGCTCTCGGCATCACCGAGGAGCCGGTGCGGATGCTGTTTACCGAAACCGCCCTCATCATCGGTGCCGCCAACGTCTTCCTGCCTTTCATGGTCCTGCCGATCTATGCCGTCATCCGTCAGATCGATGGCGCACTGACAGAGGCTGCCGCCACCCTCGGTGCCGGGCCTTTCTTCCGCTTCTTCCGCGTCACCCTTCCGCTCACCCTGCCCGGCATCATCGCCGGCTCCGCATTCACGTTCTCGCTGGCCGTGTCGATGTACGTCATCCCCAGTCTAATCGTTGGAGAACGCCAGCAGACACTCTCCATGCTGATCGCGCGGTCCTTCCTTTACTTGCGAGACGAGCAGACCGGCTCCACGATTTCCGCCATTCTTCTGCTGATCGCGGTCGCCGTCGTCGTCGGTTCAAGCTGGCTGGCGTCCCGCGTGTCAGGAGGCCGCGCATGACTCGCACCGACCTCTTCGCCCGCTGGTTCGCGTGGGCCATGGCCGCCTTCGTCGTCGTCTTCCTGATGTTGCCACTGGTTCTGACGGTCGCCGTCTCGTTCAGCGACAGTTCTGTGTACACTCTTCCGCCGACAGGCTGGTCCTTCCGATGGTACGAAGCGATGACCCGCCGCTCGGGACTCTATGATGCCGTGATGCTGTCACTCAACCTCGCCGCCGTCTCCACCCTCCTCAGCCTGGTCCTCGGCACCGCCGCCGCCATGGCCGTCGCCCGCGGTCGCTTCCCCGGAAGGCAGGCGATCGCAACCTTCTCGGTCTCACCGCTGATGATGCCCGGTCTCGTGGTCGGTGTCGCCCTTCTGCAGTTCCTGCGTGAAATCGGTCTGCGTGACGCCTATTGGAGCCTTCTGATCGGCCATATCGTCATCACACTGCCGTTCGTCATGCGGACCCTGCTTGCCGCCATGGGCGCGTTCGACTTCTCGCTGATCGACGCCGCCCGCACCCTCGGCCTCAGCTATCCGATGGCCGTGGTCAAGGTGCTGATTCCGGGACTTGCGCCCGCATTCCTCACCGCCAGCCTCTTCGCCTTTCTCGCCTCGATGGATAATTATCCGATCTCGATCTTTCTCACCGATGCCCGCAACAAGACCCTTCCCATCAAGATGCTTCAGTATCTGGAGGAGCAGCCGGATCCATCGATCGCCGCGATGTCCACAGGCCTTATCCTGCTTGCCCTCGTCGCCCTGATGGTCGGAGCCCGAACCGTCGGTCTTAACCGGATGATCCAGGGATGATCGATCGCCGGGACCTTCGCGGGTATCAGAGTAGCGCTCCGCCACCACCATGGCCTGACAGTGCGCGCCTTGCCGTCTCCGTCGTCGTCAACGTCGAGGAAGGCGCCGAGCTATCCGTCGCCGATGGCGACATGCGCAACGAATCCATCTACGAGGCGAGGGAAGAGGTGATCGGGGCACCGGATCCATGTCTGGAAAGCCATTTCGCCTACGGCCCCCGTCAGGGCTATCGCCGCATCGCCGATGCGCTCGCCGCCCATGATATCCCCGCCACCTTTTCCACCTGTGGTCGCGCGGCCGAGCGCCTGCCGTGGCTTCTCGCCGACGCCGTCGCGCGGGGCCACGAAATCTCGTGTCACGGCTGGCGATGGGAATCCCATGCCGGCATGGATGAGGCAGAAGAACGTGCGATCATCGCCCGCACCCACGCCGTCATTGCTGCGGCGTCCGGGCAGCCACCGCAAGGCTGGCACACACGCTCCGCCGCGTCGCCCAACACCCGCCGGCTGCTGGGCGAGCACGGTGGATTCGCCTATGATTCAGATGCTTATGACGATGACGTGCCACGGATCGACACTGTCAGCGACAGGCCCCATGTAATCATTCCCTATGCTTTCGATACCAACGACATGCGCTTCCAACCCGGCGGCTCCTTCACCCATGCCGAGGACTTCGCCCGTTACAGCATCGCCGCGTTCGAGCGTCTCTGGGCCGAGGGTGCCACCGAGGCCCGAATGCTCTCCATCGGTCTTCACCTGCGCATCATTGGCCGTCCCGCCCGCATAGCTGGTCTCGAAACTCTGCTTGCCCACATGGTCGCCAAAGGCGGCGTCTGGTTCGCCACCCGTGCCCAGATCGCCGCGTGTTGGCGGCGCGCCTCCGGCCTGCCGGAATGGAAGCCCGCATGACCACCTTGCTTGATCAGTCCGCCTCCGCCATTGCCGCCGCCGTGGCTGCCGGCCAGATCGAGCCCCTCGATCTGGCCGAAGCGGCGCTCGCCCGAGCGGCGGAGCGTAATCCCACAATCAATGCCCTGACCCGGATCGAAGCCGCACCGATCCGTGCCGAGGCCGCTGCCCTGACACAGCGCATTGCCGCTGGCGAAGCCCTGCCCCTCGCGGGCGTGCCGGTCGTGATCAAGGACAACATCTGGGTAAAAGACAGGCGCGTAACCCAAGGGTCACGCCTGTTCGAAGATCACATCGCACCGGAAGACGCCATCGCCACGGCCCGCCTTCGCGCCGCCGGAGCCCTGATCCTCGGCATCTCCACCTGCTCCGAATTCGCCTGCAAGGGCGTTACCAATACGCCACTCTACGGCACCACCCGCAACCCGCTGGACAAGGACCTTACCCCCGGCGGCTCCTCCGGCGGATCCGCGGCGGCCCTCGCCGACGGTATTGTTCCCCTCGCCCTCGGCACCGATGGCGGCGGCTCCGGCCGCAGGCCCGCAGCCCACTGCGGCGTCATCGGTTTCAAACCGTCGCAGGGTGCCATTCCCTACGGACCCGGCTTTCCGGAACCGTTCTGGGACATCTGCACTATCGCCCCCATGGCCCGAACCGCCGCCGACCTCTCTCTGCTGTTCGAAACATTGGTTGGCGCCGAGGAACGCGATGTCATCAGCCGGCTCACACTTGCGCCAGCGGAGGAATCCCGGTCCCTCCGCATCGCCTTTGCGCCCCGCATGGGGCGCGACGTGGCAATGGACGCTGATGCCACCGCTGTCACCCTCGCCGCCATAGATGCCTTGCGTTCCGCTGGTGTCGTAATCCACGACGCCGCGCCCGACTGGCCCGACGGCGGGAACGAAGGTGCACTCATGCCGCTGCAGTTCGCAGGTCTCGCGGCCCTCCACGGCCAGAAATGGAAATCGCGCCCCGAACTCTTTGACCCCGACATAGGCACCCAGATTGAACAGGGTCTCGCCCTCCCCGGCACCGCCGTCGCCCGCGCGCTCGATGCCGGACGCGCCATGCGTACCGCCCTCGCGGCGTTCTTCACCCGTTACGATCTGCTGCTCTGCCCGACAACGCCCTGCGCTGCATGGCCGCTGGGTCGTCCAGGGCCGGAGTCCATCGGTGGAAGACCCGCCAGCCCTCGCGACCACGCCGTCTTCACCCCGCAAATGAACCACGCGCGTTCCCCGGCCCTGTCGTTGCCCTGCGGCAGCAATCCGCGGGGCCTGCCGTTCGGTCTCCAGATCATCGCCCGCGTCGGCGCAGACCGGAGCGTTCTCGCCGCCGCTCGCCACTTCGAATCAATCTTTCTTTCCGCCGGACTGACTTCGGCACCCTTCCCCGACGAGGCCGCATGAAAATCCTTCTGCTCAATCCCAATATGACAACCGGCATGACTGACGGCATGGCCGAAGTCGCCCGCCTCGCGGCCTCGCCGGGAACGGAAATCATCCCCGTTACCGCCACCCGCGGATTTCCCTACATCTCTTCCCGCGCAGAGTCGCAGTTTGCCGGCACAATCACGCTGGAAATAATCGCCGACTACCAGGATCAGGTCGATGCTGTCGTCGTCGCCGCCTTCGGCGACCCCGGCCTCCATGCCGCCCGCGAACTCTACGACCTGCCCGTCACCGGCCTCGCCGAAGCCGCAATCCTGACGGCCTGCATGCTGGGGGAGCGTTTCGCCATCGTCACATTCACGCCCGATATGATTGCCTGGTACGCCCTCTCCGTCGCCGCTGCCGGTGTGCAAAGCCGCCTCAGCGGCTTCCACGCGCCGGAACGGCAGAGCGGCAGTCTCGGCAACCTCAAGGTCGACATGCGCGCAGAACTTACACGCCTCGCGCAGGAAGCGGCCGCCGGCGGAGCAGACTGTGTCATTCTCGGCGGTGCCCCGCTTGCCGGCCTCGCTAGTGAAATTGCCGAGGAGGTTCCGGCCGTGCTGATCGATCCGGTCGCCTGTGCCGTCCGACAGGCCGAAACCCTCGCCTTGCTGGCCCCCGACGGCGCGTCGAAGGGCTCCTACCGTCGCCCGCCCGGCAAGGCGACCACTGGCTTGCCCGCCGCCCTTGCCGCCCAGTTTGAGGGTGACGGGTGAATGCGCATCCTTTGCCTAAATGCCAACACCACAGCGTACGTTACCCGTACCGTCGCGGATGAGATGGCCAGCACCCTCTGCAACCGCGCACATGTCATTCCCGTGACCCCCGAAGACGGCCCGCCGATCATCCGCTCGGCCGAGGACAACGCGCTGGCCCACCAAGGCGTACTCACCGCAGCTCACGAGCACATGAACAATGCGGACGCCATCATGCTCGCGGTGTCTTTTGACACCGCCCTGACTGAGCTGCGCGGCAGCCTCTCCATCCCCGTCGTCGGTATGACGGAGGCCTCAATCTCTCTTGCCCGCCTTTGCGGCGGTCCATTGGGCTTTATCACCCTCGGAGCCTCTCTGGTTCCCCTCTATGAAGAGACGTTGACCCATTGTGACCTGAAAACGGATTGCGTCGGCTGGCGCGCGTTCGACGCTCCCTCTGCCTATCGCGAAGGCGACAAGACGGAACTGGACCGTTTGCTGCTCGCCGCCACTGCGGAACTGGCGACAGATGGCGCACGCACGGTGGTCCTGCTCGGGGCCGTCCTCGCCGGAGCCGCCCGACGGATCGCACCGCGAACCAAGACGCGGGTTATCGATGGTGGCAACGCCGGCGCCCTGATAGCCGAAGCGCTGCTGAACCTGCCGTGAGCTTCAGCTCTGCAGATAGGCCTGCATCGCCGTATCGGCGCCATCGGCCCAGATTACCGTCAGCCAGCGCGTGAATGCATCGGAGAACTCTGCATTGTCCACCAGGTCACCGTATAGCTGCTTTTGCTCCAGCCACGCCATCGGCCGGGCCTTCGCCTCTGCTGCCACGATTGTCAGCGTTCCCCAGAACGGATCGTTCGGCTCAATACGGCTGCCATCCTCGCGTGTGCCTTCGCACATTCGCGCCCACATCGCCTCTACCAGCGCCAAACCCGATATCTGCCCGCCTTTGGCCAAGGCGTCCCGCACCGTCGGCAACAGGAACCCGGTGTGACGGGAGGAACCGTCGAACGCCACCCGCCGCGTCGTATCGACGATCTTGGGGTTGGAAAAGCGCGAATCTATCAGGTCAACATAGGCCTCGGGCGTCATCCCCGGCACCGCGTGAACATGCGGGGAGATTTCATCCAGCGCCACCTTGCGGAACAGCGCCCCGATCCGCGGATGCTCCATGCAGCCCGCGATCGTCTCGACGGAAAGTATTTCCCCCGGATTGGCGATGACCTGGTGCCCGGCATTCAGGATCCGGATCTTCATCGCCTCGTAGGTATGGACATCGTCCGCAAACGTCGCCCCGGCCTTGTCCCAGTCCGGGCGTCCGGCGCAGAAATCATCCTCGATCACCCACTGCCGGAAACTCTCATGCGTCACCGGCACAGCGTCCTCGATGCCGATTTCCCGCGCCAGTGCGATCTCCTTTGGCCCCGTCGCGGGTACGATGCAATCCACCATCGAATTCGGAAAACTGCACTGGGCGGCGATCCAGTCGGCGAGAACCGGGTCCGACATGCGCGCCAATGACACCAGCGTCTGCCGCAGAATATCGCCATTGCCCTGCAAATTGTCGCAACTCTGGCCGGTAATCGGCCCGATGCCGCGCTCCCGCCGCAGTTTCAGCGCCGCGACCATCGCTCCGAAGGCAGTCTTTGGCGATCCCGGGTTGGCAGCATCGTGCAAGATATCGACATGTCGGGAATCAAAACCCTTCGTTGCCGGGTCGATGTAGTAGCCGCCCTCGGTCACCGTCAGCGCGACAATGCGGATCGCCGGATCGGCCATTTGCTCGATCAACGGCCCGTTACCCTCTTCGATGGGCACGTAACCGATCATAGATCCCGTCACCTCGGCGGAACGGGAGTCCGGCGACAGCTCGATCAACGTCGTCAGGTAATCCTGCGCGGCCATCTTCTCGCGTTGCGCTGCATCATAGGCCCGGACACCGGCGCCGATGATCGCCCAGTCCATGCATAATTTCTGCTGAAACAGCCGGTGCAGATACCATGCCTGATGTCCGCGGTGGAAATTGCCGAGACCGATATGCACAATTCCGGGTGTCAACTTCGAACGGTCATACTCTGGAACAATCACGCCGTCCGGCAGATCCTTGAGGGTTGCGTTCGAAAGTTTCATCAGTTCATCCAGTTCCCGCCATCGACGTTCAGCGTCTGCGCCGTCACGTAGGCCGCATCATCGGAGGCCAGAAACACGCACGGTCCCGCGATATCCTCTGGTTTCCCCATGTATCCCAGCGGCACGGCCTCGCCGACGATGCGCTTCTTCTCGCCGGGTTGCCGGTTCTCATACTGCGCAAACTGGGCATCGACAATATCCCACATCGGCGTATCGATCACACCCGGCGCAATCGCATTGACGCGAATTCTGTCCTTCGCCAATTCCAACGCCAGCGATTGCGTGACAGAGATCACCGCCGCCTTTGTCGAGCAATACAGCACGATGTTCGGCTCGCCCCGCCTTCCGGCCTGCGACGAGAAGTTGATGATCGCCCCGCCCCTGCCCCGCTTCTTCATACCCGGCACAACAGCCTGAATGGCAAAAATCGTGCCACCGACATTGACGTCGTACTGGCGTCGGTAATCCTCGGCGGTAACTTCCTCGATTGACCCCATGTTGAAGATCCCGGCATTGTTCACAAGGATGTCGATACCGCCAAATTCAGCCTCAACCGCCGCAACACCTTCTCGGATAGCAGCCAAGTCAGTGACATCCATCGTCACCGCCATGCCCGCTTCGCCCAAAGCCTTCGCGGTCTCCACCGCCTCTGCCGTCAGACGGTCGGCCACGGCGACCCGCGCGCCCTCAGCCGCATAGGCCTCGCAAATGGCCCGCCCGATCCCGCGCGCGCCACCGGTGACAAGCGCCACCTTTCCCTTCAGCCTCATTCAACGATCCTCAACCCCTGCGCATCGAACTTGTGGATCTGTCCTGCTTCCGGCGTCAGGAACACCTTGTCCCCGTAGTGGATATCGACTTCGCCCCCCGCACGCACGGTGATCGGATCGTCGATGCCCTCGCAGTTCACGTGAAAAAACGTGTCGGAGCCGAGATGCTCTGAAACGCCAACCACCCCTGCCCAGGAACCGGCTTCAGAAGAGACCGCGATATGTTCTGGCCGAACTCCGATGGCATGAGCCCCGTGCTGGGCCGCCAGCGGTCCCTCGAAGATGTTCATCTTTGGAGAGCCGATAAACCCGGCAACGAACCGGTTGCGCGGTGCCTTGTATAGCTCCAGCGGGCTGCCGACCTGCTCGATCAACCCCGCCTGCAGCACCACGATCTTGTCGGCCATCGTCATGGCTTCCACCTGGTCGTGCGTCACATAGATCATCGTCGTCGCCAGTCGCTTGTGCAGTTCCGAGATCTCGAGCCGCATTCCAACCCTCAGCGCAGCATCGAGGTTCGAAAGCGGCTCATCGAACAGGAACGCCGCGGGCTCCCGCACGATTGCCCGGCCGATGGCCACGCGCTGCCGCTGCCCCCCCGAAAGCTGGCCCGGGCGCCGGTCCAGATAGTCCGTCAGGTTCAGCACACGCGCGGCCCCTTCCACCCGCTTGTCCTGTTCTTCTTTGTCGAGCTTCGCCATCCGCAAAGGAAAGGCGATGTTCTTGCGAACGGACATATGCGGGTAGAGCGCGTAGGATTGAAACACCATCGCCAGCGACCGCTTGGCCGGTGGCAGTGCTGTCGCGTTCTTTCCGTCAATCTCTATGTCGCCGCCCGAAACATCCTCCAGCCCGGCGATCAGCCGCAGCAGGGTAGACTTGCCGCAACCCGAAGGCCCGACGAAGACGACAAACTCACCGTCTTCTATGGTCAGGTCCAGCGGCGGGATGACATTGACTTCGCCAAAGGACTTCGTGACTTGGTTAAGCGTGATACGTCCCATTTTCTTTATCCTTATTTGACTGCGCCGAATGTCAGACCACGAACGAGCTGTTTCTGGCTGAACCAGCCGAGGATCAGCACGGGTGCAATCGCCATCGTCGAAGCTGCGGAAAGCTTGGCATAGAAGAGTCCCTCAGGGCTTGAGTAACTCGCGATGAAGGCCGTGAGCGGTGCCGCCTTGGCCGCTGTCAGGTTCAGCGTCCAGAAGGCTTCGTTCCAGGCAAGGATGAAGTTCAGCAACAACGTCGACGCGATCCCCGGCACCGCCATCGGTGTCAGGACATAGATGATCTCGTCCCGAAGTGTCGCCCCATCCATCCGCGCAGCTTCCAGAATCTCACCAGGAATTTCGCGGAAATAGGTATAGAGCATCCACACGATGATCGGCAGGTTGATCAGCATCAGCACGATCGTCAGGCCCATCCGGCTGTCCAGCAGCCCCAGCTTGATGAACAGCAGGTAGATCGGGTACAGGACGCCCACCGCCGGCAACATCTTTGTGGACAGCATCCACAGCAGAATGTCCTTGGTTCTCTTGGATGGCACGAAGGCCATCGACCACGCCGCCGGGATCGCCACGATCAGCCCGAGGATGGTCGATCCGCCCGCGATGATGATGGAGTTGGTCAGGAAGCGCATGTAGTCGGAGCGCTCCATGACGATGCGGTAGTTCTCCAGAGTCCAGTCGAAGGCCAGGAACACAGGCGGGTCGGCAATCGCCGTCGCCTCGGTCTTGAAGCTTGTCAGGATGGTCCAGAGGATCGGGAAGAAGATCAGCAAACCCACCGCCCATGCGGCAATCGTGTTGATCGTCTTGCGGCTGTTCGTAACAGAGCGTGCCATGGCGTTTCCTCCTCACGCGTCCAGATTCTTGCCGACGATCCGCATCAGGAAGATTGCGAGAATGTTGGCAAGTATGACGGCATAGATACCCCCGGCGGAGCCGAGCCCGATGTTCTGGCTCTCCAGCACGCGCTGGTAGATCAGATAGGTCAGCGTCCGGGTTCCGAAGGAGCCCTGCGTCGTCACGAAAATTTCCGCGAAGACGGACAACAGGAAGATGGTCTGGATCAACACCACGATGGTGATGGCCCGCGAAAGGTGTGGCAGGATGATATAGCCGAAACGGGAAATCACCGGCGCACCATCCATCTCCGCCGCCTCCAGCTGTTCGCTGTCAAGCGACTGGATCGCCGTCAGCAGGATCAGCGTGGCAAATGGCAGCCACTGCCAGGAGACGATCATGATGATCGAAGTCAGCGATGCCTGGCTCAGCCACTCCACCGGCGTCAGTCCGAAGAACTGCCACAAATGGGCGAACAGCCCGTTCACCGGGTCCATGAACATGTTTTTCCACACAAGCGCGGAGACGGTGGGCATCACGAAAAACGGCGCGATGACGAGAATACGTACGATCCCCTGCCCCCACATCGGCTGATCGAGCAGGATGGCTAGCAGAACACCGAGAATGATGGTGATCAGCAGCACTCCCCCGACGATGATCAGGGTCGCCTGCACGCTTGGCCAGAACGCCGAAGATGTGACAAAACGAACGTAGTTTTCGAAACCTACCCAACCAAGATCGCCACCGCGCAGCGGCAGGTAGCGCTTGAAGGAAAAGTAGAGCGTCATGATGAGCGGCACGAGCATCCAGCCGAGCAGCAGTATCACTGCCGGTGCCATCATCAGTCTTGCTGCGGATCGGGATTGCTGGGTCGCCATTTCGTCTCTCCTCGGAAAGCCGGGCCAGAGGCCCTCAGGCCGCGCAATTCATGCAAATAGAAAGAGACGGGGGGCGGGCTGACGCCACACCCCCCGGCCGGGGAGGAACCTCAGTAACCTGCGGCTTCCATTTCGTCGACGGTGATCGCCTGGGCCTTCTCAAGCGCTTCCTCGACGGACTGCTGGCCCGCAAGGGCGGCCGAGAATTCCTGGCCCACCTGGGTGGCAATACCAGCGAACTCGGGGATCGCCACGAACTGCACGCCCGTGTACGGCACCGGGTCGACAGTCGGCTGCGTCGGATCCGCGGAATTGATGGAATTCAGCGTCATTTCCGCAAACGGCACCTTCTGGTACTCGGCGTTTTCGTAAAGGGAAGTACGTGTGCCCGGCGGAACGTTCGCCCAGCCTTCGTTCTCGGCTACCAGCGCGGTGTATTCCTTGCTCGTCGCCCAGGCCACGAACTTCTTGGCTGCATCTGTGGCATCCGAGCCTGCCGGAACGGCGAGGGACCATGCCCACAACCAGTTGCCGCGTTTGCCGAGGCCGTTGTCCGGCGCGAGGGCGAAACCGACCTGATCGGCAACCGTGGAGTCATTGGGATTGGTCACGAAGGAAGCCGCAACCGTTGCGTCGATCCACATGCCGCACTTGCCCTGCTGGAACAGCGAGAGGTTCTCGTTGAAGCCGTTCGTGGAAGCGCCCGGAGGTCCGTAGTTGTTCATCAGGTCCATGTAGGTGTTGAGCGTGTTCGCCCAGGCCTCGCTGTCGAACTGGGCCTGCCAGTCCTCATCGAACCATTTGCCGCCAAAGCTGTTGGCCATGGCAGACAGGAAGGCCATATTCTCGCCCCAGCCGGCCTTGCCGCGCAGGCAGATGCCATACACTTCGTTGTCCTTGTCCGTCATCGCTTCGGCAGCCTTGGCGATGTCGTCCCAAGTCGGCGCTTCGGGCATTTCCATGCCTGCCGCTTCCATCAGGTCCTTCCGGTACATGACCATGGAGCTTTCGCCATAGAATGGTGCCGCATATAGTTCACCATCGACAGTCAGACCACCGCGGATCGCAGGCAGGATGTCATCGGCATCCCACTCGGCCGGCAGATCGTTCAGCGAGACCAGCCACCCCTGCTTGCCCCAGATCGGAACTTCATAGGTGCCGATTGTCATCACGTCGAACTGCCCGCCATTGGAGGCGATGTCCTGCGTCACGCGCTGACGAAGCACGTTCTCCTCCAGCGTGACCCACTCCAGTGTGATATCGGGGTTTGCCGCCGTGAACTCGTCACTCAGACCCTGCATGCGGATCATGTCGCCGTTGTTCACTGTCGCGATGGTAACGGTCGTCTGTGCCGTTGCAGCACCTGCCAAGAGCGCAAGCGCCGACGCCGCACAGAATGCGTGATTCAGTCTCATCGTAATCCTCCCAGATTATCCAGTGTTATTGGAACTCAGGTACCAACTTAACTGCGGCCAAGTCAAATATTTTTTTACGCGCGTAAAGTTTTGACCCGATCAATGGCCAGGAGCGGCCTTACGCTTACGCCGAAGATCGCAATATCAACTTGCCTTCGAAATAGGTCGCATTGCGCTCATGGCTACTGAATCCCGCCTCCATCAGCACGAACAACGCCTCGAAACTGCCCCGCGCAATCGATTCATAGTCCTGCGCCACGGTAGTCAGCGAAGGGCTGGTGAAACGAGACCAGGGATGATCATCATGGCCGGCGATCCGCATCGCGCAGCCCGGCCCCCGCCCGACACGCAACCCGCTCTCGTAGGCAGCGGCCAGAAGGCCGATGGCAATCCTGTCATTGCTGCACAGGACGGTGTCTGAAGGTATCAACCGCTCCTGGATAAGCCGTTTGCCTTCGGTCAGACCGACCCGCTCGAAGTCCCATGTTTCCTGCTCCACATGGATGATCTGCGGCTCAAGCCCCAACTTCTCCATTGTCTGACGATAAGCCTGTCTGCGCTTTCGTGCGTTCGGGTTGACGGGCGGCATCTCCAGGAAACAGGGGGGAGAACCGGTGCTGCAAAGATACTCGACCATCAGCCCGATGCTCTGAAAATTATCCAAGCCCACAAAGGTTTCGCCGACTTCGACGTCGCTGTCGAAGATCACGGTTGGCACTTCATCGACAAACTTCTTCAGGGCCTCCAGATCCGATGCTCGCCCCAACGGGGCCAGAAGCGCGCCGGCGGGTTTCAGCGATTTCAAGGTCTCCAACGCGTTGACTTCAAGGTCCTGCTCACCATGCGATGAAAACAGGATCGGCAAGTACCCGGCCTCGATGCAGCGCCATTCGATGTTACGCACGATCTCGGCGAAGAACGGGTCGGCCAGGTAGGGCACAAGAATGCCTATGGTCTTTGTCAACTTGCGGTTCTGGTTGATGGCAAAGATATTGGGGCGGTAGTCGTATTGCTCCAGCGCCCGCTCGATCCGGCTACGGGTGGAATCCCTCACGCTGCTCGGATCATTGAAATACTTTGATACAGTTGGACGCGATATGCCGCTGAGAGCCGCGAACTCCTCCATCGTCCTGATCTTCTGACTGTCCATGTCCCCTGCTTTCCGAAAGGGGTTCTGTCGCCCCCACATTCACCGGCAAAGCCTTCGCCCGCTCTCATTGCGCCACATTTTCACGCAGCGAAAGTTTGCGCGCGTCAATTTTTATAGCCGACAATAGAGATGCCCGGAGCCGCCGGTCAAGCTTCTAGCACGATTGCAAAACTCTATCCGGCTCTTATTGAACAAAAAAAAGGAGGGCAGGAAAACCCCTGCCCTCCGTCTTCGCCTGCTCTCTCAAATCATCCCCAGGAAGCGGAAGGAAGAAAGAGATCGGCGTTTCGCCGGCCATCACGTCACGGGCACACTGGAGAGAGAAGCCCGCATCGCGAAAGCTGGCAAGCCCGGTTCAGGCCACCCTGTCGCGCGGTTCACGGCCTTCGAAGAAATCGACAAGGTTTTCCATCGCCCGGAATCCCATCGCCTCCCTCGCCTCCCGTGTCGCGCTGCCAAGATGTGGCAACATCACCAGGTTTTCACAGGCACGCAGTTCCGCGCTCACACGCGGCTCACCGTCGAACACGTCCAGCGCCGCGCCCCCGATTGTCTCGAAGATCAAGGCCTGCGCCAGCGCTGCCTCGTCGATGATCTCGCCGCGCGCCGTGTTGATCAGGAAGGCATCTGCCTTCATCAGCCCCAGCCGCCGCGCGTCGATCAGGTGGCGATTTTCCGCACCGCCTGGGCAATGTAGGGATACGAAATCGCATTCGGGCAGAAGCGCGTCGATCGTCTCGACCTGCCGCGCGCCGACAGCCGCCAGTTTCTCCACCGCCACCGCGCTGCGGTTGTAGACAAGGATGTCCATGCCGAAGCCATGATGCGCCCGCCGCGCCACCTCCTGGCCGATCCGCCCGAAGCCGATGATCCCCAGCACCTTGCCGGAAACCTTCCTTCCCATCAGATGCGTTGGCCGCCAGCCCGTCCAGGCACCGGACCGAACCTCGTGTTCACCCTCGACCGCTCGCCGTGCCGCCATCAGCATCAGCATCACGGCAAGATCAGCCGTACACTCGGATAGAACATCCGGCGTATTGGTCACTGCAATCGACAGCCGGGAAACCGCTTCAGTGTCGATGTGGCTGTATCCCACGCCATAATTCGCAAGGATCTTCGCCTGCGGATTCCGGACTTCCAGCGCCCGGCTGCAGAACTTGTCGGTCACAGTTGGCAACACCGCATCGAACCCGGAAATCGCCTGTCGGAAATCCTCCGTCTTCAGCTGTGCATCCCTCTGGTTGATCGTCACGTCGAAACGCTCCGACAACCTGGCTTCCACCGCCGGCGGAAGGCGGCGGGTCACGAAAAGGCTAGGCAATCCCATCTTTTCCTCCTTACGCGGCAATGACCCGCGCGATTGTTTCCCCGATCTCCGCGGGGTGTTCGGCAACCGTGACCCCCGCCTGCGTCAGGATTTCAACTTTCTCCGAAGCACTTTCGCCGAAGGCCGAAATGATGGCCCCGGCATGGCCCATCGTGCGCCCCTTCGGCGCCGTCAGCCCGGCCACATAGGCAACCACCGGTTTTGTCATGTGGTCACGCACGTATTCTGCCGCCTCGGCTTCCTGTGGGCCGCCGATCTCACCGATCATGCAGACGATCTCGGTGTCGTCGTCGTCCTCGAAATGCATGAGGATGTCCTTGAAGGAAGAGCCGTTGATAGGGTCGCCGCCGATGCCAACGGAGGTCGAGATACCGATCCCCCGCTCCTTCAGTTGCGAAGCCGCCTCGTAGCCCAGGGTCCCGGAACGTCCGACGATACCGACGTTGCCCGCCATGTAGATGTGGCCCGGCATGATCCCCAGCATCGCCTTGCCGGGGCTGATCGTGCCCGCGCAGTTCGGTCCTGTCAGGATCATCCGCCGTTCTTTCGGAAACCGCCACATGTACCGCTTTACGGCAATCATGTCCTGCGCCGGAATTCCGTCGGTAATGCAGACGCAGTAGCGGATACCGGCGTTGGCAGCCTCCATGATGCTGTCGGCCGCAAATGGCGGCGGCACAAACACGAGGCTTGCCTCCGCGCCTGTCGCCTCGACCGCCTGCGCAACGGTGTCATACACCGGCACGCCCTCTGCAGTCTCGCCACCCTTGCCCGGCACCACGCCGGCGACGACGTGGGTGCCGTAGTCCAGCATTTCCCGTGTGTGAAACCGGGCCATCTTGCCCGTGATCCCCTGCACTATGACTTTGGTGGATCCGTCCAGCAAAATGCTCATGATGCTGCCCTCATTTTCGTACCCTTGGTGGAATCATGCTTCCAGGCGCCCACCGCCCGTTCCGCCGCCTCGCTCAGGGTGGAGGCGCGAATGATCGGTAACCCGCTCTTTGCCAGGATCTTCTGCCCCTCCTCCACATTCGTGCCGGAGAGCCGGACAATCACCGGTATGTCCACCGGGTTCTCCGTCAGTGCCTGAACCACGCCTTCCGCCACCCAGTCACAGCGGTTGATCCCGGCAAAAATGTTGACCAGCACCGCCTGAACGTTCTTGTCCGACATCACCAATCTGAAGGCCTTGGCCACCCGCTCTGGCGTGGCGCCGCCGCCGATGTCGAGGAAGTTGGCAGGCTCGCCTCCCGCCAGCTTGATGGTGTCCATCGTCGCCATCGCCAGCCCGGCACCGTTGACGATGCAGCCGATATTGCCGTCGAGGCCGACGTAGGAAAGCCCCCGATCCGCCGCCCTGCATTCGCGCGGGTCCTCCTGGCTCTTGTCGCGCAGTTCTGCAACCTGCGGATGCCGGAACAGCGCATTGTCATCGAACGTCATCTTCGCATCCAGCGCCAGGATCCGCCCTTCTTCCGTCACCACCAGCGGGTTGATCTCGACCATGGTCGAATCGAGGTCCCGGAAGGCGCGGTAGCAGCCCATCAGTGTCCGGACGAAGCTCTGCACCACTGCCGGGTCAAGCTTCAGCGCAAAGGCAATCTCGCGGCACTGGAAGGCTTGCAGGCCGACCGCCGGTTCCACCGTCGCACGGATGATACTGTCCGGACGCTCCTCGGAAATCTCCTCGATCTCCATCCCACCTTCCCCGGAGCAGACGATCATCACTCGCTGGCTCGAACGGTCGAGTACAAAGCCAAGATAGACTTCCCGCGCAATCTGCGCCGCCGCCTCCACGTAGACCCGGTAGATGCCCTTGCCCTCCGGTCCGGTCTGATGCGTCACGATCTTCTGTCCGAACATCGCCTCGCAGGCCGTCTGGATTTCCGCGTCGGAGCGGCAGAATTTCACGCCGCCCGCCTTGCCGCGGCCGCCGGCGTGAACCTGCGCCTTGACCACCCATGCGTCACCACCCAGTTCGCGGGAACGATAGGCCGCCTGTTCGGGGCTATAGGCAAGCGCGCCCGGAAGCACCTCCACCCCGAATTTCGAAAGCAGCTCTTTCGCCTGGTACTCATGGATGTCCATTTCTTCCCCCTTATTCCGCCGCCATTCGCGTGGCGTAATGCGTCTTCAGTCTCTCTTCGACAGCTTCAAGGTCGATCTCTGCCCCGAAGTCGTTCATCGCCTGTGCAAACCGCAGCGCGATATCGGTCACTGCCGGCTCGTTGAGCTGGTTCAGGATGCCGATCCGCACCTGAACCGGCTCGGAAAGGGTCGGCCAGATGCCAAAGCCCTTTGCGCGGCAGGATTGCACCAACTCCATTTCGCGGCCAGCCAGTTTGCCCGGCAGGTTCAGAACGATCAGGCTGGTCATGTTGGAAGTCACCTCGCAGCCCATAGCCTCCACCGCGTCGCGCAGTGCTGCCTCGTGGTGGGCATAACTCTTCGCCCGGTCCGCCACCGTTTCCGTCAGTGCGATGCGCAGTGCTTCGTGAAACGCGGCCACGGCATAAGCGGAGTGGGTGCGGTGATAGACCGGCTTATCCACGTCCTTGCCATCCACGATCCCCCAATGCCGTGCTTCCATGATCGGGTGATGCACGAAAGTCCTTGTGCCGCTCTTTTTCAGTTCCGCGATGTAGCGATCGGAGAAACTCACCGGCGCATACGTCAGCGGTAGGCAGCAGATGCCCTTCTGAGGGCAGGAGGCCCAGGCGGCGACGCCGGGGTAGTCGTCGATCGCAAAGTCGCTGACGCCCAGGGAGGAGACGGCATCGACGAGCCCCAGCGCGCCATGGCGTTCGCAGGCTTCCGCGAAGCCTGCAAGATCGTTCACACGGCCGGAGCCGGTTTCCCAATGGGCCATGAAGGCCCATTTAGGCTTATGCTCGGCCAAGGCCTTTTCGACGATCTCGCCGCTCACGGACTGGCCATGCGGGATCTCGATGATCTGCACACCAGCAGGCTTCGGGTTCAGCGAATCCACCGCCAGTTCCTCTGCCGTCGCCGCCTTCATCCGGATCGTCAAGCCATCAATGCCCGAGAACGTACCGTTCACGAACGCCACGACCGTGTCGCCGGGCATGATCGCGCTCATCATGCAGTCAAGCCCGCTCCAGCCGGTACCTGCCACGCCGAAAGTGTGGATATTCTTCGTGCCCCAGACTTGGCGCAGCATGTGCTTCGCCTCGACCATCCCGCGCAGTACGTCGGGTTGCATATGGTCGGCGACACCCGCCTTGGAAAATCGCTCCAGCACGCGCGGGTCGGTATTTCCAGGTCCGGGCCCGGCCGCCAGTGTTTCGGGAATTTCAAGTTGGGGGAAGATCGTGTCGGTCATCTGCGTTAGGCTCCCTGAGTAATAAAATCTTGCGATGTCTGGCGTGAATGTAATTTTCTTGCGCTCATTCACAACATCCCTTACTCCTGCCTTTGGGCAGCTAAAAGCGTAGTAAAATTCCTGCCCGAAAGTGTGGGAATACGGCTGTATACCGATTTGACACCACCCATATGGGTAGGTTTTGGGGAGGAGGATTAGTTCAAATGTCGCAAAATCCGGCGCCAAAGGGCAAAATCGACATCATGCTGGCCGACAGCAACCCCCTCGTCCTCTCAGCAATGTCCCAGATCTTCGAGCGCGACTCACGCTTCTCGCTCGTCGCCACCGCAGCTACTGCCGAGGGCTTCCTCGGCACCGCCATGCGCGTCCCCGTCAAGGTCGGCGTGATCGAGTGGAACCTTCCTGCCCTCGGCGGCGCAAAACTCATAGAGGTCCTTCGCGCGCAGGAAGCGGCCCCCCGCCTCGTCGTCTACGGCGAGGACCGGGCGGACCTGCCCCGCGTCGCCATGGCCGCCGGCGCCGCCGGCTTCACCCCCCGTTCCGCTCCGGTCGAAACCCTGCTGGAAACCTGCGCCAGCGTCGCCGAGGGCAAGATGGTCTTCCCTTATGTTGACGTCCGCGAACTTCAGCACGACCCGATCCGCACCTTATCCCGCAAGGAACGCACGATCCTGGAAGCCCTGTCCAAAGGGCTCACCAACCGCCAGCTTGCCGCCGAACTGGAGATCTCGACCAACACCGTCAAGTTCCACCTCTCCAACCTTTATGACAAGCTCTCGGTACGAAATCGCGCGCAGGCAATCGCCTTCTACTACGCCTCCCGAATGCCTTCATCCGGCGATCCCTAAGACTCTCGTCGCGGAATGCCCGCCTTTCCGGCATTCCGCCTTGACAGACCTTTGCCCCGTCGGGCCAACCTGACGCCAAACTTCAATAACCACTACAAAGAGGACAACAGACATATGAGTTTCCACACCATCGAACAGGCCCCCGCCCGTCTGAACCGCAGCGAGCTTGCGGTGCCCGGCTCCCAGCCGAACATGTTCGAAAAAGCTGCCGCATCGGATGTGGACGTGATCTTCCTTGACCTTGAGGATGCCGTCGCTCCCGATGAGAAGGAACAGGCTCGCAAAAATATCATCAAGGCTCTGAACGAAGTCGACTGGGGCAAGAAAACCATGTCGATCCGCATCAACGGCCTCGACACCCATTACATGTATCGCGACGTGGTCGACATCGTCGAACAGGCGGGCGAACGCCTCGACCTCATCATGGTGCCCAAGGTCGGCACTGCGGCGGATGTCTATGCCGTCGACATGCTGGTGACCCAGATCGAGGACGCCAAGGGCTACAAGAAGCGCATCGGCTTCGAGCACATCATCGAGACCGCGCTGGGGATGCAGAACGTGCACGAGATCGCATCCGCGTCGAAGCGGAACGAGAGCCTGCATTTCGGTGTCGCCGACTATGCCGCCTCGACCCGCGCGCGCACCACGATCATCGGCGGCGTCAACAAGGATTATTCCGTGCTGACCGATCCAGCAGATGACGGCAGCCGCGCCGTGCACTGGGGCGACATGTGGCACTACGCCCTCGCCCGCATGGTCGTCGCCTGCCGTGCCAACGGCCTGCGGCCCATTGACGGCCCGTTCGGCGATTTCCAGGACAAGGAGGGCTACATCGCCGCCGCCAACCGCGCCGCCGTGCTGGGCTGCGAAGGCAAATGGGCGATCCACCCCAGCCAGATCGCGCTGGCCAACGAGGTCATGAGCCCCTCGGAAGAGGACATCACCAAGGCCAAGCGCATCCTCGAAGCGATGGCTGAGGCCGAGAAGGCCGGCAAGGGTGCCGTCTCGCTCGATGGCCGGCTGATCGATTATGCCTCGATCCGGCAGGCGGAAGTGCTGGTGGAAAAGGCAAAACATATCGCCGACCACTGACATCGGCGAATGCAAAGCTGACGGGCGCGGCCTCACCCCGCGCCCGTCATCCAACTTACTGAGTTCTCAAACCCCGATACGCGGCCGATGGCGCATTGATCACCCCCGCGCCCGCCGTTCCGCGCCACCTCGCAGGCGCTCGGCAATACATCCCACGACGAATTCCGCATCCTCCGCAACCGACAGGAACCGACCGGAGCCCCACTTGTTCAACCAGCCGAGGCCGAGGAAATAAACTCCTTCCCGCGCGCAAACCCCGCGCCGGTGTACCGGCTTGCCGCGCTCGTCAAGGCAATCGACCTTCAGCCATGAATAGTCCGGACGGAAGCCGATACACCACAGGACAGAGGTGATCCCCTCCGCCACCGCGTCGATCTCCGTCACCTCCCGCTCCGGCCGCCAGACCTTCTCGAACGCTGGTGCCGGGGCCACATCCAGCCCCTGCCCCGAGATATGAACATCGATTGCATCGCGAATGCCCATGTAGCTTCTGTCGGCCTCATCAAGGTTTTTCTCCAGATCCGGGAGGAACCGGATCACCCCACCCTCCATGTCCGAGACCGAACCATAAAGCTGCAATCCGTCCCGCGCGAACTGCCGCAGGTCGATCTCGTGGCCACCGTCACGCCCACTCATGTAGTGGTTGGTCTTGGCCTCCGTCGCCTTCGGATCCGGCTGCTGGTCGATCGTCTGATCGTAATGCCCCATCTCGTACAGCCAGTCCGTCGCATCCCGCCCGCGATACCGGCGCGGAGACCGGGGCGCGGGCCCGACCGCCAGCCGCACGTCGCGGCCGGCGATCCAAAGGTCCTCCATCATCTGCACGCCGGACTGGCCCGTGCCGACGACAAGACAGGTGCCCTCCGGCACGTCCTCCGGCCGCTTGTAATGGCGCGAATGCAGTTGCTTGATACCGTCATCGAGCCGTCCGGCAAAGGCTGGCAATATCGGGGTGTCATAGCCGCCGCTCGCGACAATCACATGCGCCGCATGCCAGTTGCCCGCCGTCGTATCCACCTCGAAACCACCCTCGGCCAGTTCCGCCACCCGCGTTACCCGCACACCTTCCCACAGCGGCGCGTCGAAACTCCCGGCGAACCCCTCGACGTAGTCGACGATCTCGTCCTTCAGCATGAAACCCTCGGGATCCTTCCCGCGATAGGGAAAGTCCGGCAGGCGGCACTGCCAGTTCGGCGTCACAAGGCAGAAAGTATCCCAGCGCTCGTTCTTCCATGTATGAAACCGTTCACTGCGCTCGAAAACCACATGCTCGATGCCGGCGCGGCACAGATAATAGCTGGCTGACATGCCGGCCTGCCCCGCGCCGATGACGATGACATCCGTCCGGCTCCGCGTCTCGGCATTCAACTGATGGACAGACATCGCACGATCTCCTCGGGTTTGTAGCGGGCCGCGACCGTCTCCAGCCGCTTCAGTTGAGCGTCGGCAGACGTGCAGCGAAAACCGAACTTCGCCTCCACCCGTTGCGAGGCCATACCGAGGCCGGAGCGGCAGCGTTTCAGGAAATCGGCGATGCTGTACTCCGCCCCGGGCCGGAAGAATTCACGCAGCACTGTCGAGGGGGAGTAGCACAACTCCTCCGAGCCATCGGGCCAACGTATGGAAAACTCTATCTCAGGCATTCGCCGGCTCCTTTCGCACCAGTCCCAGGTAGGGGTTGGCCGCATGATCCCAGAAAACCTCGCAGGCATCGCCGTCCCGCAGCACCACCTGCGTCCCAGCCGTCACCCGGCCGGCCAGCGCCGCCGCAACACCGCGCCGGGTGAACTTCTCCACCACGGCCGTCGCATCCTCGCGCCGCGCTACCAGCAGGAAACCAAAACTCGGAAACGTTGCCATCCACCGCGCCACGTCCGCCCCGTCAGGCTTCGGCAAAGCCGTCACGTCGATCTCGATACCTACGCCGGAACATTCGGCCAGCATCACCGCCGTTCCGGCGATCCCTCCCTGGCTGATATCCTTGCCCGCATGCGCCAGCCCGGCCTCCGCCAGTTCCGGCAGGATCGCCATGTCACCACGCAGCCGCGAATGGGGCGCGTTCATGAACGCGGGGAAGTTGTCGCTGCCTTCGGCATAATCCCCGCGCAGATCCACCGCCGCGATCAGCACGTCGCCCGGCTGCGCATCGAAACTCGTGATCAACGCTTTCGCCCGCCCGATGATCGCCGCAGCCAACTGGCGCCGGTCGGTGTCGAGGTTCGAATGCCCACCGACGATCGGCACACCATAGGCCTCGCTCGCCGCCTTCATTCCCGCCAGGATCTCCGCCGCCGCCGCCCCGTCCGGGGCCCAGACCGCATCGGTCACCGCCAGCGGCCGTCCGCCCATTGCCAGGATGTCCGACACATTGACCATTACCGCGCACCAGCCAGCGAACCACGGCGCGGCATTGACGAACTCGTTCATGAAACCTTCGGCCGCGAACAACAGCCAGCCATCGCCATCGGGCAGCGCCGCCGCGTCATCGCCCGGTCGTCCGGCACTCGCTGCCGTCAACCCCAGTCCGGCGCAGGTCACGTCTATCGCCCGTTTGCTGCGGATGTTGGGGTTGGCCCGCAGCGTCGCCGCCAGCGCCGGCAAATCCATGGTCACGCGGCCTTCCGCCGTGTCAGCGCCATCCAGCCAGTCTCAGGCTCCAGAAAAGGCGGATAGAAGTCCAGATCTGCCCGCATCTTCATGTGCGCGACCCCATGCAGGTCCGCCTCTTCAACGGCTTCCCAGTGCAGGGCCTGGAACATTGGCACGTTCTGCATCTGCACATGGGCAAGGAATGTCTCGCACCCCGCTCCGTGCGCCGACGAAACCGCCAGCCGGATCAGTTCCGCCCCCAATCGCCCGATGCGCCGGTACGCTGGCGCCACCGCCAGTCGCGACCCCCACCAAAGCCCCGGCTCGGCCTCGTAGATGCGGACGGTCCCCACTACCTCATCGGCCTCCGAAGCAATGGTCGAGATCGCCACCAGCGGCAGCGCCACGTGGTCGATTTCGTCGCGGTCGTGGGTCTGGAATATCCCTTGCTCCTCAACGAACACCCGGTGGCGAAGTGATGCTGCGCCTCCGACTTCCCACGCCGCCGTGGCCGCGCGGATCAGGAATTCCGGTGTGATGAACTGCTGTGGTTTTTCGATGATCATGCCGTCACCCTCTCGCCCGCCGGCACCCTGAACTTCTCGAAGGCCGAGAGCGCCGAGCAGGCCCCGCAGCGCCCGCAGCCCGCCTTGATCTCTTCGGAGCGCAGCCCGGCATCGACGATCATCTGCGCCAGCGGGCCGAGCACGCGGGCCATGAAATCGGAGCTTGGCGCGGGGTGGCTTTCCATCGGGGTGCCGGAGACGGGCACGAAGGGCACGACGAAGGGGTAGACGCCGAGCGCCACCAGCTTCTCGCACATCTCCAGGATGGCCTCCTCGGTGTCGCCCAGACCCGCGAGGATGTAGGTGGAGACCTGCGCGCGCCCGAACACCTCGACCGCCGCGGCGAAACTGTCGAAGTATTTCGACAGCGGCACCTGCGCCTTGCCGGGCATGATCGCCTCGCGCAGTTCCGGCGTGACCACTTCAAGGTGCATGCCCAGCGAGTCGATGCCCGCATCGCGCATTCGCCGCAGCCACGCATCATCCTCCGGCGGCTCGCACTGGCCCTGCAGCGGCAGGTCCACCGCGGCGCGGATCGCCTCGGCGCTGTCGGCCAGCACGCCTGCGCCGCGATCCTTGCCGGGTGGCGTGCCCGTGGTCATCACCATGTGCTTCACGCCGTCGAGTTCCACCGCAGCCTTGGCCACCTCCGCCAGTTGCTCGGGGCTCTTGTGGGCGATGGTGCGCCCGGCGGCGAGGCTCTGGCCGATGGCGCAGAACTTGCAGGTCTTCTTGCGGCTCTCGTAGCGGATGCAGGTTTGCAGCACTGTGGTGGCCAGCACATCGCGCGAATGAAGCTGGGCGATATGGCCATACGGTACGCCATCGGCGGTGCTGAGGTCGTAGAAGCGCGGGCGCGCCGGAAAGCTGACATCGGCGAAGAACTCGCCATCCTTCAGCACCCGCGCGCGGCCTTGCGCATCGGGTGCCTCGACGATGTATGGGCTGTCGAAGGCCGGGGCGGTGTGCACGGGGATCATCACGGTCATGTCGCCGATGGTCACTGCCTTGTGGTCGGTCGGGCCGGCGCCGCCGCGGCGGCTCTCGACGCCGGCGCGCGGGTCCACCAGCCTCATGCCGCGCGTCTGCAGGTCGTTGATGATGCTGCCGGTGCTCATGCCTCTGCCTCCAGCGGAATGGGGGTAAACGGGGTCTCGGGTGCGCTTGTGCGGCGCGTCACCGTGGGTGAGGGGTCGTGCAGCAGGCTGAGAAGCTCTGGCCGTGCGTAGTGGCCGACGCTGTCCATCATGCGCTTGCGCTTGGTGATGAGGCTCATGTCGAGATCGGCCATCAGGATGCCCTCTCCTTCCGTCAGCGGCGGTACGGCATGGCGGCCTTCGGGCGTGATGATGCAGGTCATGCAGCCATCGCGCAGGCCCTTCTGCAGGCCCTCATCCGGTGTGACGGAGGCGATCTGTTCGGGCGTCAGCCAGCCGGTGGCGTTCACCACGAAGCACCCCGATTCAAGTGCGTGGTGGCGCATCGTCACCTCGATCTGTTCGCCGAAAATCGGTCCGACGAGGCTGCCGGGAAACTGGGCGACGTGGATTTCCTCGTGCTGGGTCATCAGCGCGTAGCGGGCCAGCGGGTTGTAATGCTCCCAGCAGGCCAGCGCGCCGACGCGGCCCACCGCCGTCTCGACCACCTTGAGGCCAGAGCCATCGCCCTGCCCCCAGATCATCCGCTCGTGATAGGTCGGCGTGATCTTGCGGCGCTTGAGCAGCAGCGTGCCATCTGCATCGAAGATCAGTTGCGCGTTGTAGAGCGATCCGTGATCGCGCTCGTTCACGCCCAGCACCACCACGGCACCGGCCTGCGCCGCCGCCTCGGCCACGGCGCGAGTTTCGTCGGACGGCACGGTGACCGCTTCCTCGTAGAGATGCAGGTGCGGCTTGCCCTGCTTGATCGGCGGCAGGACGAAAGAGAAATACGGGTAAAACGGCACGAAGGTTTCGGGAAAGACGATCAGCTCGGCCCCCTGCGACGCCGCGTCGGCGATCGCGCCCAGCACCCGGGCCATCGTGCCGGCGCGGCTTGTTAGATCCGGCGCGATCTGCACGGCGGCAGCGCGAACGGTGCGTGAACTCATGTCGGTCTCTTTCGGTTTTCGGGGCCGGATCCGGGGCAAGCGCGCCCCGGATCCGTGGGGGGGGTCAGACGGTCCAGGTATCAAGGATGACGGCGTTGGCCTTCTTGTGGATCAGGATGCAATCGAGCACGTCCTGCGGGGCGATCGGCGTAATGCCCGGCAACAGCGACGGCTCGCCGTGGCCGTAGAGCGCCTGAAGCGCGAAGCGGCAGGCGTAGACCTTGCCGCCTTCGCCCATGAACTTGTTGAGGTTGGTCGCGAAGTTCTGGTGGCCGGGAAAGGCTTCATCACCCAAGGTCGGGAAGCCGCGCTGGATGCCCAGCGTCACGCCGGGGCCGTAGAGCAGGATCGAGGTTTCGTAGCCCTTGCGGTTGAGGCGGATGGCGTTGAGGATGTTGACGAGCCCGATGGAGCCCTCGAAGGCGACCGTGTGGAAGGTGACGAGCGCCTTCTCGCCCTCATCGGCCTTCACGTCCTCGAACACCTTCTCTTCGTAGTCGACGAAAAAGTCCCCGTCCTTGTGCATTTCCTTGGTGACTGCCGGCATCTTGGCTCTCCTGTTGTGCGATCCGTTATGAACCCAACGTGAGAGCCGGCGGATATCCAGTCAATTATTCCATACAATAATCCATCATTTTTACCTCAATCTGTACGCTTGTTGAGCAGTTGTGGGCTGTCTTGCCAAAAAAGAACCCAGTGCATTTGGTGCGGCCATATCTCCCGCAACTATTTCCATACAATACGCTTCAATTACCGGCGAATCTCGTCTATCAAGGGCGAATGTTGAACTGGGCTCCACCAACCGACCGCAGCGGCAAGCCGCGCTATCTGGAACTCGCCGACGCCATCGCGCGCGATGTCACCGCCGGCCGTCTGCGCCCCGGCGACAGGCTGCCGCCGCAGCGCAAGCTGGCAGAACGGCTGGGCGTCGACTTCACCACCGTCTCGCGCGGCTACGCCGAAGCGCGCGCCCGCGGGTTGGTGGAAAGCCATGTTGGTCGCGGCACCTTCATTTCCGATGCCTCCGCCCGTATCCAGACGCGCGAGTTGCGCCGCAGCGGCGACCGCGACCTGACGATGAACCTGCCGCCCGAGCCGACCGACCCGGATCTTCTGCGACGGATGCGCGAAGGGTTGGAAACGGTGGCGGTGAACATGGTCGACCTGCTGCGCTACCAGTCCTCCACCGGCGGGCAGGTGGACAAGGAGGCGGCCTCTTCATGGCTGTCGCTGCGCGGCATGGTGCCGACGCTGGATCGTGTCGCCATCACCCCCGGCGCACACCCAACGATCATGGCGATCCTGATGCTGTTGACCGAACCGGGTGACTGCATTCTTTCCGAAGGCGTCAGCTATTCGGGCACGCGGGGTATCGCCGCGCGGCTGCGGTTGCAACAGGTCGGGCTGGCGGAGGATGACGAGGGCATCCTGCCCGACGCACTGGAGGCCGCGATTGCCGCGCATCGCCCCAAGCTGCTCTACCTCAACCCCACGCTCAACAACCCGACCACGCGCACGGTTTCGCTGGCCCGCCGGCAGGCCATCGCCGAGATTCTGCTGGCGCATGACCTGCCGCTGATCGAGGACGATGCCTACGGCTTCATCCCGCCGCATCCGCCCGCGCCCATCGCCAGCATGGCGCCGGGGCTTACATGGCATATCGGCGGGCTGGCGAAATGCATCGGCGCGGGGCTGCGGCTGGCATATACGGTGGCGCCCAGCGCACGGCTTGCCCGTGATCTCGCCCAGTGCCTGAAATCCATCTCGGTGATGCCCTCGCCCGTGTCGATGGCGCTGGCCACCCGCTGGATCGAGGACGGCACCGCCGACCAGATCCGCCGCTTCGTCCGCACCGAAACGTCGGAGCGTCAGAAGATCGCCGCCCGCGTTTTCGAAGGCTTCACCTTTGCCGCCGATCCCCACGCCTTCAACATCTGGCTGACCCTGCCGGAGGGCCGCTCCCGTGCCGATGTCGTCGGTCGCATGGCAGGCGCCAGCATCGGCATCATGCCGTCCGACGTCTTTACCATTCTCGGCACCCCCACCGAAGCGCTGCGCGTCTGTCTCGGCGGAGAGATTGACCGCCCCCGCCTCGAAGACGGCCTCGGCCAACTCGCCCACATCCTGCAATCGGATTACTGAGGCATTCGCTCAGTTCATCGCCGTCCGCAGTTCCGCCGTCTCCCGCGCCCCTTCCGCACAGGCCATCATCAGCGGACCCACGCCCTTGGCGTCATCGGCGCACAACCTTTCGGACACATAGTATCCGGCGCTGCCGTCGCGATAGCGGTTCTGGAACATGCCCAGTCCCGCCACTTCGCAGATTTCGACCATCTGCATTCCCTTGCCCGGCACATCCCGCACCGCCCGACGCTCCAGCGCAGGTAGCAGCCCCGCAACAGGCGCGTTCACCAGCCCCAGCGCCCGGCCCTTCAACAGGGCATAGACGAACATGGCCGAGGCCGACGTCTCGCCGTAGTTGCCCTCCAGCTTCGGCTGGTCGATGACCTGCAACCACAGGCCGTCGGCTCGCCGCAGTGCCAGCAGGTCCGCCAGCAGTGTCGCTGTCCGTTCCCGCAGGGGCGCGAACGCCGCCTCGCCCACCAGTTCCCGCACATCGACCAGCGCCATCGCCAGCCAGCCCAGCGCCCGCGCCCAGTGCGCCCGCGAATGTCCTGTCACCCGGTCGGCCCAGGCCTGCTTGCGCGCCTCGTCGTAGGCATGGGCATAAAGCCCCGTCTCCGGCACATGCGTCAGGCGCAATGCCGTGTCCATCTGCGTCAGCGCATCGGCCACCGCCTTACTGTCATCCGTCACCTGCGCAAAGCCGATCTGGAACGGCAGCCCCATGTACAGCCCATCCAGCCACACTTGCCAGGGATAGCGCAGCTTGTGCCAGTAGACGCCGGATTTGGTGCGCGGATGGGTATCCAGTTGCCCCCGCAGATGTGCCGCGGCCCGCAGGTATCGCGGTGCGCCGGTGACTTCGTGCAGGTACAACAGTCCGCGCCCCGCCTTGATATTGTCGATGTTGTATTCCGAAGGATCATACCCCGGCAATTCACTCCCGTCGCCGATCCGCGCGTCCACCAGCCGTTGCAGATGCCCCAACCAGCGGTCTTCCTCCGTCGCCCGATGCAGAAGTTCCAACCCGCGATAAATGCAGCCATCTTCATAGCACCAGCTCCCGCCCTTGTACGGCGCGTAGTTGCGGGCATAGGCGTCGAAAAAGTCGGTCAGCATGTCTCGGTTTCCTCGGGAACGGGTTTGATTTCGAGATCGGTGGTTATGTCGGCGAAGCGGGCCAGAACGCTGGCGTGGCGCACCGGCGCAATGCCGCAGGCCATCAGCGGCACCCCCGCTTCCGCCCCCGGCGCAAAGCCGAAGCGCACCCGCTCCAGCCGAACACCGCTTACCGGCGCTTCCGGCAGGCCCAGCACGGCGACGCAGGCATTGTGCACATTCTCCGCCACCACATCCTCAAGCAAGATGTCGGAGATCTGCGGCGTGGTTTCGTCCACCGAGGCCGGATCACGCGATTGCACGGCAGTTGATTTTCCGTCCGGGTCGCAGAAATAGAACGCGTTGATCGCCAATGGCGTCATCACCCCGTCCATCATTACGTCGCGCATCCGCACCCGCGCCACACAACCGCCCCTGCCGCGCCGTGTCTTGATCCGCAGTCCGCGGTCAGTGCCAACGAATTCGCACCCGGTGATCTCGACATCCGTGATGTCACCGCTCATCTCGGAGCCGAGGACAACCGCGCCATGCCCCCTCGCCATCCGGCAATGCCGGATCGCCAGCCGCCGTGTCGGCGCCAGATGCTCCGTCTGCCCCCGGGCGCGCTTGCCCGCCTTTACTGCAATACAATCGTCACCGACGGAGAAGGACAGCCCGATCAGCCGGACATCCTCGCAACACTCCGGGTTCAGCCCGTCGGTGTTCGGGCTGTCAGCGGGATTCTCGATCTTCAGCGCCGCCGCCACCAGTCCGTCACAGCGATATGGATGCACGGTCCAAGATGGCGAATTGCGCACCGTCAGCCCGGTGATCTGCGCGTTTCGGCAATGGGCCAGAAACACCGTCCGTGGCCGCCGCGCACCGTCCCGTGTTTCTTTCGGCCATTGCCACCAGTCGCCCCGGTCGCCGCCGCCATCAATCGTGCCCCGGCCCGTCAGCGTCACGTCCTCGCAGCCGACCGCCGTCACCGGTGCGGCGAAGGACGTCTCCGGCAACCCCTCCCAAGTGCCAACGACGCGGCCATGCTCGTCCCGCTCGGGCAGTAGCGGCCAACCGGCACGGTCGGCACGTGCAGCAAGCTCGGTTCTGTCCGGCAGGTACAGGGTCACTCTCGGTTTCAGAAAAATCGGTCCGGTCACGTACCGGCCTGGCGGAATCAGCAGTGTTCCACCCTCGGGCACCGCCGCAATCGCGCGCGCCAGAGCCGCGGCATTGTCTGCCGCCGTCGGGTCGGCGCCGAAGTCGGTCGCATGCACGAGCCCGGCACAGGCCCGCGTGCGAAACGCCAGTGCCTCTCCTGCCACTTCCAGCACGTAATTGCGATCCGGCTCCAGCCCCTCGACAAACAGCGGCGCCACCGTCGCCACCCCGGCAGCAGCAACACTGCCGTCGGCACCCGTCACCTGCCACGCCATCGGTGCGGCAAGCCCGTAGCGCGTGCCCGGCGGCGCGATCAGCAGCGTTGCCGTGCGCGAACTGGTGGCAATGATGGACAGGATCGGCATGGCAGGTCCGGAAAAGGGAATGTCTGGGAACAGCGCGCGCGGGTCTGTGCCCGCGCGCGCCGGCTTCATCAGGACTGGAAGTCTTCCAGCGCCTCGTTCACTCCGAGGATGATCTCCTCGGCCGCCGTCTGCGCATCGATCTCGCCGTAGGCGAAAAGCTCCAGCGTATCCGTGAAGATGCCCCGCACTTCCGGGTGCTCATTCAGCGGCGAGACGTTCGGCCCTTCACTGTCCATGACGATCTTGTTGCTCTCGACCAGCACGGGCTCGATCGCCCCATCCGCCTGCAACTTGCCGGACGCCGCGCTGGAGGCCGGAAGGCCGCGCGTGGTGCCCAGCGCATCAATGCCCTCTTCCTCGTTCAGCAAGCAATTGACGATCTCCGCCGCCGCCTGCTGCTTTTCGGAATTGGCAGAGATCGAGAACACCATCGACGGCTTGCGGTAGACACCGCCCGTCTTCGCTCCGTCTACCGTCAGCAACTCGACAGGCACCAGTTCCTGGCCCTCTTCCAAGGGGTCGGCATATTTGAAATATGTCGAATCCCACTGATACGCGCCGCCGATCGTGCCCTTGGACCAGTTGGCATTCTCATGCAGGGCAATGTTGCCCTCGGAAGCCGCTTCCTTCCAGCTCTGGATCACGCCGCTGTCCACCAGTTCCTGATAGAAGCTGATCGCCGCCGCCAGTTCGTTCTGCGACCAAGCCACCTGCATTGTCTCCGGATCAATCAGGTCCTTCCCGGTGTTCTGCGTCGCCACCAGCGATACGATCAGCAGCGCATCGAGCCCGGTGGCGTAGAACGGGTACGCCTTCTCGCCCATCGCCTCCTTCACTTTCGGGGCAGACGCCTTCAGCTCTTCCCATGTCGTCGGCACCGCGACTCCGGCCTTGTCGAACATCGTCTTGTTGAACATGAACACCCGGCCGGTGGTGGAAAGCGGCAGGCCGTTCAGCTTGCCCGCCATTGAAGCCGCCTCAAGCTGGGCATCCGTCCAGTTGGAAAGGTCGATGGTGTCGGAGAACTCCCGCAGATCGGCGAACCCGTCGCCATTGGCAGAGAACAGCGGCAGCCACGGCCAGTTGATCTGCATGATGTCGGCCTCGGTGCCACCGGCGATCTGAGTGGTAACCTTTTCTAGGTGGCCGGACCAACCCGTGAACTCGGGATTGATCGTGTGGCCATGCTTCTCGCCGCAGGCGATCAGCGCCGCCTGCGTCGCCTCGTGGCGGCTGTCACCCCCCCACCAGCTCATCCGCAGTTCCTCGGCAGCGGCGGCGCCGGCCAGCGAAGACGAAGCCAGTGCTGTACCCAGCAGTAATTTGGTAAGTTTCATCGTTTCCTCCCTGATGATTCAGTTGTCCTGATGCTTCCGTTCTCTGCCCCGCCCAGCGAGACATTCTCCCCGCTTTCCGCCTCGAACAGATGGATCGTCGCTCCGTTCGGGCGCAGCGCCACGCGGTCCCGGCGCTGCAAGTTCCTGTCGAACCGGTCCGATGGCACGACCGCCACAAAGACGGCACCGCCGATCTTCACGTGCAGGTTCACCTCGTGCCCCATGAATTCCAGGTTCGTGATCTCGCCGCTGAAGGCATCGGCAGCACCGTCTGCCTCCACGCTCACATGCTGCGGACGGATGCCGAGTGTTACCGGTCCGTCGGCCAGCGTCAGCCGATGCGCCAGCCCGTCCGCCACCGTCACCGTCTGACCCGCCAGCGTCAGCCGCGGCGTCCCGCCCTCGCGGGTCAGCACCGCATCGGCGAGGTTCATTTCCGGCATTCCGATGAACCCGGCAACGAAGGCATTGGCGGGCCGTTCATACAGCGTTACCGGATCGGCCACCTGCATGATCTTCCCATCCTTCATGACGCAGATCCTGTCTCCCATCGTCATCGCTTCCACCTGGTCGTGGGTCACGTAGACAACAGTCGCCGGCCGCCCCTCGTCGCGCAGGCGCTTGTGCAGGTCGGTGATCCGTACCCGCATCGAGGCGCGCAGCTTGGCATCGAGATTCGAGAGCGGCTCGTCGAACAGGAACACCTCCGGGTGCTTGATCAAGGCCCGACCAAGCGCCACCCGCTGCGCCTGCCCACCCGAAAGCTGTTTGGGCAACCGCTCCAGCAATTCCTCGATTTCCAGAATGCCAGATACCTCGCCCGTCGCCCGCTCGATCTCGGGCTTCGGCTTGCGCTTCAGTTTCAGCCCGAAGCTGAGGTTCCGCCGCACCTTCATGTGCGGATAGAGCGCGTAGTTCTGGAACACCATCGCGATGCCCCGCTTGCCCGGGACCAGATCGTTGACCACGCGGTCACCGATCCGCACCTCGCCGCCGGAAATCGTCTCCAGCCCCGCGATCATGCGCAGCGTCGTCGATTTGGCGCAGCCAGACGGCCCCACCAGCACCATGAATTCGCCCTCGGCCACCTCCAGGTCGATGCCGTGCACCGCCTTGAAGCCGTTGCCATAGACCTTCTGCACGGATCTCAGATGCAACTCAGCCATCAGCCTTTCACGCCTCCGCTCGATATGCCTTCGATGAAGGACTTCTGGGCCAGGAAGAACACGATGAGAGAGGGCGTCAGCGCCAGAACGGTCATCGCGAGGATCGAATTCCAGTTGAACGCTTCGGTGGCGTCGATCGACAGTTTCAGCGCCAGGCTGATCGGGTATTTTTCCACCGTCGAGATGTAAATCAGCGGCCCGAGGAAATCGTTCATCGTCCACATGAACTGGAAGAGGCAGACAGACACCAGCGCCGGCAGCAGCATCGGCACCACCACGTAGATCAGGGTTTGCAGGGTCGTCGCTCCATCGACCCGCGCCGCCTCCTCCATCTCGCGCGGGATTGCGCGCAGGAACTGGATCAGCATGAAAACGAAGAACGCCTCCCACGCGAACCACTGCGGCACGAACAGCGGCAGGTAGGTATCGAGCCAACCCAGCTCACGGAACAGCAGGTACTGAGGGATGCGCGTTACCACATCGGGCAGCAGCAGCGTGGCGATCAGGATCGCAAAGACGATCTTCTTGCCCGGAAACTCGAACCGCGCGAAGCCGTAGGCCACCAGCGTGGAGGAGATCGCCGTGCCGATCACCTTGGGTATCGCGATCTGCATGGAGTTGAAGAAGAAGGTCGCGAACGTATACGGCGTGGAGGTTTTCCACCCCTGAATGTAGCCGTCCACCGTCGGCTCCTTCGGCCAGAACCACGGGCTGGAGAACATCTCGGCATTGGTCTTGAACGACGCGCCGATCAGCCAGAGCAGCGGATAGATCATGATGAAGCCGACGATGATCAGCAGCGAGTAGCGGATGGCAGCGTTCCAGCGTGACTTGCGGCGCAGCTTGATATCCAGCGCTGTCGGCGGCTCGGGGTTGACCTGTGCGGCCACATTTGTCGGAGACAGGGATACCATCGCTCAGTTCCTCCTGTCGCCGGCGTAATAGACCCACTTCTTCGACGACCAGAACGCCACCAGCGTCAGCACCATGATGATCGTGAAGAGCACCCATGCGATGGCCGATGCATAGCCCATGTCGAAACTCTTGAACGCCTCGTCATAGATGTAGAGTGGCAGCAGGTAGGTCGATTTCAGTGGCCCGCCCTGCGTGATGATGTAGGGACCGTTGAATTCCTGGAACGCCTGCACCGTCTGCATGATCAGGTTGAAGAAAATCACCGGCGTTATCAGCGGCAGGGTGATGTTGCGGAAGATCGCCCACGGCCCCGCCCCGTCGATTGCGGCCGCCTCATACAGCGTCTTGTCCACTGATTGCAGCGCGGCGAGGAAGATCACCATGGCGGAGCCGAACTGCCAGCAGCGCAGCAGCGTGATGGTGAACAGCGCGTTCTCGGGGTCGCCGAACCAGTTCACCGGCTCCACCCCGAACAGGCCCAGCAGCATGTTGACCAGCCCGGCCTCGGCGAAGATGTAGCGCCACAGAACCGCGATGGCGATGGAGCCGCCGAGGATTGACGGAACGTAGTATGCGGTACGGAAGAGGTTTATCCCCCGCAACCGGTAATTCAGCACCACTGCAATAAACAATGCGAAGGTCAGCTTCAACGGCACCGTCGTGAACACGTAGATCAGCGTGACCTTCAAAGATTTGTCGAAGGTACGGTCGCGGGTGAACAGCTTCTTGTAATTGTCCAGCCCGACCCATTTCGGCGCCGAGAACAGGTCGTAATCGGTGAAACTGAGGTAGAGCGACGCCGCAAACGGAAAGGCGGTGAACATCAGGAGCCCGATCAGGTAGGGCGAGATGTACCACAGGCCGAGAAACTTGCTGTCGCCACCCATCAGGCCGCCCCCCGCACCAGTGCATCTGGCAGCCATGCCGCAGTCGCCGCGACCATCTCGCCAAACATCGCCCGCGCCGCCGCCTCAGCCAGCGGCGCCACCAGCGGGTCGCCGTGGAACAACGGAAACAGCGCTGCGAAGTCGCCATCCACCACCGCCCGCAAGAGCGCCGACTGCCGGTTCGCATGGTCGGCGACCACCGCTTCCAGCGCCTGCGGCATCCGCCCGGCCACCAGCGGCGTTACCCCGAGGCCCGAGAACAGGGCGTTCGTCTCCACGATCGCCCCTTCGGCGATGCCGCGAAGCTGGCCCCTGTTGGGCAGGTTCACGTTGGAGACATGGGCGGCACCGCCCATCAGCGCCACGATCTGATCGACCAGCGCCTCGTCGGATCGGTTTGCGACAGGCTGCGCGCGGCCATCGGCCAGCGCCTCGGCCTTCGCCTGCCGCTCCGCCCGTTCACGGATGCGGAACTCCACCGGCGTCAGTCCGAAATCCCAGCCCGCCGGATCGGCGAGGTACATCTGCGTCGGCAGGAATTCAACAAGGTGCCGGTCTCCGGCAGCCGCGGCGATACCGTAGTGCCGCAAGAGGTCGAATTTCACGCGGGATCGATCTTCGAAATAACGCGCCTTCTCGTCCGCCGGATCCGGCTCCTGCGCGCGCCAGCCACTGTTGGAATGCGCAGAGGCGAACGCGCGATAGGCCGGCATCATGTCCTGCCCTGCCAGGGCGATCCTGTCCACGAAGGTGAAATGGTTGATGCCGAGCACGTTCACCTCGACATCGCGATGGCTCCATGCCGCGTGGCCATCCCGTTGGTTGGCGATCCACGCCACCTGCTTGCGCAGCTTCGTCACCTCGTGGCACTCGCCCCAGCAGCGGATGCCGGGATAGGCCGCATGAAGCGCACCGGTCAGCACGCTCATCGGGTTGGTCAGGTTGCAGACATAGGCGTCGGGCGCATGTGCCCGGATGGCCTCCCCGATCTCCAGCATCATCGGGATGGCCCGCAGCGCGCGCACAAACCCGCCCGGCCCCACCGTATCGCCCACCGCCTGTGGAATACCGTAGCGGGCCGGGATGCCGATATCCTCCGCCATGTCCTCGAACCGCCCCGGCAGGATGGAGATGACAACAATATCCGCGCCGTCCAGCGCCTCACCGATTTCCGTACAGGCCCGGTATCGTGCCGCGACACCCTCGGAAACCTCGGCAAACCGCGCCCCCATCCGCGCATTACGCTCGGCTGCATCGAAATCGATATCGTACAGCCGCACCTCCGCCGCCAGCCTCGCGTCATGCGCGAGATCAGCCATCAGGTTCGGAGCCCAGTTCAGCGAGCCGCCGCCGATATAAGCGATCCGTACCGGAACTGCGCCTTTCGACAGGCTTTGATGTTCGGAATGTTTCATCAATGGCTACTCCGGCACACGCTCAGGCTGCACGCATTCCTGCGAGCAGCAACTTCCCGATGGCCGATTTTCCTCCCAGCCGTTGTTTTGACGGGTGTCACCCGCATCATTTTCTTGTTCACCACTGTAAATCACTTGCCCCTCCCGCTTGAATGAACGCAACATAACAAAATGATGGATAAAACCGAACATTCCCCATTCGCCCTCATGCCGGTCCACGCGCTTTCCCTGCGTCTCGCCCGCACCACCATCCGCATGCAACACGCTCCCACGTGGCGGATCAACAAGCTCAACCCCACGCACGATCTCCTGATCTGCCTCACCGGCTCGGGCCACTATGAGATTGGCGATGATCGCGTCACCCTCAGCCCCGGCGAATCGATGCTGATCCCCGCATATCAACGATTTCGCGGCCGCCACGGCGGCGGCGATGCCCCCTACACCGGTGTTGCCCAGCATTTCACGCTCGATCTCTTCGGCCGCGGCGACATCATCGGCCAGATGCAGTTGCGGCGGAAGGTCACCCTGCGTCCATGGGATGTCCTTGCCCCTCTCGTCCACCATTATCGCAACGCCTCGTCACCATCGGTGACTACCCCCGCCCAGCATCACCAGTTCATGGTTCTGCTGCTCGCCTTCCTCGAGGAAGCGTTCGAAGGCTGGCGCACCGACCGCACCGACACCCAATCACAGGATCAGCTTTCGCTCCAGATCATGCTCGTCGCCTCCCGCCTGTCCGCCGATCCGCTTGGCGAAGGCGCGGTGGAGGAGGCGATGTCGTCGGTCCTCTACAACCCCGACTACTTCCGCCGCGCGTTCCGCGACAGGATCGGCATGACGCCGCAGAAATACCGGGAATTCAAACGTATGGAATTCGCCGTCCATCGCCTCGGCATGGGCCTGTCGGTCAAGGAAGTCGCAGCGGAACTTGGCTATTCCGACCCCTACTTCTTCTCCCGCATGTTCAAGCGCCACATAGGGGCCAGCCCCTCGAACTACCGCGAACGCCGCACCGCCACCCCGAAATTCGAGTACCGCGAATAGGCGCGGCTGATTTCTGCGGCGTTACTCCGCAGTCCAGCCGCCATCGACCAACAGCGAGGTGCCGGTGACCAACGCCGACGCATCGGAGGCGAGGAAAACCACCGCCCCCATGATATCCTCGACCCGGCCCACCCGGCCCAGTTTGATCTTTTCCTCCAGCCACGCCAGCAAGTCCGGGTTTCGAAACGTGCTCTCGGTCAGCGCCGTGCGGATGAAGGTCGGGCAAATCGTGTTGACGCGGATCCCGTACCGGCCCCACTCGATCGCCATCCCCTTGGTGAACCCTTCCACGCCATGCTTCGTACCCGAATAGACGGCACGTTCGGGTCCCGAGACATGCGCCATCTGGCTGGAAATAGTGATAAGCGATCCGGATCGCCCGGCCGCCACCAACCCTTTCGCCACCGCCTGAGCCAGAAAATACGCGCCCTTCTGGTTCAGCGCCGAAACCGCATCGTAATCCGCTTCCGTAGTTTCGAGGCTCGCCCCGTGCCGCGCCAGCCCCGCCGAATTCACAAGTACGTCAAACGGCCCACCGGCGGCCACTGCCGCAGCAGTCGCCGCCACATCGGCGACATCCAGCACCAGCGCCTCGGCACTCCAGCCCGCGTCGCGCATGGCCCTTACCGCGTCGTCCAGCATCGCCGCCCGCCGGGCCGCAAGCACCACATGAGCCCCCACCTCCGCCAGCGCGACCGCACAACCCAATCCGATCCCGGAGGAGGCCCCAGTCACCAGCGCCCGTCTCCCGTCCAGTCGGAACGAAGGTGTCCGCGGCAGGTCCATCATCGCAACGCCCCCGCTGCGAAGGCGTTACCCCGCCAGCAAGGCATCGACTTCCGTCCGCCGCGGGCTGGAAGTCGCCGCGCCTTTGCGTGTCACGCTCAAGCCGGCAGCCGCACAGGCGAACCGCGCAGCTTCGACCGGCTCCGCACCTTCCGACAGCGCCACAGCGAACGCCCCGTTGAAGGCATCGCCTGCCCCGGTCGTATCCACGACCGGCCCGGCCGAAACCCCCGGCACGTGTTCGGAGCGTTCCGCCGAATGCAGCAAGGCTCCCTCCGCGCCCAGCGTGATCACCGCCGCCGAAACGCCCAGCGCCAGCAAGGCGTCCCCCGCCTGCCGCGCCGTCGCCAGATCGTGTACGGCCACGCCTGTCAGCGCTTCGGCCTCGCTCTCGTTCGGCGTAATATAGGTCAGGTCACGCAATAGATTTGCCGGCAACCGCTGCGCTGGCGCCGGGTTCAGGATCGTCGTCACCCCGGAATCCGCCGCGATCCGCACACCCGCCAGCGCCGCCGCCAGCGGCTGCTCCAGCTGCGCCAGAAACACGTCCGCCCCACGCACCAGCTCCTCCGCTCGCAGGATATCTTCCGGGCCAAGATCGCCCGCCGCGCCCGGACAGATGATGATCGCGTTCTCTCCGCTCCGGTCATCGACGAAAATGAACGCCGATCCGGTATAGGCTTCCGGATCCTCGACGACCACCGGTGTCACACCGGCGTCTGCCCAGGTGTCATAGGCGATCTTCGCGAAGGCATCCTTGCCCAGTCGGGTGATCAGCGAAACATCGGCCCCCAGCTTGCCGGCCGCCACCGCCTGGTTCGAACCCTTGCCTCCCGGCCCCAGCGCAAAAGCGGAGCCAAGCACTGTCTCGCCCATCGCCGGCAGCCGCGACCCGCGATAGATCGCGTCGGCGGCGAACACGCCCAGCACCACGATCCGGCTCATCGCCGTCCCCGGAACCGGGCCGTCAAACTGCAGTCAGGCATTCATTTCCTCCGGCCCTTGCGAGCCGGTTCATTCCAGCTCGATCAGCAGATCCTTGGCATCCACCTGCGCCGCCGCGCTCACATGCACGGCTTTCACCTTTGCGGCGCGATCGGCGTAGATGCCGGTCTCCATTTTCATGGCCTCCATGGTGCACAGAAGATCACCTTCCGCAACCTCCTGCCCCACGGTCACGGCAACCGAGGCAATCAGCCCCGGCATCGGTGCGGCGATGTGGTCCGCATTGGTCGGGTCCGCCTTGGGCCGCGTCTCCAGCGTCGCCGTCACCGAGCGGTCGGAAACCCGCACCGTCCTCGGCTGACCGTTGAGTTCGAAGAAAACCCGCACCTCGCCCTCGTGGTTGGTCTCGCCGATGGCCGACAGCCGCACCTCCAGCGTTTTGCCCGGATCGATCTCCGCACTTATCTCCTGGCCCGGCTCCATCCCGTAGAAAAACACCGGCGTCGGCAGCGCCCGTACCGGCCCATAGACGGCATGGCGCGTCATGTAATCCGTAAAGACCTTGGGATACATCAGGTAACCGCACAGATCCTCGTCGTCGATCTCCACGCCGTCCAGTTCCTCGCTCAAAGCCTTGCGCGTCGCTTCCAGATCGACCGGCTCCATCAGCGAACCGGGGCGCACCTTGATAGGCTTCGCCCCCTTCAGCACCTTCTTCTGCAATGCTTTGGGGAAACCGCCATACGGCTGGCCGACCTCCCCTTTCATGAAGGTGACCACGGAATCCGGGAAGGACACATCCTTGTCCGGGTTCAGCACGTCTTCCTTGCTCAGCCCGCCGGAAACCATCGTCAGCGCCATGTCACCAACCGTCTTGGCGATCGGCGTCACCTTGATCACATCACCGAACATCTGGTTCACGTCGGCATAGGTCTTGGCGACCTCATGCCAGCGGTCCTCCAGGCCCATGCTCCGCGCCTGCGCGCGCAGGTTGGTGACCTGCCCGCCAGGCATCTCGTGCAGATACACTTCCGCCGTACCGGATTTCATGTCGGACTCGAAGGCCGCGTACTGGTTGCGAACGTCCTCCCAATAGGTCGAAATCTCGCGGATCGCGTCCGGCGACAGTTTCGTGTCGCGGCCCGTATTGCGTAGCGCTTCGACAATGGACCCGAGACAGGGCTGTGAAGTGAGGCCGGAGAACGCGTCCATCGCCGCGTCCACCGCATCAACACCTGCCTCTGCCGCCGCCAGCACCGAAGCCGCCGAGACGCCCGAAGTATCGTGTGTATGGAAGTGGATCGGAATGGAGATCTCGTCCTTTAACGCCTTCACCAGCGCGCGCGCAGCCTCGGGCTTCACCAGCCCACCCATGTCCTTCAGGCAGAGGATATGCGTGCCCGCCGCCTCCAGCTCCTTGGCCAGATCGACATAATACTTCAGCGAGTATTTCTGCCGGTCCGGGTCCAGAATGTCGCCAGTGTAGCAGATCGCCGCCTCCAGCACCTTCCCCGTCTCCAGCACGGCATCCATCGAAAGCCGCATGTTCTCCACCCAGTTCAGCGGGTCGAACACGCGGAAGAGGTCCATGCCGCTGTCCGCGGCCTGCGCCACGAATTTCTCGACCACGTTGTCGGGGTAGTTGGTGTAGCCGACCCCGTTGGACGCGCGCAGCAGCATCTGCGTCATCAGGTTCGGCATCTTGTCCCGAATATCCCGCAACCGCTGCCACGGGCATTCCTGCAGGAAGCGATAGGCCACGTCGAAGGTCGCCCCGCCCCAGCATTCGACGGAAAACAACTCCGGCAACATCTCTGAATACGCCGGCGCGATCTGGATCATGTCATAGCTGCGCATCCGCGTGGCAAGCAGGCTCTGGTGCCCGTCCCGCATCGCCGTATCCGTAATCAGCAAACGGTCCTGCGCCAGCATCCAGTCGGCAACAGCCTTCGGCCCCTTTTCCTCCAGCAGTGTCCGTGACCCTGCTGGCGGGGTCGTCCCCGGCAGCACCGGCGGCTTCGGCGCCTTGGCATGCGCCGGCGGCTTCGCCCGGCCCACCGTTTCCGGATGCCCGTTGACACTGATGTCAGCGATATAGTTCAGGATCCGCGTCGCCCGGTCGCGCCGCGGCGCGAAGTCGTAAAGTTCCGGCGTCGTATCGATGAACTTGGTCGTGTAGCTGTTGTCGAGGAACGTCGGATGCTTCAGAAGATTCTCGACAAAGGCGATATTGGTCGAGACCCCGCGAATTCGGAACTCGCGCAACGCCCGGTCCATCCGCCGGATGGCCGCCTCCGGCGTCGGCGCCCACGCCGTCACCTTCTCCAGAAGGCTGTCGTAGTAGCGCGTGATCACCGCGCCGGAATAAGCCGTACCGCCATCGAGTCGGATGCCCATGCCAGTCGCACCGCGGTAGGCAGTGATACGTCCGTAATCAGGGATGAAGTTGTTCTGCGGATCTTCCGTGGTGATCCGGCATTGCAACGCATGGCCGTTCAGCGTCACGTCATACTGGCTGGCCTTGCCCGTCGCCTCCGAAATGCTCTTGCCCTCGGCCAGCAGAATTTGCGCCCGAACAATGTCGATGCCCGTCACCTCCTCGGTAACGGTGTGCTCCACCTGCACACGGGGGTTCACTTCGATGAAGTAGAACTTGCCCTCGTCCATATCCATCAGGAATTCGACGGTACCCGCGCAGCGATAGCCGACATGCGCACAGATCTTCTTGCCCAGCGCACACAATTCCTCGCGCTGCACGTCGGAAAGATACGGCGCCGGCGCGCGCTCCACCACCTTCTGGTTGCGGCGCTGAACCGAACAGTCCCGCTCCCACAGATGGTACATGCCGCCCATCTCGTCACCGAGGATCTGCACTTCGACGTGCCGCGCCCTCTGCACCAGTTTTTCGAGGTACCCCTCGCCGTTGCCGAAGGCGTTCTCGGCCTCGCGCCGGCCCTCCAGCACCTTCTCTTCCAACTCGTCCGCGCTCATGATCGGCCGCATCCCCCGGCCACCACCACCCCAGGAGGCCTTGAGCATGAACGGATAGCCGATCTCGTCGGCCATCCGGCGCACCTCATCCATGTCATCAGGCAGCACCTCGGTTGCCGGAATCACCGGCACCCCGGCTTCCATAGCCACCTTCCGCGCGCTCGCCTTGTCGCCCAGCGCCCGCATCGTCTCCGCCTTCGGCCCGATGAAGGCGATGCCATTGGCCACGCAGGCATCAACCAGGTCGGGGTTTTCGGAAAGCAGCCCATAGCCCGGATGCACCGCATCCGCACCGCTCATCTTCGCCACCCGGATGATCTCGTCGATGGCCAGATACGCCGCCACCGGGCCCAGCCCCTCGCCGATCCGGTAGGCCTCATCCGCCTTGAAGCGGTGCAGACCCAGCTTGTCTTCCTCGGCGTAAACGGCAACCGTCTTCTTGCCCATCTCGTTGGCGGCGCGCATCACGCGGATGGCGATCTCGCCACGGTTGGCAATCAGGATTTTCTTGATGGTGCGCATGGGGTCAGCCCTCTCCCTGTCTTTTGCTCTATCGCTAGCGGATTGCGCTGCACTGCACAATGGTGCGTCGCCTTTTTGCGGTCTGCAAGAAAAATGCAAAGGTTTGCCCAAGCTTTTCCCGACGACGCACGTCTGATAGGCAGACATCAACGAAATACAGAGGAACCACCATGCGTTTCGCCCTGCCCACCGCGGCCCTGCTGCTCTCCACCAGCGCCGCCATCGCCGACGACATCACCGCCGCCAGCACCATCGCCGCCGCCACCGTCTATCCGGGCGGCGCCACCGTCACCCGCACCGTGCCGGTGACTGCCGGGGCCGGAAGCCACACCATTACCGTCAGCGACCTGCCGCTGGACTTCGACGCCGACAGCCTGCGCGTCACCGGCGAGGACAGCCTCACCATCCTCTCCGTCAACCACCGCATCGATCGCCTTCCCCCGCGGGAAGAGAATCGTTCGCCCGAGCATCAGGCCGCCGAAGCCGCTGTCGAGGCCGTGCAGCAGGATCTGCGCGACATTGATGAAGCCATTGCCGCCCAGATGACGCGCATCGCCGTCGCCAACAAGCGCGTGGAATTCATCGACGCCCTGATCGAACGCGAGGCGCAGGACATGGTCGATGACGCAGACAGCGCCGGCGCCGGTCTGGAAACATGGGTCAGCGCCATCGACACGCTTGCCACCGCCACCGAGACCGCGCTCGATGCCAAACGTCTGGCCGAGCAGGAAATCGCCCGCCTCCGGCGCGAACGCGAAGATGTGGAGAAAGATCTGGAAAAGGCCGAACAGGCACTCGCCGCTCTCGACCTGCCACCGCCGCCCCGCTCGGTCGCCACGATCGAGATCGCCGCACAGACGCCGCTCGACACCGAACTCGCCATCGTCTACCGCACCGGCCAGGCCGGCTGGAGCCCGGTCTACGACATGCGGCTGGACCGCGGCTCAGCACCGGAGGTCAAGGTCACGCGCCATGCCCAGGTCACGCAATGGACGGGCGAGGACTGGGACGACATCCGCCTCACCCTCTCCACCGCCCGCCCGACCGGTGCGATCATGGCACCTGAAATCCACGAACAGATCGCCCGAATCTTCCCGGTCCCGTCGCCAAAACGCGCGGCCACCCTCGGTTTTTCCGACAGCGCCGCTGTCATGGAAAACCGTATGGAATCCGATGCCCTCGCCCCGTCGGAACCTGTGATGATGGAGGCCGAGGCCCCCGTTCCCGGCTTCACTCAGCTCACCCAAGGCCAAACGGTCGTCTATCAACTCAACGAACCGGTCGACATCGCCGGGGACCAGACGATGCGCCAGGTTCGCATCGACCAGCAGAGCTTCCCCGTGGATCTCAAGGCCCTGACGACGCCCCAGTTCGACACCACCGCCTTCCTCTCCGCCGATCTCACCAATGATTTTGGCGGTCCGATCCTGCCTGGTCAGGCGTCGATGTTCCGCGATGGCACTTTCATGGGCACCGCTTTCATACCCTTCACGCCCGCCGGTGACATCGCCAAACTCCCCTTCGGCGCGCTGGATGAAATCCTCGTCAGCTATCGCACACTGGAACGCGAGGATGGCGATTTCGGCCTGATCGGCACCACCAACCGCCGCATCGAGCGCTTCAAGATCACAGCCAGAAGCCTGATGGACGCGCCGGTCACCCTCGTCGTCACGGACAGGGCCCCGGTCTCCGAACAGGAGGACCTGGAGATAAAGACCGTCGCCACCCCCCGCCCGAAGCCCGTGGATGAGGAAGGCAAACGCGGCGTGGTCACGTGGGAACTTGCGCTCCAGCCCGGCGAGGAACAGGTGATCGACTTCGGCTATGACCTGACATGGCCCGGCGATCAGGCCCTCGAAATCTTTCCTCGTCCGTTCTGACCGGACGCTACCTACAGGAGCAGCGACTTGTCCCGCCTGATCCCCGCCCTAGCCGCTACTCTCGCCGGTCTCTCATCCCCCGCCCAGCCCGACACATGGGCCGAGCAAAAGTGCGCCCTCTTTGCCAGCGCGTGGGCGGAGGTGACAGATCCGCCGCCCCCCGGCCTCTCACCCGGATTCACCGATGAAACCGACAGCTTCATCGCCTCGGGCTGCGCGACCGGCGCCGTCTGCCCTCGCAGCCCGCAGGATCTCGCCCTCGCCGACACCCTCACCCTGATGGCCGTCGCCGAGGGCATGGCCGGCTCGTTCCTCCCCTACGCCTGCTCGGACTGACCTGCACCGCGTTCTTCCGCCGCATCCTTGTGGTCTCCGTCCCGCCAAAAGCGTGGAGACAGGTATTTGCTCCGATCCGTCCCCCCTCGCTCCTGATCCCCTAACGCAAACGCACCTTTCCGGCCCCAGCGCCCCGTCCATCGCCATCGCACAGTTGCGCTGTCCCGTCGGCGCGCCTACTCTCCCCGGCAATCCACTTGTCGAAAGCTCTGAACTCCGTGCTCAATCTCCGCGACATGCAATTGCTCACGGCGCTCGACCGCCACCGACACTTCGCTCGCGCGGCCGAGGCGACGGGCATCTCGCAACCAGCCTTTTCCGCCCGTATCCGCAACCTGGAGCTTGACCTCGGCATCACCATCGTCAACCGCGGCAACCGCTTTCGCGGCTTCACCGAGGAAGGCGAGATCGTCCTGCGCTGGGGCCAGAAGATGCTGGCCGATCTCGAGGGCCTGAAACAGGAGGTCAGCGCCGCCTCCGGCGCCCTCACCGGCACCGTTTCCATAGGTGTCGTTCCCACCGCCCTCGCTTTCGCTTCGGCCCTGCCCGCCCGCATAGGTGCCGCCCATCCCGGCCTGCGCCTCAACATCCATTCCACCACCTCCGATGAGATACGCCGCGGCCTCCAGAACTTCACCTTCAGCGCCGGGATTTCCTATCTCGAAGGCCGTGATCCCGCGCTGTCCGAGACACATCTCTACGAAGAAACCTATCTTCTGGTCGCCCCCGCCGGACTGGTGGAAGATGGCCAGACTGAAATCACCTGGAGCGAGGCCGCACGCCTGCCGCTCTGCCTGCTGACGCCGACCATGCAGAACCGCCGCATTCTGGAACGGATTTTCGCCGGCCAGGGTGTGCGTCCCAACGCCGTGACGGAAACCAACGCCCTCAGCGTCGCATGGCTGCAACTGCGAACCGGCACCACAGCGACGATCATGCCCGAGCGCACGGTCAGCGTGCAGCCCAGCCTGCCGGGTACGGTCACGCTTCGCCTGACCGAACCGGACATTTCCCGCCCGATTGCTCTGCTTCTGCCGGACCGAACCCCCGAACCGGCGCTGCACCCGGTCCTGAAACACCACCTGCAGGAAGAGGCGCGCGCCCGCAGCCAGCCTTTCTGAATCCGTGCCCGCGGCATTAAGGTTCCGGTAACATCGTCGCTCTACCATCGGTCGTTTTCGGACAGGGAAAGGCCCATGCGGGAAAGTGCGGGATCAGCCCGACCTTCGACCGGTCACCCGCGGCGCAGCCTCACACCTGCCTCGCCCGTCCGTCATGCACGTAGGCTGGCCATAGCCTATTTCGCGCTCACCGCCGGGATGCTTTGCGTCCTTGCCCTCGCCGTGATCTTGGCGTCCGGCATGACCCGGCGCATCGTCGAGGCGGAACATGCTGCCGACCTTGCCGACAGCCAGGCCATACTCGTCCGTCACATTGCCGATCTCGTCAGCCTGCCCGGCGACAGAACCGTGAGCGCGCCCCATGGCTTACGCAACATTGTCGACAGTTTTGAGCGGGCCCACCGGCAACTTGGCCGCCATGCCACCCTCACCCCCGGCCTTCACCGTCATTTCTTTACCGCCGAGGACGGTGAAACGCTCGAGTTCGCCGGGCGAAGGCTGGTCACCGATGCCCGCACACGGCTGCGCGGCGGCGGCCCGGCGCCGGACCGCCTCGCCGCGGCTACCAATGGCCAGTTCACGGCCAAGTTGGAGCAACTCGCCAACGCCTTCCGGGACGAAGCCGCGCAAACATCTCAACGCCGGCAAACACTGGCCCACGTCACTCCTCTGGCCATCGGTCTGATGCTGATGTGCCAGACCTTCATGGTGTTTCGCCCCGGCCACCGGCTCCTGCGCAGCACTTTTCGTGCCCTCAGCGATGCGCGCGCCGACCTCGCCGAAACCAGCAGCACGCTATACGCCCGCGACGACGATCTTCGCCACCGCAACATCCTCATCGAGAGCAAGCGCGCCCGCCTCGAACGCGCCCTCCGGCAGAGTGAGCGGCTGCGCCGTGAACAGGCCGAATTCACCTACGCTGTCAGCCACGACCTCAAATCCCCGGCCAACAGCATTCAGCTTCTCCTCAGCGAGATCATGCACGAACCCGACACGCTCCCCGAAGATGTCCGCGAAATGCTGACCATGGCGCTCACATCCGTCCAACAGATGCACGATCTCATCGAGGATGTTCTCGCCTACTCCTGGGCAACGGGTGACCGCGAGCGCCCTGTGGCCATCGACATGCGCGCCTGCATCGAAGCGGCGGTGGACAGCCAGAACACCACCATTACCCGCACCGGCGCCACCGTCACCATCGGGCCCTGCTGTGTCCACACTGGGTTTCCATCGCAGCTGGGCCGCCTCGTCCATGACCTCCTCGGCAATGCGCTGAAATTTCAGCCCGCATCAGGCAAGCCGGTGATCGGCATTCGCTGCCAGCCAGGCGCAGAGCCGCAAACGGTCGTCCTGACGGTCGAGGACAACGGCATAGGCATCGAACCGGAAGACCAGCGCCGAATCTTCGGTCTCTTCCAGCGCCTGCACTTGCGAGAGAGCTTCCCCGGCTCGGGTCTCGGCCTCGCCATCTGCGACCGCATCGCCCACAATCACGGCGGATTCATCACCGTCCAGTCGACCCCCGGCACAGGCAGCACCTTCACCGTCCACCTCGGCCCGCCCCAGTCTGCCATCCTTCCGGATGCCGCCTGAAGGCTGAGGGTACCGGCCCGCGAAGGCGTCCATTCTCCACGATAACCAAAACAAATCGTGCCTTCGTGCATCGGTATTTGCGTCGTCGCGCCATGCCTGCGACAGTTTGTCAAATCAGCAGGAGACCCAAATGGCACCGCTCGACCTCCCAGGCGTCTGGAAACAGGGCCAAGGCAAAGGCAAACACAAACCGAAGGGCCGCCCGTTCTTCGATGAGGCACTGGCGGAAATCCAGTCTCTCCTCGGCGACGCGCCCCGCCGCAGCGATCTGCTGATCGAATTCCTGCACCTGATCCAGGACAAGCACGGTCATCTCTCCGCCGCCCACCTTCGCGCTCTGGCAGAAGAGATGCGCCTGTCGCAGGCGGAAGTCTACGAGGTCGCGACCTTCTATGCCCATTTCGACGTTGTGAAGGAAGGCGAAACCCCGCCGCCCGCCCTCACCATCCGCGTCTGCGACAGTCTATCGTGCGAGATGGCTGGCGCCCAGCAACTCAAGGCCGCGCTCGAAGACGGGCTGGACCCATCGGCAGTGCGCGTGCTCCGCGCCCCCTGCATGGGCCGCTGCGATACCGCGCCGGTGCTGGAAATCGGCCACAACCACATCGATCACGCGACACCGGAAAAGGTGCAGGCGGCGATCACGAACGCCGACACCCACACCCATATCCCCGATTACGAGACTTTCGCCCGGCATGGCGACTACACGACGTTGAAGAATCTGCGCGAAAACGGTGATTGGGAAGCGCTGCAGGAGCAAATACTCACCTCCGGCCTCCGCGGCCTCGGCGGCGCCGGCTTCCCGTCAGGCAAGAAATGGGGCTTCGTCCGCGCCAACCCCGGCCCGCGCTACCTTGCCGTCAACGGCGACGAAGGAGAGCCGGGCACGTTCAAGGATCGCTACTACCTCGAACGCACCCCGCACGTATTCCTCGAAGGTATGCTGATCGCCGCCTGGGCGGTGGAGGCCGAGAAAGCCTTCATCTACATGCGCGACGAATACCCCGCCGTACTGGAAATCCTCCGTCGCGAAATCGCGGCGATCGAGGAAGCCGGTATCGTACCCAAAGGCTATATAGACCTGCGCCGTGGCGCCGGCGCCTACATCTGCGGCGAAGAAAGCGCGATGATCGAAAGCATCGAGGGCAAACGCGGCCTCCCCCGCCACCGCCCGCCCTTCGTGGCCCAGGTAGGCATCTTCGACCGGCCGACGCTCGTCCACAACATCGAGACACTCTACTGGGTCCGCAAGGTCGCAGCCGAAGGCCCCGAAGTTCTTTCCTCCACGGAAAAGAATGGCCGCAAGGGTCTGCGCTCCTACTCCGTCTCCGGGCGGGTGAACAATCCCGGCGTCCACCTTCTGCCGGCCGGCTCGACGATCACGGACATCATCGAGGCCTGCGGCGGCATGCTGGACGGCCACACATTCAAGGCATACCAGCCCGGCGGCCCGTCCTCCGGCCTGCTGCCTGCCAGCATGAACGACATCCCGCTGGACTTCGACACGCTCCAGCCGCACGGCACCTTCATCGGCTCCGCGGCCGTGGTGGTGCTGTCGGACAAGGACAGCGCCCGGGATGCCGCCCTGAACATGCTGAAGTTCTTCGAGGATGAGTCCTGTGGGCAATGCACTCCCTGTCGCACGGGCTGCGAGAAGGCCGTCAAGCTGATGAGCCAGGATCGTTGGGACCAACCCCTCCTCGAAGACCTTTGCCAGGTCATGGCCGACGCCTCGATCTGCGGCCTCGGACAGGCCGCCCCGAACCCGATCCGCCTGACGATGAAGCATTTCGGGGATGAACTCTGATGTGCCGCAACCACTGGAACCGAGGGGCCAGCCCCTTGCACGCCCCGGGTTATCTCCGCGCAGAAAACGGAAATGACCCTTGCCACTTCCGGCACATAGTCCCGCCGGAGGCACTCCTCCGCCAGCCAAGCACGCCAACGCCAGCAAACACAGACCGGAGACGATCATGTTAGACGGAACAGCCCCGAAACTCGTCACCTTCACCCTCAACGGCGTGGAGACGACCGGCGTGGAAGGCACCACGATCTGGGATGCAGCGCATGGCACCGGGTTGAAGATCCCGCATCTCTGCCACAAGCCCGCACCCGGCTACAAACCTGACGGCAACTGCCGCGCCTGCATGGTCGAGGTCGAAGGCGAACGCACGCTCGTCGCTTCCTGCATCCGCGAGATTGCCGACGGCATGGTCGTGAACACCGCCACGGACCGGGCCGAGAAGGCCCGCAACATGGTCATGGAACTGCTCGTCACCGACCAGCCGGAGCGCGAGGTCGCGCATGACAAATCGGCCCATTTCTGGGACATGGCGGACATGAACGGCGTCAGCGAAAGCCGGTTCCCGCGCAAGGACCCCGCGGTCGTGCCGCTGCTCGACAATTCTCATGTCGCCATGCGCGTCAATCTGGATGCCTGCATCCAGTGCAATCTCTGCGTCCGCGCCTGCCGCGATGTGCAGGTCAACGATGTCATCGGCCTCTCGGGCCGTGGCGCCACCAGCCAGATCACATTCGACCTCGACGACCCGATGGGCGACAGCACCTGCGTCGCCTGTGGCGAATGCGTGCAGGCCTGCCCCACCGGCGCCCTGATGGAGGCCGCCGCCGTCGACGAGGAAACCCAGATCGGCGACAGCAAGGCCTATGATCGCGAAGTCCGGTCCGTCTGCCCGTATTGCGGCGTCGGCTGCCAGCTGTCCTTCAAGATCAAGGACGAGAAGATCGCCTGGGTCGATGGTGTCGATGGCCCCGCCAACGAAAACCGGCTCTGCGTCAAGGGCCGCTTCGGCTTCGACTACATCAACCACCCCCACCGCCTGACGGTGCCGCTGATCCGCCGCGATGACGCGCCCGACAAGGGCCTGAACGTCGATCCATCCAACCCGTGGACCCATTTCCGCGAGGCCACGTGGGAGGAAGCGCTCGACAGGGCTGCCGGCGGCCTCGCCGATCTGCGCAGCTACTACGGCGGTCAGTCCGTCGCCGGCTTCGGCTCGGCCAAGTGTTCCAACGAGGAAGCCTATCTCTTCCAGAAGCTCATCCGCCAGGGCTTCAAGCACAACAACGTCGACCACTGCACCCGGCTCTGCCACGCCTCTTCCGTGGCCGCGCTGATGGAGAATGTCGGCTCCGGGGCCGTGACCGCGACCTTCAACGAAATCGAGAACGCCGATCTCGCCATCGTCATCGGCTCCAACCCGACGGAGAACCACCCCGTCGCCGCCACCTATTTCAAGCAATTCGTCAAGCGCGGCGGAGAGCTGATCGTGATGGACCCGCGCGGCATGGGCCTGAAGCGTCACGCCACCCACATGCTCCAGTTCCGGCCGGGCACCGACGTGGCGATGCTCAACGCCATCATGCACGTCATCGTCGAGGAGAAGCTCTACGACCGCAACTACATCGAGGGCTTCACCGAAGGCTTCTTCGAGTTCCGCGACCACATCCGCGCCTTCCCACCGGAGCGGATGGCCGATCTCTGCGGCATCGACGCCGAGACGCTGCGAACCGTTGCCCGCAAGTTCGCCAGCGCCCGCGGCGCGATGATCTTCTGGGGCATGGGCGTCTCCCAGCACATCCACGGCACGGACAATGCCCGCTGCCTGATCTCGCTGGCCCTGCTCTGCGGCCAGATCGGCCGCCCCGGCTCCGGTCTGCACCCGCTGCGTGGCCAGAACAACGTGCAGGGCGCATCCGACGCGGGCCTCATCCCCCAGGTGCTGCCCGATTACCAGTCCGTCGCCGATCCGGAGGTGCGCGAACTCTTCCGCCATATCTGGCAGGGCACCGAGATCCAGGAGAAGCCGGGCCTGACGGTCGTGGAGATCATCGACGCCATGTATCGCGGCGAAATCAAGGGCATGTATGTCATGGGCGAGAACCCGGCGATGTCCGACCCCGATGTCGAACACGCCCGCCAGGCTTTGGCCTCGCTCGATCATCTCGTCGTGCAGGACATCTTCCTGACGGAAACGGCCAACTTCGCCGATGTCATCCTGCCCTCCTCCGCATGGCCGGAGAAAACCGGCACGGTGACCAACACCAACCGGCAGGTGCAGATGGGCCGCAAGGCCGTCGACGCCCCCGGCGAGGCGCGGGAGGATTGGGAGATCACCGTCGAACTTGCCCGTCGCCTCGGGCTGGACTGGGATTACGACACGCCGCGCATGGTCTTCAACGAGATGAAGATGAGCATGCGCAGCCTCCACCACATCACCTGGAACCGGCTCGAGAACGAGAACGCGATCACCTATCCGTGTAACTCCAACGACGATCCGGGCCAGGCAGTCGTGTTCGGCGATGGCTTTCCCCGCCGCGCCGGCCGGGCCAAGTTCACTCCGGCCCGCGTCACCTCGCCCGCCGAGGTACCGGACGAGAAGTTCCCGATGATCCTGACGACGGGGCGGATGCTGGAGCACTGGCACACCGGCTCCATGACCCGCCGCGCCGGCACGCTCGACGCGCTGGAACCGGAGGCGACGGCCGCCCTGCACCCCGGCACCCTGAAGATGCTCGGTGTCGAGGCGGGAGAGATGATCACGGTGGAGACGCGCCGCGGCCAGATCACCCTCGCCGCGCGGGCGGACAGGGCCATCGCCAAGGACATGGTCTTCATCCCCTTCGCCTTCGTCGAGGCCGCGGCCAACACGCTGACCAACCCGCAGCTCGACCCGTTCGGCAAGATCCCCGAGTTCAAGTTCTCGGCCTGCCGGGTGATCGTCGGCGAACAACAGATCGCGGCGGAGTAAGATTGCGGCCTGAAGGGCCGACACCGACAAAAATCGAAAGGCGCGCCCCAACCCGGCGCGCCTTTTGCCCTTGAACTTTCCGTAAATCGTAGCGTGGCTTTCAACCACCATCCCGGCCTACCCCGTCGCAAGCCGCGCCAGCGCCGACCCGCGGATAGGCGCACGCACCGTCCGATCACCGCACTTTATTCTCGCCCAATCTCTGGACATCCAACCAACGCGCCAACATCCGCCAAAAGCGCTGCCCCAATGGGGCGAGTCGGCGTGGGCGCGGCGGCCTGCGGCCTCTATTCCGCGCCGGTTGCGGCCGGGGTTGCGCTTTTGATCCGGTCCGTCGGAGAGGCTGGCCCCCACCGCCCCGCGCGCACGGCCAACCTCACCCCAACTCCCGCCCCCGGTCCCGTGCAGCTTCCGCCGCCTCGTTTACCAACCGCTCCAGCGCGCCCGTCTCGCGCAGCACCGCCAGTGCCGCCGCCGTCGTTCCGCCCGGGCTCGTCACCTGTTCACGCAGCACGCCCGGCGCCTCGCCCGCCTCGCGCGCCAGTGCCCCTGCCCCGGCCACCGTCTGCCGGGCCAACTGCAAGGCAAGCTCCGGCGCCAGCCCCAGTTTCTCACCGGCCGATGCGAGGCACTCGATGAAGTGGAACACGTAGGCCGGGCCGGAGCCGCTGATCGCCGTCACCGCGTCCATCAGCCCCTCGTCCTCGATCCACGCCGTCTCGCCCACCACGCCCGTCAGCCGCTCCACCAGCGCCCGCAAGGTGTCATCCGCGCCTTCGGCATAGCCCACGCTCATCCCCTGCCCGATGGCAGCAGGCGTGTTCGGCATCACCCGCACGATCGGCCGCTCACCCACCAGCCCCCGCAGCCGCGCCACGCCGACGCCGGCGGCGACACTCATCACCGCGCCGGGAAACTCCGCGTAAGGCGGGGCGACCTTGTCCATCACCTGCGGTTTCACCGCCAGCACGATCATGTCCGTCTCCCGAGGCACCTCCGCCACATCGGCGTACACTTCCGCGCCCACGGCCGCCGCCCGATCCCGCAGGGCCTCCGTCGGGTCCACGACCATCAGCCGCAGGCCACCATCCTTTGCCCAGCCCTTCAACATTGCAAAGCCCATGTTGCCCGCGCCGACTAGCAGTACCGTCGCCATCGTCTCAGCCCTCCCCGTCTTCCGCGCGCCCCATAAGCGCCACGGCGGACACGCCCAGATCACCGGTGGCGAAGACGTTGCCATGATGCAGTTGCGCCTTGTCGCTCGGGTCGGGCTTGGCGGCTGCCAGGATCTCCGGCGCAAACTCCTCGGCATTGTCCACCGGCTCGTAGCCAAGGAACTTCGCCCCCTCGTTGCTCACCGGGCAGCGCGAGTTGGCCGAGACGCCGTAGACGACCGAACAGCCGACAATCGGGCAATCCAGCGACTTCTCCACCAGTTGCACAAGATCGCGCGGGCTCAGCCACACGCCGAGGCTGCGCTCGTTGTTCGGCTGGGCGCAGGAATAGATCCGCAGCATCACGCTCTCGATCCCCCGCTTCTCCCAGTACAGCCGTCCGAGGTTCTCGGCGAAACACTTGGAAAGCCCGTAGAAACTGTCCGGATAATGCGGCGTGTCCACACCGATCCGCTGCGTACGCGGGTACATGCCCACCGCATGGATGGACGAGGCATAGATCACCCGCCTGATCCCGTGCTGATGCGCCGCTTCCCAGACATTGCGCGCGCCGACGAAGTTCGGCCCCCAAATCTCGTCCCACGGCGCCTCATCGGCAATCGCGCCGAAATGCAGCACCACGTCCGCTCCGGCCAACGCCGCATGCACCGCGTCATAGTCATCCAGTTCGGCCTGCCGGAACTCCTCGTTTGCCCGCAACCCTTCCGGCGACACCCGGTCGGTCAGGATCACCTTGTCCGCCCGTTTCGCCAGCGCCTCGCGCAGATATCCACCCAGCCGTCCCGCGGCCCCCGTCAGCGCTATCACCGTCACGGTCAGTCTCCCTTGTACATCTTCACCAGGTTGTCGGCGCCCCGCGCCACGAGGTTCAAATCACTGCCGCAGGCGGTGAATGTAAACCCCCTGTCCACGCATTCCCGCACCCGGTCCGGCACGGCGATCAGCGTTCCCACCGGCACGCCCATCGCCAGCACCCTGTCGGCGGCGGCGAAGATTTCATCCCAGACAGCCTGATGGTTCAGATCACCGATCCGCCCGAGGCTGGCTGCAATGTCCGCCGGGCCGAAAAATACGCCGTCCACGCCGTCCACCGCTGCGATTTCCTCGATACGCGCCATTGCCTCTCGCGTTTCCACCTGCACCAGCACGCACACCTCCGCATTGGCCCGCCCGTGATACCCTGCATCGCGCCCGTAGCGGTTGCCGCGCTGGGACATGCTCACCCCGCGCACCCCCTCCGGCGGATAGCGCGTCGCCGCCACCGCCGCGGCCGCTTCCTCGGGCGTCTGCACCATCGGAAACAGCAGCGTCTCCGCGCCCATGTCCAGCAACCTCTTCACCAGCACCGTGTCGTTCCACCACGGCCGCACCACCGCCGGGCAGCCAGCCTGTCCGGCATGCAATTGCGCCAGCACCGTCTGTTCGCTGTTGGCCGCATGCTCCATGTCCAGCAGCACCCAGTCCATGCCGGAATCGGCCACTGCATCGGCAACCACCGGGCTGCACAGGCTCAGCCAGAGCCCCAGTTGCGCCTCGCCCGCCTTCAGTCGTGCCTTGAACCTGTTGTGCTGAACCATCGCCGCCTCCCCTGTTTGCGCGTCAGGCTTTCCTGCACTGCACCGCCTGTCAAGCGCATCCCGGGCTTGATCACCCGCGCCGTTGCTTTACCAAGGGCAAAAACGCGAGGGAGCGATATGACAAAGCCAGACGTACTGATCACCGGCAGCTATCCGGAATGGGACATGCAGCCGATGCAGGAAGCCTTCACCGTGCACGAACTTGCCGCCGATGCCAGCGCCACTTCCCTGCCCCGTGATGTGGCAGACAAGATCACCGCGCTGGCAATGAAGGGCCACGCCCCGATAGACGGCGCCTACATGGATGCGCTGCCCAACCTGAAGATGATTGCCAACTTCGGCGTCGGCTACGATGCGATTGACGTTGAAGCGGCCGACGCCCGCGGCATCGCCGTCACCAACACCCCCGATGTCCTCTCCGATGATGTCGCCGACCTCGCCGTCGCCATGCTGATCGCCCAGGCCCGCGACATGATGGGCGCCGAGGCCTGGGTCCGCAGCGGCAACTGGGGTACGCAGGGCGCCTATCCACTGAAGCAGAAGGTTTCGGGCAGCCGCATCGGCATCATCGGCCTTGGCCGCATCGGCCATGAAATTGCCTCCCGCCTTGCCGCCTTCAAGTGCGAGATCGGCTATTCATCCCGGTCGCGGAAAGAAACACCCGGCTGGCAGTATTTCGACGATCACGTCGCCCTCGCCGACTGGGCCGATCACGTTGTCATCGCTCTCGCCGGCGGCCCTGGAACCGCCGGGCTGGTGTCGAAACAGGTGATCGAGGCCATCGGTCCCCGCGGCATTCTCGTCAACATCTCACGGGGGTCCACAGTCGATGAGCCCGCGCTGCTCGACGCCCTGGAATCCGGCCGTCTTGGCGGCGCCGGCCTCGACGTCTTTGAGAATGAGCCGAAAATAGACCCGCGCTTCCTGAAGCTGAAGAACGCAGTTCTTCAGCCGCACCAAGCCTCGGCCACGGCTGAAACCCGGCAGGACATGGGCGCACTGCAGCGCGAGAACCTGCTGTCATTCTACGCGAAAAAACCGCTGCAAACACCTGTTAACAAAACAGGAAAATCCTACCCGCGGTAAATTAGCTCCGCATCATCGCCGGCGAAGTCCTCGGCCATCCGTCGCAGCTTTTCATGGTCGGGCGATTTGATGCACACCGGGTCGGTGGCATTCGGATCGCCCGCAATCGCCATCGCCTGGCAGCGGCAACCGCCGAAATCCACCGCCTTGCGCTCGCAACTCGAACACGGCTCCTGCATCCAGTCGTCGCCGCGATAGGCATTGAAGGCGGCGCCCTCGTACCAGATTTCCCGCAGCGACTTTTCGGCGATATTGTCAAACGTGAGATGCGGAATGCTCTCCGCCGCGTGGCATGGCAGAACTTTACCCTCCGGGTTGATGTTCAGCCCGGTGGAACCCCAGCCGCCCATGCAGCGCTTGGGATAGTCGGAATGATAGTCAGCCGGCACGTAGTCGATCACCAGCACACCCTCCAGCCGCTTCCGGGCCTCGCCGACGATTTTCGTTGCCTCCGCCGCCTGCGCGCGCGTCGGCATCATCGCACCGCGGTTCTTCAAGGCCCAGCCATGGAACTGCACCGTGGCCACCTCGATCCGCCGCGCGCCCATCTCCACCGCCATCTCCAGCGCCCGCGGCAACTGGTGCAGGTTCTGCCGGTGCAGCACGGCGTTCAGCGTCAGCGGAAAACCGATTTCGCCGATCCACTCCGCCACCTGCATCTTCCGTGCGAACCCGCCCCGATAGCCGCCGATATGGTCTGCCATCTCCGCGTCCGTGCCCTGCAACGAAAGCTGGACATGGTCCAGCCCCGCCGCGTCCAGTTCCCGCAATCGCCGCTCCGTCAGCCCGATGCCGGAAGTGATGAGGTTGGTATAAAGCGCCGCCGTCCGCGCGGCCTCCACCAGTTCCACGAGGTCGCGCCGGCTGGCAGGCTCACCGCCCGAAAGATGAAGTTGCAGAACGCCAAGGTCGGCGGCCTGCCGGAACGCATCCACCCAGGTCGCCGTATCCAGCTCCTGCTCCTTCTTCGCCAACTCAAGCGGGTTGGAACAGTAGGGGCAGGACAATGGGCAGCGATGCGTCAGTTCCGCCAGCATCGCAATGGGGGGCCGAACGGTCATGGCGCCAGCTCCAGGAAACGCCGGTTGAGAAGCCCCTGAAGGAACTGCGCGCTGTCCTTGGCGATCTGTTCGCGCGGCGCCGCGTATTTTTCCGCCAGCCCGCTCACGACCTCGCCATAACTCCGCGCCCCATCGATCTCGCTCAGCACCGCGTGGCCCACCGCATCCAGCGCCACCGCCCGCTCCGGCGCCAGCAGCACCCACTTCTCCCGCACCCGGTCGAAATGCAGCCGAACCCCGCGCGGCAGGTAGGGAATGGCCTTCTCCGCGATCATGAGGCCTCCGCCGAAATCAGCAGCCCCTGCCCCGGCCGCCATGCCCCGGGCGGGATGCGCGCAGGCTCGACATAGGCCGACCACAGCGCATCGAGCTGCGACCACAGCACATCCGTCTTGAACGTCAACGCCGCCGCCGCCGCATCCTGCTTCTCGGCCGTGTCCGCGTGGTCCAGCACGTATTGCAGCCCGAAAGCCACATCCTTCGGCGCTTCACCCAGCCGGTTGCGAAAATAGGAGAGCGAGCTGTCATCCGCAAAATCGTAGTGTTGCAAAAGCCCCTCGATCCGCTGTGCATGAATCTTCGGCGCGAACAGCTCCGTCAGCGAGGCGGCAATCGCCTCCAGCAGCGTCTCATCCCGCACGAAGCGCACATAGGCATCGACGGCAAAGCGGGTGGCAGGCATCACTCCCTCGCCGCTGGCCACGTAATCAGGGTCCAGCCCCACGGCTTCCGCCAGCCGCAGCCAGCGCCGGATGCCACCCTCGTTGCCTTCGCGCCCGTCGTGATCCTCGATCCGGCTCCGCCATGCCCGGCGCAGGGCGGGGTCCGTCACCCGGCTCATGAATGCCGCGTCCTTCATCGGGATGCGGCTTTGGTAATACCAGCGGTTCACCACCCATGCCCGCACCTCGTCCGGCGAACACTGCCCACCGTGCAACCGCGCATGAAACGGGTGCTTGTCGTGGTAGCGATCCGCCCCGATCTGCCGCAGTCGTGCCTCGAATTCCTCACGTGTCGCCGTCATAGGCTCATCTCCATCCCGTCCTGCCCGATCACCCAGCCCGCCGCCTCGGCCTCGCGCCGCTCGGGCGCGCCGGGACGCAGCACCGGGTTCGTGTTGTTCATGTGCACAAACACCTTGCGCCCCACATCCAGCCCCGCGAAAGCAACCATCGTACCATCGGCTCCGCTGATCGACATATGCCCCATCCGCTTGCCCGTCTTCTGGCTCAGGCCCGCGCGCACCATCTCGTCATCGGCCCAGAGCGTTCCGTCGAAGAACACCGCGTCCGCGCCGCGCACCCGCTCTTCCAAGCTTGAAGGAAAGGCCGCACAGCCCGGAATGTAATAGACTTTTTGCCCGCCAGCCTGCATCTCCACGCCCACCGTCTGCTCGCCCTCAAGGTCCGTCTGAACCTCCTCACCCTCCAGATAAAGCGGCACCTTTCCCGGCACGGAGAAGAGACTGCACTCCAGCCCCGGAACCAGTTCGAACGTCTCGCCGAGGCGGATGGCCCGCCGGGCAACCACATCCTCGCGCAGCGCGTCGAACACCGTGTTCTGGCCGATGAAATCGAGAATCTCCGAAGTTGAGTACAAATCGAAAGCCTGCATCTCGCGCAGCGTCAGCAAGCCCGCGATATGGTCGATATCACCATTGGTAATCAGCACCGATTTCAGCGGCAAATTCCGCAGACCTGTAGGATGCAACACCGGCGCATCTGCCATCTGGGTCCGGATGTCGGGCGAGGCGTTGAGGATCGCCCAATCCGTGCCATTGGCACTGACGGCGAGGGAGGATTGTGATTGTGCAGGTATCTCCCCCCGCCGCGCGGCATTGCAATTAGCGCAACCGCAATTCCATTGGGGCAGCCCGCCACCGGCGGCTGCCCCAAGTATTCTTGCGCGGAAATTCATTGGTATCTCCGCGCAGCCGTATCAGAACAGTACGCCGTGATCGTCGCCGTCCGGACCGTACATGTTGATTTCCATACCGCATTCGATTTCGCGGATTTCCGGTTTCGTCCAAGCCATGTGGAATCTCCTCTCCTAGGTTTATATCGTGGTCTTCAGCATGCGCCTGCACCCCGCACCCGTCAAAACAGATGTTCTAAGAAAAAATAAAAGCCAAACACTTTCAGAGTGTTACGACTTCCCACCGTCCAGCAGCTGTAACACGAAACCACGGTTGCGCACCGTCTGGATCTCGAAACCGAAATCCGTCATCGGCGCCAGCTTTCTGCGCAGGTAGCCCACGTAGACGTCGACCACGTTCTCCGAACTCGTGCCCTCGCCCGCCCAAACCATTTCGAACAACTCCCAGCGGGAAAGGACCTGCCCCGCCCGCCCGTGCAGCGCTTCGAACAGCGCGAATTCCCTTTCCGTCAGCACGGCCTCACGCGGGCCGTGGCGCACCGTGCGCCCGGCCCGGTCCAGCACCAGCGCCGGCCGCGAAACCCGTCGCTCCTGAACCTTCAGCCGCGCCACCAGTTCATCGAAAGAGAACGGCTTGACGATATAGTCGTCCGCCCCGGCCTCCAGCCCCTCGGCCCGGTCCTCGACCTCCGCCAGCGCGCTCAACATGAGGATCGGCCCGGCAAAGCCCGCAGCCCTGGCCCGCCGTGTCAGATCCAGCCCGCTTTCACTTCCCAGCATCACGTCGAAAATTGCGGCTTTCGGCGGCTGCGCCTTCAGCACGTCCAGCGCCGGCGCGATCCGGTGCTCCGCCAGCACATCATATCCATGCCGCGCCAGGCCCCGCGCCAGCGCCGAGGTGATCTCGGGATCGTCATCCACGATCAATATCGTATCGCTCATGCCCGCACGCTATCCCCGGCCCGTGGAAACACCAGCGATACCATCGTCCCGGTGCCGTCCTCCAGCGGCGAGGTGATGGCAATCGTCCCGCCCTGCCGCTCCACCACCCATTTTGCCAGCGACAGCCCGATCCCGAACCCGGCGGAGCGGCCAACGCCCTCGCCTTGGGCGAACCGTTCAAACACCGCGCTGACATCGGCAATCCCCGGTCCCCGGTCAATTACGTCCAGTCGCACGCGTCCGCCATCCGCACGCACCCGCAGCACCGCCTCCGCGGTTCCGGCAGCATGGCGGCAGGTGTTCTGCAACAAGCCGGTCACCACCTGCCGCAGCCAGTTCGCATCGCCGGTCACGTCCGGCACCTCTCCGCCTTCAACCCGCGCCACGATTCCCGCGGCGGACAGCTCGGCAGCGCACTCAGCTACCGCATCCGAGGCCACGTCGCCAAGGTCCACCCGCCCTGCCTCCAGCGCGATCTCCCCCGTCTCCGACCGCGCCACGCGCAACAGGTCGTCAATCCGCCGCGACAGGCGCACCGCCCGGTTATGAATGACCTTCAGGCTGTCGCCCGCATCTTCCGGCTGGGCCTCGCCCAGTTCCGCCTCCATCCGGATCACCGTCAGCGGCGTGCGCAACTCATGGCTCACATCCGCAAAGAATCTTCGCCTGTCCCTGTCTGTCCGCTCCAGCGCCGCGTTCGCCGCCTGCAACTCCGCCGTCCGCTCATCGATGATTGAATTCAGCCGCGCCCAGTCGGCATCCACCGCCGCCTTCCGCGCGGCCAGGGCAGATGCCATCCGGTTGGTTTCGGCAAACACCTGCCCGATCTCGTCGCGGCCCGTTTCCGGCAGCGCGACCGCAAAATTCTCCCGTGCGATCTCCCGCGACGCCTGGCGCAACAGGTCCAGCCGCCGCATCGCCGGACGGATCAACCCGAGCCAGACACCGGCCAGCAGCAGCAGCGTCACCGCACCGACGCCCAGCGCTGCGCGGCTCTGCGCCGTTCGCGTCGAACTGATCGACGCCAGAATCTGGTCCCGCGTCCGCCGTTCCTGCGCGATTGCACCGTTGAGCATCGGGTCGAAAGCCCGCAGGAACTCGTTGACGGCACCCTGCACCGCCTCTGGCGCCTGCGCGCCTTCCAGTTCCACAAGCGACCGGTTCAGCAGCGCCTCCATCCGCGCGACGTTCAGGCTCAGCGTCGCCCGCCGGCTCTGCTCATCCAGCCCCAGGTCCACCGCCTCCTCCACCGCATCGGCCAGATCGGCGCGGATGCGTCCGAATGTCTCCTCGATCTGGTCGGACAGGATGCCCATCCGGTAATCCCGCAACTCGGCATCAACACCCGACTGGAACGCCTCCACGGCGATCACCAGGAAACCGGTGACCTGTGTCGACAACAGCGAATAGCGCTCGATCCGTCGCTCGGACCGCAACGCCGCATCCAGCCTGTCGGAAATCGCCGCCGCGCCCGTTACGGTCAGCATTCCAGCCAGCACGGCTATCAGCCCGATCAAGGCTGATGCGATGCCGATGCGAAAGCTCAGCCGCGGCCAAAGCCCGCGCCAGCCGCCCTCCGATGTCCGCGCCTGATCCAAGACCGCCCTCCCGTTGCCGTGGCGACGAAACTGACCGCAGACACCCCGGCCCGGTCAAGCCCGTCCTTCGTCGTGGCCGTGAGACAGGTAATCAAAACCACTACCTGCGGGGTAAGAAAAACGATTACCTGGCGCAGTGTTCTCCGAAAAAGGCCATTTTGGGGGCAAACACGCTGCTATTCCGACGATCAGCCATACCAAACCCATACCAAAACCATACCAAACCCATATCGGCAAAATGTGATTATCCGAGTAAAAAACTCGGATTGACTTTCCCGACTGTTTCACTCAGCTTTGAGCTGTCGGCATGGCCCCCGATTCAGGTCAGACGACACCAAGCCAGAGAACGCTTTGCAGGTAACAATACAAGGCTCGAGTTACCCCGAGATGAACGACGACAGGCCGACACTCCCTTGCCAAAGAACGCCAGCGACAGCGCCGACTGAACGGGTTTGCCCCTGTGCCGGAGGTAGATTTTCCCAATGATCGTATGCCATTGCCAGAACATCTCCGACAACGACATCAACAACGCCATCGACTGGATGCGCGCCTCAGACCCTGAAACCCTGATTACTCCGGGCAAACTTTACCGGGCTCTTGGCAAGTCCGCCGATTGTGGCGACTGCATGCCGCTTTTCCTTGCGACCATGCGCCAAAACGATAACTTGGTTGTACCCATGCAACTCCGGAACCTGAGAGCCGGAGCCTCACAGGGAGACCAGGAATGCAAGGCGACTCAAAAGTAATAGACTACCTGAATGCTGCACTTCGCAGCGAACTGACGGCCATCAGCCAGTACTGGCTACACTACAAGCTTCAGGAAGACTGGGGTCTTGGACACATGGCCAAGAAAAGCCGCGAAGAAAGCATCGAAGAGATGCATCACGCGGACAAACTCATGGACAGAATAGTTTTCCTTGAGGGCCATCCAAACCTTCAGAAGCTTGATCCATTGCGCATCGGCCAGAATCCAAAAGAAACGCTCGAATGTGACCTGGCAGCCGAACAGGATGCCCGCGCCCTTTACAAGGAAGCTCGTGAGTATTGCCACGAAGTCGGGGATCACGTTTCAAAGCACTTGTTTGACGACCTTCTTGCCGATGAAGAAGGCCACATTGATTTTCTTGAAACACAGCTTGATCTTCTGGAAAAGATCGGCCCGCAAAACTACGCCCATCTCAACGCATCCAAGATGGACGAAGCCGAGTAGGTACGCGCCTGTTCCCCGCTATAGTCGGGGAACGGGCTAATCGCCCTCAACACACTGTTTACTATGAATTTTCTGGCGTTTCACATCGCTGTCGCTGGAATTTCTGCGCATCCACGATAATCCAAGCGCATCAAAACCATCACAAAATACAACTTATTCTAATGCTCCTGCTTTGCTAGAATGATTCTAGAGAGTCGGGCCAACCGCCCGCTTCAAGACTTCCAGCAAAGTGCAGCCGGGCGATCCGGCAAGCCAGAAACTCCAGAGAGGACATCATGGACGGAGCAGAACTTCAGGACGTCAGCAAATGCCCTGTAATGCACACATTCGGTGCGCGATCCAACCGGGATTGGTGGCCAAACCAGCTCAATCTCTCCATTCTTCATCAGAACACGGCGCTGTCCAGCCCGATGCCCAAGGCTTTCAACTACGCGGAAGCATTCAAGAAATTGGACCTCGGCGCCATCAAGGCCGACTTGCATGCACTGATGACAGACAGCCAGGAATGGTGGCCCGCAGATTTTGGTCATTACGGCCCTCTCTTCATCCGTATGGCATGGCACAGCGCCGGTACCTACCGCACCGCTGACGGCCGCGGCGGCGCCTGTTCCGGCAGCCAGCGCTTCGCTCCCCTCAACTCGTGGCCGGACAACGTCAACCTTGACAAGGCCCGGCGCCTGCTCTGGCCGATCAAGGCCAAGTACGGCAACGCGATTTCCTGGGCCGACCTGATGATCCTCACCGGCAATGTCGCTTTAGAATCAATGGGTTTCAAGACTTTCGGTTTCGGTGGCGGTCGCGCCGATGTGTTCGAGCCGGAGCTTGATGTCTATTGGGGCTCGGAAGACGAATGGCTGGCTCAGAGTGACAATCCGAAGAGCCGCTATTCCGGTGACCGCGACCTCGAAAACCCGCTGGCCGCCGTGCAGATGGGCCTCATCTACGTCAATCCCGAAGGCCCCGATGGCAACCCGGACCCGCTGGCCGCTGCCCGCGATATCCGCGAGACCTTCGCCCGCATGGCCATGAACGATGAAGAAACCGTTGCCCTCATCGCCGGCGGCCATACCTTCGGCAAAACGCACGGTGCATCCGATGCCGCCACCGTCGGAGTGGAACCGGAAGCTGCCGGTATTGCCGAGCAAGGCTTTGGCTGGAAAGGAACTTTCGGTACCGGCAAGGGCGCGGACACCATTTCGTCCGGCCTTGAAGTCACATGGACGGAAACGCCGACCAAGTGGTCCAACAACTTCTTCGAGAATCTGTTCGGCTACGAGTGGGAACTGACGAAGAGCCCGGCCGGTGCCCACCAATGGACTCCGAAGGCAGGCGCAGGCGCAGGCCGCGTGCCAGACGCCCATATCCCGGGTAAAACTCACGCACCATCGATGCTGACGACCGATCTCTCGCTCCGGATGGACCCGGAATACGAGAAGATCTCGCGCCGGTTCTTCGAGAACCCCGATCAGTTCGCCGATGCGTTCGCCCGGGCATGGTTCAAGCTGACACACCGGGACATGGGACCGAAGGACTGCTACCTTGGCCAGGAGGTGCCGGCCGAAGACCTGATCTGGCAGGATCCGATTCCCGCCGTTGATCACCCGCTGGTCGATGCGGGCGATATCGCCGATCTAAAAGCCAAAATCATCGCCTCCGGTCTCTCGGTCGCCGAACTGGTCTACACCGCATGGTCCTCCGCCTCTACATTCCGCGGCTCCGACAAGAGAGGCGGCGCCAACGGTGCCCGCATCCGCCTCGCCCCGCAGAAGGACTGGGAGGCCAACCAACCGCACCAATTGGCAAAGGTACTTGGTGTGCTTGAGAGCATCCAGACGGAGTTCAATTCCTCCGCAGCCGGCGGAAAGAAGATTTCGCTGGCCGATCTCATCGTCCTCGCCGGCAGTGCAGCCGTCGAAAAGGCCGCCAGTGATGCCGGTCACTCGGTGGAAGCATCGTTCACGCCGGGTCGCATGGATGCAACGGAAGAGCAGACCGATACTGACGCATTCGATGTTCTTGAACCTCAAGCTGACGGTTTCCGCAACTATCAGAAAAAGCAGTATTCTCTGTCGCCGGAAGAGATGCTGGTCGACAAGGCACAGTTGCTGACTCTCTCAGCACCAGAAATGACGGTGCTTGTCGGTGGCTTGCGGAGCATCGGCGCGAACTTCGGCGGGACCAAAGATGGCGTTTTCACCTCCAATCCCGGCACGCTCACCAACGATTTCTTCGTGAACCTGCTGGACATGAGCACTGAGTGGAAGGCCACGACGGAAGATGAATCTACCTTCGAAGGCCGTGATCGGCAGAGCGGAGAAACCAAATGGTCGGCAACGCGTGTTGACTTGATCTTCGGCTCCAATTCCCAGTTGCGGGCAATTGCCGAAGTCTACGCTCAGGACGACGCGAAGGAGACTTTCGTTCAGGATTTTGTCAACGCCTGGACCAAGGTGATGAATCTCGACCGGTTCGATATTCACTGATGGTCTCTTGCCGGATGCGGCCTGGTCCGCATCCGGCAACTTTATCTTAAGAATTTTTTCCTATTAATCGATCGAGATGTGGGCATTCTCCACGACCGCCTCCATAGCCACGTAACTTGATGTCGACGCCACATATGGCAAAGAAGAGATCTGCTCACCCATTACGCGCCGGTAATCTTGAATGTCCCGGGATCGGATCTTCATCAGGTAGTCGAAACCGCCGGCAATCATGTAGCATTCTTCCACCTCCGGTATCCCGCGTACCGCCAGATTGAACGCGGCGAGTGCCTTTTCGCGCGTCTCAGTCAGACGCACTTCGACATAGGTCACATGTGTCAGCCCGAGTTGGAGGGGCGAGAGCATGACGCGAAAGCCGGTAATCAGACCGCTTTCCTCCATCATCCTGATGCGCGCCGCCACGGGTGTCTTCGAAAGCCCGACTCGCCTCGCCAGTTCGGTCGTAGACACGCGGGCGTTCAATGAAAGTTCCCGGAGTATTTTCCTGTCAATCGGATCTAGATTCAGCTTCTCCTCCATTTTCTCCTCAAAACTTGGACGTTCTGCCCACCAAATGAACCTACTTTGGTCAAAGCGTCTACTCCAGGTTTGCTATTCTCAGGTTGCAGGGGCACACGCCCCTACCACTTTCGGTCAGGAGCAACCGCATGATTGATATTGATCCACGTTGGGACATGAACAAGCGTCTGGACGAGACGGTAGCTCTGCACGCTCTTGAACAGTCTGCGGATCTGGATGCCGCCGCCCGCAAGCGCATTGTCGCCAGTGCCGCGGATCTCGTAACTGCAATTCGTCGCGATGCCCGCCCCGGGATGATGGACGTGTTTTTGGCCGAGTACGGACTTTCAACAGAGGAAGGTGTCGCCCTAATGTGTTTGGCCGAAGCGCTGCTGAGAGTGCCGGACACCGCCACTATCGACGCTTTGATCGAAGACAAGATCGCTCCATCGGACTGGAGCAGCCACATCGGGCATTCTTCTTCGCCACTAGTCAATGCCTCGACCTGGGGTTTGTTTCTGACTGGCAAAGTGCTGGATGATGATCAGCCCGGTGTCGCCGGCACCCTCCGCGGTATGGTCCGCAGGCTAGGCGAGCCGGTGATCCGCCGTGCTGTCGGCCAGGCCATGCGGGAAATGGGCCGTCAATTCGTGCTGGGCCAGGATATTTCCGCCGCCATGGAACGCGCCCGCACGAAAGAAGCTCAAGGCTTCACTTACTCCTACGACATGCTCGGTGAGGCAGCAATGACTGCAACTGATGCCCGCCGTTATGCAGACAGCTATGCAAGAGCTATTGAATCAATTGCCGCTGGATGCAATTCCAGCGAAATCGCGTCCAACCCAGGCATCTCGGTGAAGCTGTCAGCGCTCCATCCGCGCTACGAAGTCGCAAAGACGGAGCGAGTGATGGATGAACTGGTCCCAGTCCTGCGCAAGCTTGCACGTGCGGCCGCCAAAGGTGGCATGGGGTTGAACATAGACGCAGAAGAGGCCGACCGTCTCGCTCTTTCACTGAAGGTGATCGAAGCGGTCCTTGCCGACGACACGTTGGAAGGCTGGGACGGTTTCGGCGTGGTTGTGCAGGCATATGGTCGACGCGCGCCGGAAGTCATCACCGGCCTTTACGAACTGGCAAGTCGACTGGATCGCAGAATAATGGTTCGATTGGTCAAGGGCGCCTACTGGGATACCGAGATCAAGCATGCTCAGGTTCAGGGGCTGACGGATTTTCCCGTCTTTACCCGCAAGGCAGCAACGGACGTTAGCTACCTCGGATGCGCCCGCCAGCTCTTGAGAATGACGGACCGGATTTACCCTCAGTTTGCCACCCACAATGCGCACACCGTCGCGGCCGTGTTGGATATGGCGCAGTATCTGGGGCGCGAAACTTTCGAATTTCAACGCCTGCACGGGATGGGTGAGGCCCTGCACGACATTGTTCACAAACGCCACGACACACGCTGCCGAATTTACGCGCCTGTCGGTGCACATCGCGATCTGCTCGCATATCTTGTACGCCGTCTTCTCGAGAATGGGGCCAACTCCTCCTTTGTAAACCGGATCGTCGATAAATCCGTCCCGGCAGAAGCCGTCGCGGCATGCCCATTCACGGCGCTCGCCGGCCCTAGAGACGATTTCGAGCCATTGGTCGCTCCGGGGACGGACCTGTATTTGCCGGAGAGGACAAATTCCATGGGGATCGACCTCTTCGATGTCACTGAGCTGCGCGACGTTTGGGATCAGCGAAAAAGGCCCGCGAAATGGCACGTCGGACCGATATTGGCCACCGACGTGCAGGGTGGCGAAGCTGAACCGGCATACAATCCAGCCACCGGCGAAAGGATCGGCACAGTCACCAGCGCATCCGAGGCGGATGTGGAGGCCGCAACGGTCAATTCAAGTCCGTGGGATGCCAGTGTCGAAGAGAGATCAAATGTCCTGAAGAAGGCAGCGAAGCGCTACGAGGAGGACTTCGCCACCCTGTTTGCCCTCTTGGCGACTGAGGCAGGCAAGACGCTGGCTGATTCCGTGGCCGAACTGAGGGAAGCCGTCGATTTTCTACGCTATTACGCCAGCGAAGCGAAAAGGCTGAACACGCCGGCGCGCGGTATTTTCACCTGTATCAGCCCCTGGAACTTCCCTCTCGCCATCTTCACCGGCCAGATTGCTGCCGCCCTCGCGACCGGCAATGGCGTTTTGGCGAAGCCCGCCGAGACGACGCCTGCAATCGCGGACTGGGCCGTCCGCCACCTTCTGGCAGCGGGTGTGCCGGCGTCCGCCCTGCAACTGCTTCCCGGCGATGGCGACAAGGTCGGCAAGGCTCTTACCTCAAGCAACAAAGTGAATGGCGTGGCATTCACAGGCTCCACCGCCACTGCCCGTCATATTCAACGAGCCATGGCCGAGAACATGGCGCCCGGGACGCCGTTGATCGCTGAGACCGGTGGGTTGAACTGCATGATAGTTGATTCCACCGCGCTGCCCGAGCAAGCGGTTCGTGACATCGTTGCCTCCGCCTTTCAATCCGCCGGCCAACGCTGCTCAGCCCTTCGCTGTCTCTACGTTCAGGAGGATGTCGCCGACACTTTTCAGGAAATGATCATCGGTGCCATGAACGAATTGCAGATTGGAGATCCGTGGGAGTTTTCCACCGATGTCGGGCCCGTCATAACGCAGGCTGCCAAGGATGACATTTGCGCTTACGTTGCGACGGCGGAGTGGGAAGGCAGACTCATTCACCGCCTTTCCTGCCCAGACAAAGGAAATTTCGTTCCTCCGTCCCTCATTTCCGTGTCCGGTGTATTGAAACTGGATCGTGAAGTTTTCGGTCCAGTCCTGCACATTGCCACATTCAGGGCGCGCGACCTCGACAAGGTGATCAATGACGTCAACTCCACTGGCTACGGCCTGACGTTCGGCATCCACACTCGCATCGACGACAGGGTGCAAATGGTTGCGGACAGGGTCGAGGCAGGAAACATCTATACCAACCGAAACCAGATCGGAGCAATCGTCGGCTCGCAACCCTTTGGCGGCGAGGGTCTTTCCGGCACGGGCCCCAAGGCCGGCGGACCACACTATCTGCTGCGATTTGTCGGGAAGAATATTTCGCAATGCCAGAGCGTACAGTCCAGTCCTGCCGACGTTTCAAAGCTGCACAAGCGGATCAATTCGAATGGCGATCAGACAAATCACAGTTCGGTTCTGCTGCCGGGACCAACAGGCGAACTGAACCGCTTAGCGACTCGAGCCCGACCGCCGATACTATGCCTTGGTCCGGGAAACGCCGCCTGCGAGCGACAAGTCGCGACAGTCAAGGACCTAGGCGGACAAGCGATCGCCGTAGAAGGAATTTTGGCGCCATCTGCAATTCAGGACCTGCCCACCATCGGCGGCCTGCTGTGGTGGGGTGATACAGGCACAGCCCGAGAGTACGCCATCGCGCTCGCTCAGCGCGATGGAGCCATTATTCCCTTGATTACTGGTGAGCCAGATCGGGCCCATGCCCTGCTGGAACGCCACCTTTGCGTCGACACAACAGCCGCAGGCGGCAATGCCAGCCTTCTGGCAGGAAACAGCAACGCCTGATCAGGCAGACGTCAACGCGCAGCGCCCTGTGCGTTGACGTAGATCGCCCGTAAAGTCGTCGTCGAGCAGATGAACAATCTGTTGCGTTTGACGCCACCGAAAACCACGTTGGCTACCGGTTCATCGGTAAGAATTTTGCCCATCAGCTTGCCCGTTGGATCGTAGCAGTGAATTCCATCACCCGCCGAGGACCAGACGTTGCCAGCCGTATCAACCCGGAAACCATCGAAGAGTCCCGCGTCAGAAAATGCGAAATCCGTGCCGCGCGCCACCTCGTCACCCGCCTCGGAGAGTGGATAGGAACGAATTCGAGGTGCGTGATCCGGTACGTGGGTAGCACCGGTATCTGAGACGTAGAGCAGATCCTCATCCGGCGAGAAAGCTAGGCCGTTCGGCTGAACATGATCAGAAACCACAACGCTCAGCGTTCCGTCTGGTGCGAGTCTGTATACATTATTGGTGCCGATTTCAGATTTTGCAGCATCGCCCTCGTAATTGCTATCAATGCCGTAGGTTGGGTCAGTGAACCAGACTGAACCGTCTGATTTGACGATCACATCGTTCGGTGAATTCAGGCGATTGCCCTCAAAGTGGCTGACAAGCACCGTCCGGCGGCCATCATGCTCTATCCTGCTGACGCAGCGGCCGCGATGTTCACAGCAAATCAACCGGCCCTGAAGATCCACGGAATGGCCATTTTGATTTCGGCATGGAGACTCGAAAACAGAGACGGTGCCGCTGCACTCGTCCCACCGCATGACGCGATCGTTTGGAATGTCGGACCAGACGAGATACTTGCCCGCCGGAAAATAGGCCGGCCCCTCGCACCACCTGCCACCTTCCCAGAGCATGTCCATCCGGGCGTTGCGATGGATAAGACGGGTGAATTCCGGAGCGTGAATTTCGTACAGTTCGTGCGTCAAGAAAGTAGGCCTTTTGTGAACGGCTTGATGCGTGCTTACAACGGTAACCTATTTTCATGAAGCTCGCAGCAATCGGATTCCAGTCGAAACGCAGACAAGGATCCCTGAATTCTTTTTGTCTTTGCGATCAGTTGCGGTTCACGAAGAGTTGCGCCCTTGTCGGCACGCTGACATACCGGAGCGACAAGCTTTGAGAGGCATGCAAATTTGACCGATGGACATTGCAGCAGACCATTCCGTCGTCGGGTTTTTTTCGTACCGGGCTTTGACCCTCGAAGCATCGGAACCTACGGGGCTCTCCTCAAGTCAGAAGGCCAGAAATACGCCGGTGATGCTTTCGAAATGGGTCGCCGTCGGTCAACCGGCCCTTGTTTGGAGCGCTGGCCACTGACTCTGCATCACGATGCTCAGGTCGTTCAAACCGACTATGAGTTCTTCGTTTGGCGAGATCTTATTAGCAACTGGATGGACGTCGGTCTGCTGGAGACATTCCGTAGATTGGTCGGAAGTGGAGTCCTGTACATCCGTAGCGGTACCCTCCGAAGGGTATGGCAGGCAGACAAGAAGATGTTTGCCTGTTTGATCTATCCCTACTGGATGGCATGCGTGATGGTCGCATTGTCGATTGGCCTTGCTTGGCTCGTTGCCGCGGTGTTCCCCGACGGCCCGATCGGACGGATCACTGGAGTTGTTGCAGGTATCATGGTTGCTATCATTTTCCTCCGTTGGCTGCGTTCCGTGGACGGCGCGCATTACGTATTCTGGCTCACTCATTATTTTGACTTCTCGATACGTCGCGACCTTCCCATTCATGCGGAAATCGAGGCACGGCGCAAAATGCTTGCCGACGCCATCGCAGAAGCCAGAGCCAGCGAATGCTACGATGAAATTCTGATTGTCGGCCACTCGGCCGGAGCGATGCAGGCGATCCACTGCATCGCCGATCATGGTGTCGCGATCGCGAATGCCGGCAATACCCCGGTTACCGTCCTTACAGTCGGTCAGAACCTCTCTCTCCGAACGTTGCAGCCTGCTGCTGAATCAGAGCGAAATGCAGTCCTGACCGTCGCCGGGCAGGACTATTTCGCCTGGATAGACGTTAGCAGCACGAAGGACTGGATTTCCTTCGCTTTGTTAAGCCCAGTGCAGGCGCGCGATATGAAGCACAACAAGCCATTGGACAAGCCCTTGATAACAGAGTGCAATTTCATTGATCTCTTCGATAGGGCCACCCTCAGATGGTCTGGCCGAAACATGATACGTGCACACTTCCTCTTTTTTCATGCCAGCAAAAATCGGGCAGCATGGAACTGGTACGATATTATTCTTGGCCCGTCCCTCGTTAGAGAACGGGATTTCGAAAGCGCGGCCGACAGCATCGTTGGAAGGATGGCAGACCGATGAAAACGCGTACGCTGTTTCGCCCTGTTGCGCCGGTGCCTCCACGGATTCGCGGCTCACGATTGGAGGCAATACGTGGCGTCCTCCGCTCAGATTTTTCTCACTTTCCCGAACGGGCCTATAGACGCGGAATTTACTCGGTACCGGTGATCAGGCGGCGCGTACACATGCCGACTGGGCCGGATATTGTCCGTCGAGTGCTGGTCGAAGAGCAGGCCAATTTTCCCAAAAGCCGGGTCATGCAACGGTTACTGGAACCGCTGATCGGCCAGAGCATGTTCCTGACCAACGGCAGTCACTGGGCGCGCCAAAGGCGGATGGTAGATCCGACACTGGAGCTTTCGCGTCTGAAGGCGTTTCTGCCACTGATGCAGGCAGCCGTAGATGAAATGATGGACCGCCTTCGAATGGAAGTGGGGAAACCAGTCGATATCGAACAGGAAACCATGCGGGTTACGGCGGATATCCTGTGCCGTACCGTCTTTTCAGAACAAGTGCCCAATGGCTTTGTTGACGAACTTTCAGCTGCGTTCCGACGCTATCAGGCGCTGACACCAGCCTTCATTGGGCTTGAAATGGCTATGCTACCGCGATGGTGCCTGCCTCTGCACGCGATACGCGCCAGGCGGGAAGGCCAGCGCATCCGGTCCCTGTTGCGACCACTGATTTCGGAGCGGATTAGGGCCATGGCGGAAGGTCAGCACCCCGAGGACCTGCTTTCCGCCCTTGTGGATGCAGAAGATCCAGAAACGGGCCACAGGTTCACGGAGGAGGAACTGGTTGATGAAGTTGCCTTCTTCTTTCTTGCCGGGCACGAAACCACCGCCAGCGCCTTGTCATGGTCGTTCTACCTCATCGCGAATGACAGGACAGCGCAGGCGCTGGCGGCTGAAGAGATCGCGCGGGAAATTCCTGGAGGCAAGGCGGACTTCTCGGCTTTGCGCAAGCTGCGCTACAACCGCGATATCTGGCGCGAGGCGCTACGGCTGTATCCCCCCGTTACGACTTACATTCGCGATGTTGCAACGGCCTGTCCGCTTGGCAACGAGAGCGTCGAGACACGGGATCTCGTAGCTGTGACTCCGTGGCTGATTCAGCGCAGTCCACGCAACTGGTCGCATCCGGAACTCTTTGATCCTGATAGATTTTCCACTGCTAAAGGGAAGGCCTCTATGCGTGCCGCCTACGTGCCGTTCAATACCGGACCACGGGTCTGCTCCGGGGCTGCCTTCGCGACACAGGAAACACTTCTAATCATGGCGGAAGTCCTCGGCACCTTTGTCATCCACCCGATCGAAGGCCGGGAACCAGAACCGGTAGCTTGGTTGACACAGCGGGCGCGCAACGGCATCTGGCTGCGGCTTGAGCTGCGCTGAGCCGGCTGATTCCGAAACAGAAAAGCCGCCCAAACGGGCGGCTTTCTGGTCGGTCCGAAGACCAAAAATTTGGTTGCGGGAGTAGGATTTGAACCTACGACCTTCAGGTTATGAGCCTGACGAGCTACCGGGCTGCTCCATCCCGCGCCAAGTCCGGGTTATGTAACGGATGGCTTCGGGGACTGCAAGGCGGTGCGGACAATTCTTTTGTCACAAAAGCGAGAAAAAGGTGTGGCGGCGACTGGATTTTACCAAATGGTCAAATCGTATGGATTCGATATGGGTTTGGTATGGGTTCGGTATGGCGGCTTGCATGACACCTATGGGTTCAGACTGGGCGCATCGCGTGCTCAAGTAGCGTCTCGTAGAATGGAAGCGCCTGGGTACAGACCGCCTGCAATGGGCGGGACAGATCTGGCAAGTCGCCTTCCGGTCCGGCAAACCCGGTTGAGCGGTGAACGGCATCGTACCAATGAGCCGCCCAGACACCATCACCGCTGTGCCCCCCTGCCGGCCAAGAGAGCATTGCCGGATCGAAGGTGATATCGAAACCGTCACACAGAGCTCGCAGCATCGCTTCCGGGGAATTGCGGATATCGGCGCTGTCGATCACCAACGCCGGGCCGCCCAAGCCCCGAACCTCGGCGAATATTTCGGCCTGTTGACGGAAACCGATGTCGTCCAGCCCGGGGTTCTCCCGCTTCCGGTCATAGCTGGCCAGCACCCGCGCCGGATGGCGGATAAGAAAGACATGCGTAACGTCGTCGAACCATGCTCTGGGAAAGCCCGGCAGAATGTGCTGCGTCATGTGTTTCTGATAGAAGATCGACCGTCCGTTCGGCGGATCGCCGGCGCACAGCGCCGCGGCGTCGGCCGCCGTCTCCGGGCCTGCGGCGATGATCTCTTCCCGCATCGGATGGTCAAGCCCGGTCTCCGCGAGATAGGCCGCGTAAAAGGGCTCATCCCAGACTGCGCAATCGGGCCGGTTGCCGAAGGAATACATCATGGCGGTGGAGAGGTTCCTGGGGCCGGACCACATGGCAATACGTTTCAACTGAAGCTTCCGGATCTGGGTGTTGGTTTTACCGATGTGACATTCCGCAGGCGAGAGATACAACAGACATCCTTTCCACACGAGAACTTTCAGGAAAGCGCATCGGCTTATACTGCCGCCCCTCATTCGAGAGGGGTTTTGAGGTTGTTTTTGATTGATGTTTACTGAGGTTGTGTTGGCGGCGCGGGGAGGCGGTGCGGGTGGAGGCAAGTGTTTGGGGTGTTGGACAAACAAAAACCCCCGCGCGCATTTCTGCGGGCGGGGGTTTTTGTTGGATTGTTCACGGAGCATCTGCAGCTTTTACAGGTTTGGCGGTGACCTACTCTCCCACGTCTTGAGACGCAGTACCATCGGCGCGATGGCGCTTAACGGCCGAGTTCGGGATGGGATCGGGTGTTTCGCTCATGCTATGACCACCAAACCGGTAAAAGCTGCATCCCCGGAGAGGCATTGGGCCGTTCCGGGGTACACGAGACTGTCTGTTTCGCCGTTCGTGTCGGCGTTCCAAGATTTTCTGAACGGTGTCTTTTGACTTCGGATCCTGAAGCGTATCGTATCGCTACTGGATCGGTATCAAGCCTATCGGGCAATTAGTACTGGTCAACTGAACGCATTGCTGCGCTTACATCTCCAGCCTATCGACGTGGTGGTCTACCACGGCCCTCAGGGAGACCTGGTTTTGAGGGGGGCTTCCCGCTTAGATGCTTTCAGCGGTTATCCTGTCCGCACATAGCTACCCAGCACTGCCGTTGGCACGACAACTGGTCCACCAGTGGTGCGTTCACCCCGGTCCTCTCGTACTAGGGGCAACTCCTCTCAAGTCTCCTACACCCACGGCAGATAGGGACCGAACTGTCTCACGACGTTCTAAACCCAGCTCACGTACCTCTTTAAACGGCGAACAGCCGTACCCTTGGGACCTGCTCCAGCCCCAGGATGAGATGAGCCGACATCGAGGTGCCAAACACTGCCGTCGATATGGACTCTTGGGCAGTATCAGCCTGTTATCCCCGGCGTACCTTTTATCCGTTGAGCGATGGCCCTTCCACTCGGGACCACCGGATCACTATGGCCGACTTTCGTCTCTGCTCGACTTGTCAGTCTCGCAGTCAGGCGGGCTTATGCCATTGCACTCGACGGTTGATTTCCGACCAACCTGAGCCCACCATCGCGCGCCTCCGTTACTCTTTAGGAGGCGACCGCCCCAGTCAAACTACCCGCCACAGAGGGTCCCGGAACCGGATAACGGTCCGCGGTTAGACATCAACGACGCGAAGGGTGGTATCTCAAGGATGGCTCCACGGAAACTGGCGTTCCCGCTTCAAAGCCTACCACCTATCCTGCACATCGAGAGGCTAATGCCAGTCTGAAGCTGTAGTAAAGGTGCACGGGGTCTTTCCGTCTGACCGCGGGAACCCCGCATCTTCACGGGGAATTCAATTTCGCTGAGTCTGCATTGGAGACAGCGGGGAAGTCGTTACGCCATTCGTGCAGGTCGGAACTTACCCGACAAGGAATTTCGCTACCTTAGGACCGTTATAGTTACGGCCGCCGTTTACCGGGGCTTCAATTCGACGCTCTCACATCTCCTTTTAACCTTCCGGCACCGGGCAGGCGTCAGACCCTATACGTCGTCTTGCGACTTCGCAGAGCCCTGTGTTTTTAGTAAACAGTCGCCACCCCCTGGTTTGTGCCCCCAGTCTATACTTGCGTAAGAACTGGGCCTCCTTCTCGCGAACTTACGGAGGTATTTTGCCGAGTTCCTTCAATGCAGTTCTCTCAAGCGCCTTGGTATGCTCTACCAGTCCACCTGTGTCGGTTTCGGGTACGATCCAATGGAGGGCTATTTCCAGGGACCCCTCAGCAGCCCACTCAATCCGATAAGAGTGAACTACATCCGGGATCCGTCACAATCCTCCTGGCCCAGGAATATTAACCTGGTTCCCATCGACTACGCCTTTCGGCCTCGCCTTAGGGGTCGGCTTACCCTGCTCAGATTAGCTTTAAGCAGGAACCCTTGGACTTTCGGCGAGGGAGTCTCTCACTCCCTTTATCGCTACTCATGTCAACATTCTCACTTCTGAACGCTCCACACCCCCTTACAGAGATGCTTCACAGCAAAACCCTCAACCTCCGCATCGCCCCGAAGGACAATAAAGAGGTCAGGGTTTATGAACAGAACGCTCCGCTACCACGCACGTTTTACAACGTGCATCCTCAGCTTCGGCTCATGGCTTGAGCCCCGGTACATCTTCGCCGCAAGACAACTTATCTAGACCAGTGAGCTGTTACGCTATCTTTAAAGGATGGCTGCTTCTAAGCCAACCTCCTGGTTGTTTTGGTCGTCTCACCTGCTTTCCCACTTAGCCATGAATTAGGGGCCTTAGCTGGAGGTCAGGGTTGTTTCCCTCTCCACGACGGACGTTAGCATCCGCCGTGTGTCTGCCAGATAGTACTTCTCGGTATTCGGAGTTTGGTTAGGATCAGTAAGACTGTGGGTCCCCATTACCCATCCAGTGCTCTACCCCCGAGAGTATTCGTCTGACGCTCTACCTAAATAGATTTCGCGGAGAACCAGCTATCTCCGAGTTTGATTGGCCTTTCACCCCTAGGCACAGCTCATCCCGATCCTTTTCAACGGATGTGGGTTCGGCCCTCCAATGCATGTTACTGCATCTTCAGCCTGGCCATGCCTAGATCACTCGGTTTCGGGTCTGATCCCACTAACTCATTCGCCCTATTAAGACTCGCTTTCGCTGCGCCTACACCTATCGGCTTAAGCTTGCTAGTGAGACCAAGTCGTTGACCCATTATACAAAAGGTACGCCGTCACCTCGCAAGGAGGCTCCGACTGTTTGTAGGCGTCCGGTTTCAGGATCTGTTTCACTCCCCTTGTCGGGGTGCTTTTCACCTTTCCCTCACGGTACTGGTTCGCTATCGGTCAGTCAGGAGTACTTAGCCTTGGAGGGTGGTCCCCCCATCTTCGAACAGGATTTCACGTGTCCCGCCCTACTTGATACGTCATATCTCGCTTCGCATACGGGGCTGTCACCCATATTGCCCAGCTTTCCAACTGGTTCTGCTCACGATCAATGCTCGGCTGGTCCGCGTTCGCTCGCCGCTACTAACGGAGTCTCTGTTGATGTCCTTTCCTCCGGGTAATGAGATGTTTCAGTTCCCCGGGTTTGCTCTTAAAACCCTATGTATTCAGGTCCTAAGTACCTGGTTCAGCCCATTATAAATTGCCGATGGCAAATTATAACAAACTGTCAGGTGGGTTGCCCCATTCGGAAATCGGGGGATCAAAACCTATTACCGGTTCCCCCCCGCTTAT